>VBID01000003.1 GCA_005880615.1 Chloroflexota bacterium
AGTCCCGGTCAAGAAGCAGCCGGGTGAGCGCGTCACGGCAGGCACGGTCAACAAGGCGGGTTCCTTCGTGTTCAGTGCAGAACGGGTGGGGTCCGACACGCTGCTTGCGCGCATCGTGCACATGGTGGGCGAGGCGCAACGCACGCGAGCGCCCGTCCAGCGGCTGGCGGACATCATCGCGGCGTACTTCGTCGAGACGGTGGTGGTGATCGCCGCGCTCACCGCGCTGGCATGGGGGTTGTTCGGTCCCGAGCCCCGGCTTACCTACGCGCTCGTCAATGCGGTGGCGGTATTGATCATCGCCTGCCCTTGCGCTGTAGGGCTCGCCACGCCGATCTCGATGACGGTGGCCATGGGGCGCGGTGCGACGCTGGGCATTCTGTTTCGCAATGCCGAAGCCATCGAGCGCATGCGCGAGATCGATGTGCTCGTGGTGGACAAGACCGGCACGCTGACGCTCGGCCGGCCGGCGCTCACCGATTTCGCGCTCGAGGGCATCGGCGAGAAGGAAGCGCTCGGCCTGATCGCAGGCGTCGAGCAACTCTCGGAGCATCCCATCGCCGCCGCAATCGTCGAGGGAGCGAAGACGCGCGGCGCCGCGCCGGAGCGGGCGGAGGCCTTCGAAGCCGTGAGCGGCGAAGGCGTCGCGGCGCGCGTCGCTGGCCGCAGCGTGCGCGTCGGCAGCCGTGAATTTCTGAAGCAGGCCGGCGCAGACACCAGCCGCTGGGACCAGAAAGCCGACGAATGGCGCAGCCAGGCGAAGACGGTCGTTTTCTTCGCCGCGGACGGCGTGACGCGCGGCATCGCCGCGATTACCGATCCGATTCGGGAAAGCACGCCCGAGGCGATCGCGGCGCTCAAGCAACTCGGCGTGCGCATCGTCATGCTCACCGGAGATTCGCGTCGGACCGCGGAGGCGGTAGCGCGACAGCTCGGCATCAAGGACGTCCTAGCCGAGGTACGGCCGGAAGACAAGGCGCAGCACGTCAAGCGCCTGCAGGCCGAAGGGCGCAAGGTGGCGATGGCCGGGGACGGCATCAACGACGCCCCCGCGCTCGCGCAGGCCGACGTCGGCATCGCCATGGGAACCGGCACCGACATCGCCATGGAAAGTGCAGGCGTTACGCTGGTGAAGGGCGATCTGCGCGGCATTGCGCGCGCGATCCGGCTGTCGCGCGCCACGATGCGCAACATCCGGCAGAACCTGCTGTTCGCGTTCGGCTACAACGCGCTCGGCATCCCGCTCGCGGCGGGCGTGCTCTACCCCGTCTCCGGGCTGCTCCTCTCGCCGATCTTCGCTGGCGTCGCCATGGCCGCGAGCTCGGTCTCGGTGGTGACGAATGCGCTTCGACTGCGACGCGGATCGGGCTAGAATTGAACCGGTAGCGATTTCAATGATCCAACCGTCGATGCGATTGATCGCTGTCCTGCTCGCGCTGGCCACTGTGCTGTCGGTGATGGCGCCTGCGGCTTACGCCGCCCCAGCGGCTGCGGGCGCCATGGCTTCCGCTTGCGACCAGCCGTACGAGCATGAAGACTGTGCAAGCGTTTGCCAAGCTTCGTCACTCCTGCCGCAAGGCTTGGCGCGGTTGCCAGGTAACCTGCCAGGCGCATGGGCCGATGGCGGTATTCGCATCGCTGCAACTGAGGCCATCCGAACGCCAACCTGGTCGCCGGTCCGCATCGCCGTTCTCGGCCCGCCTGCCTACCTGAATTTCCGCAGCCTGCTCCTCTGATCGGCCCGCCAGCGGGCCGAAAGAAGATCGGGTGCGCCCACGGCGCCCCGCCTCGCCGCAGACGCGGCTCTAAAGGGGTCAGAAATGAAGCTCGATGCGATGAACCGCCGGAATTTCCTGCGAACGTCGCTCGCCGTTGCGGGCGCTGCGATATTCCCCGCGGCAGGCGGCGTGCCCGGCCCCGAGATCAGGCTCAAGCAGGGCGAGCGGCTGCGAATCGAACTCGAGAATCTCCTTCCCAGCGACACTACCGTCCATTGGCACGGCGTGCGCGTTCCGAACGCCATGGACGGGGTACCGCAGCTCACCCAGGCGCCGATCCGCGCCAACGGCGGGCGCTTCCTGTACGAATTCGCGGTCCCCGATGCCGGCACGTTCTGGTATCACCCGCATCTGGGCAGTCCCGAGCAGGTGGGGCGGGGTCTGTACGGCGCGCTGATCGTCGAGGAGCGCGACCCGCCGGCCGTGGACCGCGACAGCGTGTGGATGCTGGGCGACTGGCGGCTGGATCGCCGCGCACACAGCGTCGAGGATTTCGGCAACTTCATGGATGCGAGCCACGCCGGGCGCATCGGCAACAGCGTCACGGTCAACGGCGCGATCCGCGAATCGCTCGAGCTGCGTTCCGGGGAGCGCGTGCGGCTGCGGCTCATCAACGCCGCCAACGCGCGCATCTTCGGCCTGAATTTTCGCAACCACGACCCGCTCGTCATCGCGCTCGACGGCCAGCCGGTGACGGTGCACCGGCCGGAAGGCGGGCGCGTCGTGCTCGGGCCTTCGATGCGCGCCGACGTTCTCGTCGACGCAACCGGCGAGCCCGGAAGTACGTACTCCGTGATCGACGATTTCTACGAGAACCGCGCTTACCGGCTGCTCGATCTGAAATACTCGCCGACCCGCGCGCGCGGTCGCGCCGGTACGCAGCCGCCGATGCTTGCGCCGAACCCGCTTTCCGAACCCGACCTCGCGAGCGCGCAGCGGCACCGCGTCCGCTTCGAGGGAGGAATGATGGGACGCATGCCGGGCGGGATGATGGGCGGAATGATGGGCGGCAAACACCGCATGGCTTGGAGCGTGAACGGCCGGGCGCTCGGCGAGCACGATCACGGCGGCGAGCCGCTCTTGACGCTCGCGCACCGGCGCTCGCACGTGATCGAGGTGGTCAACGACACGTCCTGGCACCACCCGACTCACCTGCACGGGCATGTGTTCCGCGTGCTGACGAGAAACGGCAAGCCGACGGCTTACCGCGAGTGGCAGGACAGCGTCTTGCTCGATCCGCACGGCCGCGCAGAGATCGCCTTCGTCGCCGACAATCCCGGCGACTGGATGTTCCACTGCCACGTGCTGGAACACCAGGCGTCGGGATTGATGGCCGTGCTGCGGGTCGCCTGATGCGGCTCTCGCTCGCGCTCGCCGCAGCGATGCTCGTGCTCTCCGCCTGCGACAAGAAGGTAGCAGCGGTGAATCTCGGCGAGCGCGTTTACGCCCAGAACTGCGCTGCCTGCCATGGCGCACGCCTCGAGGGCCAGCCCAACTGGCGCGCGCGGCTGCCGAACGGGCGGCTGCCCGCCCCGCCGCACGACGAGACCGGGCACACCTGGCACCACCCCGACGAAGTGCTGTTCGGCATCACGAAGAACGGCCTCGTGCCGCCTTACGCGCCACGGGACTATGAGAGCGACATGCCGGCGTTCGCCGGCAAGCTCGGCGACGAGGAGATCTGGGCGGTGCTCGCCTACATCGAAAGCCACTGGACATCGCGCGACGTTCTCGAGGCGCGCGCCGAGATGACGCGCAACGCGAGGCGGCAATGAGGCTGCGACGGGCGCTTCCGCTGTTCGCGCTGCTCGCGACGAGCGGTGCGGCGATCGCCGCCGGCGAAGCCGAGCGCGGCGCGCGCGCGTTCCAGGCCTGCGCCGCCTGCCACTCGCTCGAGCCGGACCGCAACCTGACCGGCCCGAGCCTGTCGGGCCTGTGGGGTCGCAAGGCCGGGAGCCTCGCGAGTTTCTCCCGCTATTCGGACGCGCTCGGTAAATCCGGCATCGTGTGGGACGAGAAGACGCTCGATGCCTGGGTGCGCAATCCCGAGGCCTTGGTGCCGCGCAATCTGATGCTCTTCGAGGGCATCAGGGACGACCGTGCGCGCGCGGACCTGATCGCGTTCCTCAAGGCGGCGTCCCGGCCCGGCAGTCCGCTCGCCGGAAAACCGCGTCCGTTGCCCAACCTCAGGGACGCGCCGCCAGGCGCCAGGGTCAGCGCGATTCGCCATTGCAAGGACACGTACTACGTGAGCAGTGCTGCGGGCGATACGGTCCCTTATTGGGAATTCAATCTGCGCTTCAAGACCGACTCGAGCGCGAGCGGGCCGGCGCCAAAGGCCCCGGTGCTGGTCGGTCAGGGGATGCAGGGCGACCGGGCGCAGCTCGTGTTTGCCAGCCCGGGCGAAATCTCGAGCTTCATCCGCGAGGAGTGCCGGAAATGAGCCGCTGGATCCTGGCTGCGGCTTTGCTCGCGGCTGCTGTAGAAGTGAGCGCGGTGAATCCCGCCGAGCTACTCGATCCGCAGGATGCGTTCCGCATCTCCGTAAGAGCGCTCGATGCGCACACTGCGGCGCTCGAGTTCCGCATCGCGACGGGCTATTACCTCTACCGCGACCGCTTCCGCTTCGAGACCGAGGCGGGAAAGATCATCGCGAATGCCGAGCTGCCGAGCGGGAAGGTCAAGGAGGACCCGTTCTTCGGCCGCACCGAGACCTACCGCGACTACGTTCGCATCAAGGTGCCGCTCAGCGACGCGAATCTCGTCCAGAAGCGTATGAGGCTGAAAGTAATTTCGCAGGGCTGCGCGGACGTCGGCGTCTGCTACATACCGCAGGAACAATGGGTGGAAGTGAAGCTTGACAATGCTTCGCGCAGGCAGTCGCCATGATCATGCGTCTACTGCTGGCCGGCGCTTTCTTCTCTGCGGCGCTGTCAGCGCGCGCCGACGAAGCCGCGGTGCGCCGCGTGTTCGAGGGAAAGCTCCGCGGCAGCGGAGCGATCGAAACGGTGCAGAAAGTCCCCTGGGGCGATCTCTACGAAGTCGTGATCCGCAGCCCCGAGGGCCCGGTCATCTATTACGTCGACGGCGCCGCGAGCGTGGTCATCGTGGGCCAGGCGTTCGACGCGAAGAGCGGCCGCAATTTCACCGAGGAGCGGCAGCGCAAGCTCACTGCGGTGAAGTGGGACTCGCTGCCCTTGCAATGGGCGATCACCAGCAAGCGC
Source organism: Chloroflexota bacterium (assembly GCA_005880615.1). GTDB lineage: Bacteria > Chloroflexota > Dormibacteria > CF-121 > CF-121 > CF-121. The sequence goes on from VBID01000003.1 coordinate 5,003, forward strand.
GGCGACGGCCGGCGCAAGATCGCCATCCTGTCCGATCCGAACTGCCCGTACTGCAAACGCTTCGAGGGAGACCTCGCGACGCTCGACGACATCACCGTGCACATCCTGCCCTATGCGGTGCTCGGTCCCAAATCGACCCAGCAGGCGAAGGCCGTGTGGTGCTCGAAAAACCGGGTGCAGGCCTGGAACGACCTGGTGCAACGACGCGTCGAACCCCAGGCAGCGCCCGACTGCGACACGCCGGTCGACAAGCTGGCGGAGTACGGACGCAGCCTCGGAGCGAACTCGACGCCAACGTGGTTCCTGGAGTCGGGCGAGCGTTACAGCGGCGCGATGTCGCTCGACGAGGTACGGCCATTACTGGACCAGGCATCGCCTGCGAAGCGATAGACAGAGGTGAAGATGCGAATATTCCTGACATTCCTCGTCGCATTGGCTCTGGCCGGTGCGGCGCGCGCCCAGCAGCCGGTCACGCTCGTTCATGTGCACGGCCTCGCGTACAGCCCCCAAGGCAAGCGGCTCATGATTCCGAGCCACGTCGGGCTCGCGGTGTACGAGGACGGCAGGTGGTCCAAGGCGCCTGGCCCCCAGCACGACTACATGGGTTTCTCGGCCACCGCCAGCCAGCTCTATAGCAGCGGACATCCGGCGCCGGGCTCGGGCCTGATCAATCCGTTCGGCCTGCTGCGCAGCCGCGACGGGGGCAAGACCTGGGACAAGCTCGGCCTCGAAGGCGAAAGCGATTTTCACCTGCTCGCGACGAGCTGGAACACGAACGCGATCTACGCCTGGAACGCGGCGCCCAACTCGCGCATGAAACGCTCCGGGCTGCACTACACCGTGAACGAGGGCTTTGCCTGGAAAGCGGCGGCCGCCGCAGGCCTTGACGGCGATCCGCGCGCGCTTGCGGTTCACCCCGACGACGCGGGCACCGTCGCGGTGGCGACCTCGAAAGGCGTGTATCTCTCGCGCGACTCCGGCGAGCGCTTCACGCCGCTCGCGGGTAATGCGGAAGGCCTGTCCGTTTTCTTCGATCTCGACGGCAAGCACCTTTGGTACGGAACATTCGACGGCCAGCCGCGCCTCGCGCGGGCGCCGCTCGAGGGCGGTTCGGCCGCTCAGATGAAACTGCCGCCGCTCACCAAGGACGCCGTCGCCTATGTCGCGCAGAACCCCGTGGAGCGCGGCGAGTACGCGATCGCGACCTTCGGCCGCAGCGTGTACCTGTCGAAAGACGCGGGTCGCACCTGGTCGCAGATCGCGGATCGCGGTCAGGGGAAATAGAGTCTTCTCGACCAACTGAAGGAGAGAAACATGAATCGCAAAGCGGTTTCAGCGGTGATTGCAGCACTGGCGATGAGCACGAGTGCCTGGACTTTGGCTGCGGAGCGCGACCCGAAAGCCCAAGGAATGCAGGGGATGCAATCGATGCAAGGCGGCCACGACATGATGGGGATGATGAGCGGCTGCCCGATGATGAGTCGCGGAATGCCGGGCGGCGGCATGGGCGGCGCCGGCATGATGCCGCAGCTTCCGGCGGGCAACGAAAAGCTGCAGCTGCAGATGTGGGGCGAGATGATGCAGAAGATGGGCGAGATCGCGAGCAAATATGCGGCGCAGGTGAAATAGCAGGCGCAGGGCGGCCGGCGCGATCATGAACGGCGCAATGGGATCCATGATGGGATGGATGATGGGCTTCGGGTGGCTCGCCGCCCTGCTCGTCATCATCCTTCTCGCGGTCGCCATCATCGCCCTGGTGCGCGGCATGACGCAAGGCGCGGTAGCCGAAAAACAAGGCGCCGGAAGCATCGTCTTGATGGTGTTTGCGGTAATCGGGGTACTGGTCCTGGTCGGCGTGCTCGCAATGTTTCTCATGCACGGCGGAATGATGGGCTTCGGCGATGCGACCTCGCAGCGTGGGGCTCCGGATACCGGCCGCGAGACCGGCGGCGCGTTCGCGTTGCACCTGCGCGATCCTCCGGCGCAGATCGCGGACTTCGCGTTCGAGGACGCCTCGGGCAACAAGCGCTCGCTCGCGAATTTTCGCGGGCGATACGTCCTGCTCAATGTCTGGGCGACGTGGTGCGTGCCCTGCCGGGAAGAGATGCCCGCGCTCGCGCGGCTGCAGCAGAAGCTCGGCGGGCCGGAGTTCGAAGTGGTTGCGCTGTCGGTCGACAGCGGGGGCGCGGACGCGGTGAAGCGCTTCTTCACCGAACTTGCAGTCGATACGCTCAAGGTCTATGTCGACCGCTCGCTCCAGGCCAACGCGGCCTTAAGCCTAGTCGGGATCCCGACTACGGTTCTCATCGATCCACGCGGCCGCGAGGTCGGCCGCGTGGTCGGTCCGGCCGATTGGGATAGTGCGGAGGCACTTGACGCAATCCGGCGCCTTACGGCGGGGAATCAACTTCAGAGGAGAGTTGCGGATGGAAAAAGTGGCTGAAGCGCCTGGCATGGGCGGGGGCGAAAAGCCGCGCAAGGCTCCAGAGAGCAGCGCCGAACCGCGCGACCCGCAGTCCGGGTGATCGAAGCAAACGCAGTCGGGCTTGCCGCCGCCTTCGCCGCAGGGCTCGTTTCCTTCATTTCGCCGTGCGTGCTGCCGCTCGTGCCGGCCTACATGTCCTATGTCGCGGGACAGTCCTTAGAGAGCCCCGCGAGGCAGGTCGACACGGACGAGCGGCTCGTGGCGGTCGGCATGAGCGCGCTGTTCGTTTCGGGGTTCAGCAGCGTGTTCATCGCCCTCGGCGCGAGCGCGACGGCGCTTGGCCGCCTGCTGCTGCAGCACCGGTACGAGGCGAACCTGATCGGCGGCGCGATCGTCATCTTGTTCGGCCTCCTGATGCTGGGCTTGGGAAATCGCCTGCCCTGGTTCCAGCGCGAGCTGCGGTTTCATCCGCGCGTGCGCGCCGGACGGCCGCTCACGCCATTCGTACTGGGCGTTGCCTTCGGCTTCGGCTGGACGCCATGCATCGGCCCGGTGCTCGGAGCCATCCTCACGCTGAGCGCCGTGCAGAGCACGCCCTCGAGCGGCGTCGCCCTGCTCGCGACATACGCGGCGGGGCTCGGCGTGCCGTTCCTGATCACCGCATGGTTCACGCGCGAATTGGCAGGCCGTATGGCGCGGCTGCGGCGGGCCGGGGCCGTGCTGAACAGCGTCGCCGGCGTCATCCTAGTATTAATGGGCGTGGGCATGATCAGCGGCCAGCTCAGCGCGCTCAGTTACTGGCTGCTGAAGACTTTCCCCGTGTTCGGCCGTATCGGATGAATGCGAGTACGTGGTACCGCGATCGCCAAACGCGCTCGCTGATCCTCTTTCGCTACCTGCCATGGCTCGCCGTGCTGAGCCTTGGGTGGGAGATTGCCCAGCTGCCGCTCTATACGTTGTGGAAACAGGCGACGCCGGCCTACGTGGCATTCGCCGTCGCGCATTGCACGCTCGGGGATATCTTGATCGGCACGCTGGCCTTGATGCTTCCCCTAGTTTTGCTGCGGGCGGGTTCGCCCGAGCAATGGCCTCGAGCGCGCGTCGCCGCGCTCACCGCGATCGCGGCAGTGTCCTACACCGCGCTTAGCGAATGGATGAACACTGCGCTTTTAGTCAGCTGGGAATATTCGGAGCTAATGCCGCGCCTGCGCCTCGGCGGCGTCGAGCTCGGCCTGTCCCCCCTCGCTCAGTGGCTGGTCAT
>VBID01000023.1 GCA_005880615.1 Chloroflexota bacterium
GGGACCACTCCATCACCCTGGGCGAATTGCGCGCGGCCGCCAAACAATTTGGCCCCCTGGGTCTGATCGACTTCGATTCCCACACCGATACCTGGGACAGCTACTGGGGCGAGCGCTACACCCATGGCACCTGGTGCCGGCGCGCGCTTGAGGAGGGACTGATCAATCCCAGGCGGGCCGTCCAGGTCGGGATCCGGGGATCGCTCTATGGGTCCGAGGATCGGGCCGGCGCTCAGGCGTTGGGGCTGCACCTGATTCCGACCGAGACGCTCCTGGAGCGCGGCGTCGACGACGTGCTGGTCGAGGTGCGGGAGCGAATCGGCGCAGGGCCGGTTTTCTTGAGCTTCGACATCGACTTCATCGACCCGGCGTTCGCGCCGGGCACCGGGACGCCCGAGGTAGGCGGACCCAGCAGTCGGGACGCCCTCCGATTGGTCCGCGGCCTGCGGGGCCTGGAGTTCGTCGGCTTCGACCTGGTCGAAGTCCAGCCGCAGTACGACCACGGCGAGGTCACGTCGCTGGCCGCCGGGACGCTACTGCACGAATTCCTGACCCTGGTCGCCCTTTTCCGCCGCGACGGCCAGGATGCTACGCGCCGACCTTCGTGGAAGACCGAAGAATCCTAAGAATCTCCTCAAGCATCTCCTTAAGAATCTCCCTTCCCCTTCGGGCCTTTACCTCTCCCTCCCCCTTGCGGGGAGGGGTAGGGGAGGGGGTCTCGCAACCACCTCTCTTCCTCGGTTATCCCGCTTCGTAACCCTTTTGAAAGGTTAACGCCCGCAGACTCAGCAATCGCGGAGATCCTTCTCCGCCCACGGCTATCCAGAAGTAGGAGGTGAGAACCCTTGACCCCAAAGCAGAAGATTGCGACAGTCGCCGGCGTGGCAGGATCCCTGATCGCCGGCGGCGTGATCGGCGCGACGTTACTCGGACCACTGGCCGCCAACGCGGCGACCACGCCATCGCCAGCGGCAACGGCGAGTCCGAACGGAACGTTCAAGTCCAACGAGAACGCGACTCATGAGTCCGGCGAAAGCGCGACGGTCGAGGCCCAGGAGAACTCCGGGCAGCGACCGGGCGGTGCCGGCGGGAAATTCACGCCGAACGAGAACGCGACCCACGAGTCGGGTGAAAGTGCGGCGCGCGAAGCCCAGGAGAACGCTGGGCAGCGGCCGACCGTCCCTTAACGCTTGAGAATCTCCCCCTGAATCTCCCCTCACTCTCCCTCCCCCCTGCGGGGAGGGTAGGGTGGGGGTATCTCGTAAGTAGAAGACCGACACGGCGGCTGAGAAATCACAATCTCCGCTAATCGATCAGGGCCTGGCAGAGCAGTGCGTAATTTTCTTGTCGGGCCCCGCGTTGTACTCGGCGGATGCGAAGGGCAACCGGGATTCTGACCGCCGTGGTGCTGCTAAGTGCCTGCGGCACCGTGGCAGGGCCAACGGCGTCAGAGACGGCAACCCCGCCGCCGACCCTGTCAGTGGGGACGCCGACGCCCGGGTTTGCGCGTCCGACACCCTGGCCCCGCGTCACCAACCTCGTTTACGACTCGACCACGCGGCTGGTGCTGATGTTCGGAGGCCTGGGAGGCGGCGGAACGACGGACGACACCTGGACCTGGGACGGCGCCACCTGGAAGCTGCTTCATCCGGCCAGCAACCCACCCGTGCGGGAAGGCGCCGGCCTCGCAGCTGACCCGGGGCATAGCGTGGTGGTGCTCTTCGGTGGCAGAAACGCAGGGAACCTTCGCGACGACACCTGGTTGTGGGATGGATCCAACTGGAAGCAGGTGCTGCCAGTCCACAGCCCGTCGCCGCGTACTGGGGCCGCGCTCACGTACGACCCGGTTCGGCATGTCGTCCTGCTCTTCGGAGGTGAGGGGGGCGGCAACGACACGTGGACCTGGGATGGGATCGACTGGACGCAACAGGCGCCACTGACCTCTCCGCCTCCTCGGGCTTATGGCCGGCTCGCCTTTGACGTCGCCCGAGGGGTCGGACTGCTGTTTGGCGGCGATGTCCTCGGACTCGACGATACCTGGGAATGGAATGGCACCAACTGGACGCGAATGCATCCCGCCAACACTCCGCCAGGATGGTCGACCGCGACCCGAACCCCGCAGCCGATGGTCTACGACGCCGTTCGCCACGTCGTCATGTTCGTCGGGCCACAGCAGCGCACGAGCCTGAGCGCCGACGACACCATGGAAACCTGGACCTGGGACGGCGCTACGTGGACACGGCATGCGCCGGCGACAACGCCACCTCCTCGTGACGGCGTAGGTCTCGCGTTCGACGCCGCCCGCGGGATAGTCGTAATGGCTGGCGGCTGGCCGGTGGTCCAGAACGGCGACGTGACCAGCACCTGGGGCTGGGACGGAGCCACCTGGAAGCAGCTGAGCGCGTAGTCCGAGTGGCTTGGGGCGGCGAACCCTCGTCGGGGCGGGTGGCCTCAGGCTGTGCAGGCGCTGGTCGAGGAGGCGATCACGATTGTGCCGAGGACGACCTGGAATCCGGTTGGAAAGTTGAACGTTGCCGTCACACCGGCCGCCCGCATCGTGTTCGTAGACGAGTCGAACTGACGGAAATTGATGGTTCCACTTGCGTGTCCGTACTGGGTGGAGCTGGTGAAGTGCTGATCCGCGGATCCGGTAACGGGCACCTCGGTCCCAAAGATCTTGAGACCCGTGATCGACGATTCGGCAGAGTGTCGCCCGGCGCAGTCAGCGTGAGCGGCGCTGCTGGCCGCTGCCAGCGCCAGCACGCAGGGCGAATTGGCCTCAGGCCGGCTGAAAATGCACACGTCGAAGAGGCTCGACGAGGCCGTGGCGGTGTGGTCCTCGGTGGAGGCGCTGGCCGAGGCGACCCGGGCCACGATCAGGTGCGGTAGGGTCGCCCGGGATGGATCTCCGGCGGCGAAGTCGACTGGGGCAGGCCCGAAGGAGTGTGCCTCGCCGGTGGGCCCGAGGTTGCCGCTGTCTCCGATGCTGCGCTGGACGGTGAAGGACTCGTTCATGCTCTCGGCGAAAGTGGCATTAACGTCGAAGGCCGTGGCGCGTCCCGCGTAGATGGGATTGACCGGGAGGATCGCAGCCGGTGATGGCGAATGCGACGGCGTCACCGATTGTGGTGTGCACGCCGAGAAGGCAACAAAGGCGAGTACGGCCGCTTGTCGCACGCGTGTGCGCGATCTGAACATTTCTACAATCTACCCGGCTGCCGGCCTCAGCCATTGGGATACGGTGGCCAGAACCCTCAGCCGCCGCTCAGTTTTCGCTCACACGTGTCTAAACCCCGCGGCGCAGAGTGGGTGTATGCAGGTTCGGCACGCTTCGCGGAGTTCCTTCAGGCGGCACCCCGCCATGGCCTGTCTCGTTCTCAGCACAGCCGCTCTGGCGGGCTGCGGTCAGGCGGCCGCACCGACCGCGCCGGCAAGCTCACCAGCTGTGCCTGTAAGCTCGACGCCCACGCAGGGCACGTCAGCACCAGGCTCCGCCCTGGGCTCCGTCACCTACTGCACCGTCGGACGGGTGGCCCTGACCATGAATGTTTGGCTGCCGCAGGGTGGGACGACACCTCACCCACTAGCCGTCATGGTCCACGGAGGTGGATGGGAACACGGCGATGCAGGGCCATCGAACCGGCTCTCGCCTGTTGAATCCGGGCTGGTTGGAAAGGGCTTTGTGGTCGCGTCGGTCAACTATCGGTTGGCGCCGCAGTATGTATGGCCCGCGCAGATCGAGGACGTCAAGTGCGCGATTCGCTATCTGCGCGCCAGTGCCGCCACCTACGGTATCGACCCCACACGGCTCGGGGTTTGGGGCGGGAGCGCCGGTGGTCATCTCGTCTCCATGCTGGGGACGGCGGGCCCGAGCGCCGGCTACGACGTCGGGCAGTATCTCGACCAGTCGAGCGCCGTCCAAGCGGTAGTGGACGAATGGGGTCCGGCCGACCTCACGGCGCCGGGCTGGGGTCCGTACGCCAGCCAGGTGATCACCCAGGTGTTCGGTGAGAGCCCGGGTCAGCCCTCCTCCGTGCTGCGCGCTGCGAGCCCGGTCAGTTACGTGACCGCCAGTGATCCGCCCTTCCTGATCATTCAGGGCGTCGCCGATACGACGGTGCCGGCCAGCCAGTCCCAGGAATTTGCGGCGACGCTGCAATCAGCGGGCGTGCCGGAAACCCTGGTGATGGTGCAGAACGCCGGGCACGGCCTCAAGCCGGCCGGTGGCGTGCCGACGCCGTCGGTAAGCCAGGTCAACCAGATGGTCGTAGATTTCTTCACCAAGCAACTGGGGGCCGGACGATGATGCGGACTTCGGGCCTCGCCGCGGGTGGCGTGGCGATCGCGCTAATGCTGGCGGCGTGCGCCGGACCGTCGGCCGCCGTGGTGCCCGGTGCTCCGCTGGCAAGCCCGTCCGCGAGTTCACCCCTCTCTTCAGGGAGGGGTGCGGGAGGGTGTCACGGCACGGATCCGCTGGTCGCGGTCCCGTCGGCCCCGCACGGGCTCTTCGTGCTCGCCCCCGGGGCCAACAGTCCGCTCGGCAGCGAGGTTAGCCAATACCTGATCAGCAATCCCGATGTCTGTGGCGCGGCCATCTTCGTGGGCTGGCAGCAGGTCGACCGCGGTCCCGGCACCAACCCACGCTACGACTGGAGTGCAGTTCAATCGGCGATCGCGCCCTGGGAGGCGGCCGGCAAGACGGTCAACCTGATCGTCTGGGGCGCCTCAGAAGGCGGCACCGTGCAGCGCTCGACGCCGGCTTGGGTTCAGGCGCAGGTGCAGATGATCAACTGCGGGGGCAAAACCGCGCCGACGCCCGTCTACTGGCAGCCCGGCTACGCGAACAACTGGCGCGCCTTCATCGCGGCGACCACCAACCAGTTCGCGTCCGATCCGCACATCGGCTACCTGCGGTTTGGGCTGGGCACGGGTGGTGAGGGGTTGGCCAGCGCCGGGACCAAGACCCCCAGCTGCCTGGCGCAATGGAACGCGGCGGGGTATCAGAATGAGTGGCCCGCCTACGTGAGCCAGCTGGTCGCCTTCGAAGGTTCCCTTCACGCCAACCATCAGCTGATGGTCGCTATCAACACCTTCGACGCCATGCCTTCACCGGAAAAGGTGGCGCAGGAAGCCAGCCAGGAGGGGATCGGCTTCGGCATGGAGGGCCTCCAAGCCAGCGATGCCGCGGCCATTAGCGCCGGGCAGCCCTGCGGCGATTCAAACTGGTGCGCCGTGTTCACCCAGTTTGCCGGCACGGTACCCCTCCATCTGCAAACGCTGTACCAATCCGATCCGTCTGGAGCCCCAGCCACGGGCTCCGAACCGCGAGGCATCGTGCGGGTGGGGCCACTTCCCCCACTCCTGCAGGCGGGCCTCACCGTCCATGCGCAGATCTTTGAGCTGTACGCGCAGGACTGGCTGATCGCCTTCGATCCCCAGTACCCGGGCTATGCTCAGTATCACGCCGCCTACGCCCAGGCGATCACCTCGGCTGCCGCGGTGGTGGGTACCGCGAACGGCGTAACCGCCCCGTAGTTCGACCGGGCAAGCCACTCCGTGGGTCATGCTCACTCGCCGACTCGGGAGCGGCCGGACTGGCAGTGTGGGTGCGCTCGGCGCCTTGCTCAAAGCAACCATTGATGCACTCAGCAGGCCAGGTCTAGGCTGCGCGGGTGACCCGCTTCGGGCGAGGTGGGCCCGGCTCCGTCAGCTTCGGCATTCAGTTAAGGAGACATGAGATGAAAAGACTCAGAAACTTCATCTTGCCCGGAGTCGGGCTGTGGGCGCTGGCCGCGGGGATCTTCCTGGGAACAACCGCCCCGGCCATCGCCGCCTCGGTTCACGATGTTCTAGTGGTGAATGACGCCACCAAGCCCGTCCCGGTGACGCTACAGGGCAGCACTGCGATCGCCGGCACGGTCTCGGCTCAGCAGAGCGGCGCCTGGACGGTGGGCATTTCAGGCACGCCTGGGGTGCTGGTCAACAACCCGATCAAGATCGATCCGGCGGGTAACACCGTGACCTTCGGCAACCTGCCCACCGACTCCCAGGGCCGCTTGAAGACGGTCCGCCTGGGCACTCTCACCCAGGTCTCCGGGGCCTTCACCATCGCGGCGATATCCGGTGCTGCCATCGGCCCCAGAGTGGACACCACGAGCTGCCACAGTGTGCTCGCGCTGGTCAGCATCGACACCTCCGGCGCCCTGCCGCCGCTGAACCCGCTCGACCTCCGGCTCGAGATGTTCGAACCCGGTGGCAATATCGTTGGCCGGGTGACCGGCACCATCGTCAACGACACCGTCTTCCAGGGAACCGCTGCGGAGTTCGTCGTCAACGGCGCACCCGTGGTGCCGCCGGTCTCCCAGCTTGAGTACCAGAACCACAACAATGTGAACATCAGTGTCAAAGGAGTCTGGCTCTACTGCGCATCCTGAACTGTCGAACGGCTCGCTCGCCCGGCCGGAGGCTCAGGGACCCCGGCCGGGCAGCATCAGACTCAGAACCCAGGTGGCCTGCTATCGCGAGAGCCCCAACGAGCCTGGTTGCTTCCTAGCGGTCTGCGAAGCCTGGGCGGAGAACCCTCATTCGCCAGCCCGGGACGGGCGAATCGCATTCAAGGTGATGGAGCCCACGACCGGGGTTGAACCGGTGACCTACGCCTTACCAAGCCGCCCCTCAACCGATCTCCGGTGGCCAGCAACGGAGTCGTAGCGAATGCAGGCCCGTTGTCGCGAGTCGCAGCCCGTTGCCGCGCTCATTGGTGGTGGAATGGTGGTGGCGTTGCGAAAAGCGACTGGTGGTCAAATTGTGGTCCAATTCGTCGCCGAGGTCTGCAGCGAATCTCAGCTGTTCGACCAGCCTCTGGGGAGTGCACCCCAGGCTACCGCCGAGAACCCCGTGCCGAGGGCGGCGCTGATGAGAAGCACCCACCAAGCTGCACCTGGAATCGAGAGCAGTGGGAGGGTGTACTCGTAGATCCCGTGGTCCGAAGCGGCGATAAGCCGATGGTCGACCTGGATAACTCGCCACAGGGCGCCAACGGGCAGACCCGCGCGCAACTCTGACCAATGGCGGCCGCCATCTTGGCTGATCGCCACCCCGTTAAGCATGGTCGCCGCGAGCGCCGGTGCTTGCCTTGGGGCGGTGACGCTGACAACGTGAATCGCGCCTCGAGAGCCGGCATGCGCACTCAAGCCCTCGCTTGCCCGAATCCAGGTGCGCCCGTCGAAGACTCGCAGGCCCTGCCCCATGGAGCTGGCAAAGAGCTCGCGCCCATCGGCCGAGGGATCGAGCGAAACCACCAAGCCCTGATCCGAACTGGACTGCCAAGCTGAGCCGTCCCAGCGGTAAACGCCCACGGCGTCGCTCGCATAGAGCGCGCTGCGAAAATAAGCGATGGCCCAGGCATCCTCGGGATGCTGGATGCCCGCGGATTCAGCGACCCATTGCTGACCGCCGTTGGTCGACTTCCAAAAACCACCACGCGAGCTGGCCCATATGACCTGAGCATTGGTCGGGTCGACGGCGATGCCATGAACTTCGCGCGATGGGAAAGCCAATCGGTGATAGGGCCCGTCCGCGACCTGGCCGGCGTACAGACCGTTGCTGGTGCCCACGTACACCGTGGTAGGTGACATCCCAAGGCCGAGAATCAGCTCAGCGGGAAATCGGACCTGTCGCCAGTTGCGGACTTCGACTCGGGTGACGTACAGGCCCTCACCACCCGCCACGAACGTTCGCCCATCTGCCGTTATCGCGAGGCGATCCAGGAAGACCCCTTCAGCCCCCGCTGGTTCCCACACTGAGCCGAGCCAGGTTTTGGTAGCCGGCGCCAGCGCCCTCGGAACTGCCAGGACGACGACCAGCGGCAACAAGACCAGGCCCATGACGAGCCAGAATCGGATCTGGGTCCGGCGGCCGAGCCGCGAGAGGTACGGGAAAGCGCGTGGCCGGTAGTGCCAGACGTGCCAGCTGCTCGGCAACGCGGCCCACACTGCCGTCAGGAGATGGGCGTTGACCAACTGCTTGCTCACCCCGCTCGGCCAGGGGATCAGCAACACCAGTCCAGTCACGTAGGCCGCCGTGTAGAGGATGGCAAGGCTCCAGGAAATCCAGCGCTGCCAGGCGAACAACTCGGGCACCCCGTCGACATGCTGGCGCAATCCGACGCGAGAGAGCTTGGCGGCGAAGAACGCGATGGAGGCGACGCCGACGTACAGGTGCACGCCGTCCACCAGCGCCAGCGAGACCGGCGCGGGAAGCCCGAGCCGAGCGATGACATAGAAGAATCCGGTCGCCCAAGCAAGGCTGACCAGCAGGACCAGCCCCAGCCCGAGCGCACCTAGCGAGAGCTGCGAAGCGGGCGAGCGCCGCTGGCCGAGCCCAGCGGCAGCGACCGAGGGTGCCATTTAGACTTGATGTTGGCCTCGATGATAGAGCGCGAGCAAGCCAACCCCGACGCCGATGCCGGCCCAAAAGAGAAGGCCATGCTGGATCCAGTGGACGACGTCATTCTGGTCGGCCCAGCGCTCTAGCGGAAATTGGGCGAGGAGCGCGACCGCCAGGCTGACGAGCAGGAGCACCAGCGATTTCATTTTCGAGCGACCTCCACTACTATATTGGTCTAGTAAATCTACGGGCCGCCGTTCCGGTCGGGAGAGGGAAGTCTGTTCAAGTCCACAGGCGCTACGCCGAGATCGCGGGAAGCCGCGCTGGCGGTCCTGGGACCGCTGGAGAGCCGAATCATGCGCCTGGTCTGGAAGGGGACGGTCGGAGAGAAGTTTGTCGTCCGCGACGTCCAGGCGCTTATGCCCGAGCTCGCCTACACGACAGTCATGACAACGCTCAACCGGCTTGCGCAAAAGGGCATCCTTCGGGCGAAGGCGGTGCGACAACAGCGGGCCCACGAGTATCGCTGCGCAATGAACCCTGACGAGTTCCTCAGGCTCACAAGCCAGCATCGCGTTCGGGACCTGGTCCGGCGCTATGGGGATGCGGCTCTGGCCGCCTTCGCGGCAAGCCTGGACGAGTTGAGCCCGGAAGACCGCAAGCGTCTTCGAGAGGTGGGCCGCCGATGAAATCGCGCTGGCTGATCCTCGGCTTTGCCACCGTGCTTACGGCTGTCTGCGGCCTCTCCGCGGTTGGCTGTCCTTCCATGACACCGTGCATCGCCGTCTTCCGCCAGCGCCCCAGCGGGTCTGTCCCGCTGGCCGTGCTTCTCTTGCTGCTGGGCGCGGGCCTTCTCCTCCCATGGTTCCGGATGGCCTGGCTGCTCTGGCGCAGCGCGATCGCACTGAGCCGGCTCCCGCGGTGCGACTATCCCTTTGAACTTGTCAATGCGATCAGCCGGACCGGTGTGGAGGGTGTGGACTGCATCGCCAGTGGAGAGCCGGTTGCCTTCTGCGCCGGGATCTGGCGGCCGAAGATTCTCGTCAGCCAGGATTTGGCTGGCCTGCTCCGGCCGGCTGAGCTTGACGCCGTCCTTTTGCATGAGGCCCACCACGCTCGCCGACGCGACCCACTCAGAAGGGCGGCGTGGCGGGCAGCGGGTGACGTCTTCTTCTTTTTGCCGCTCCTCGATTGGCTCGCCCGACGTCAACTCGTTGTCTCGGAGCTCGTGGCCGATCGAGCAGCGCTGCAACAGGTCGGACTGAATCCCCTCGCAGGAGCTCTGTGGACCTTGGGCTCCGCGACCGGCGGTGCCGCCGTGGCGGCGTTCGGCGGCGCGATCGGCCTTCGGGTCGCCCAACTGCTCGGCAGGCCGGTTGTCCTCGAGCGCCCGGAGCCGATCCTGTGGGCCCGCTCGGCCACTGGTCTGCTACTGGCAGCCGGGGTGATCCTTTGCCTGTGGCAGATGCCCATGGTGCTCTGACAGAGCGCATGAGCGGGTGAATTCGTGAGTCAGAACGCGAAATGGCTTCGGACAGCCTGGGTGATCGGTGTTGCGGTGATGCTCGCCTCGTGTGGCGAGTCAACGCAGGATCAAACGGCTAGCGGCTCGCCCACGGCTCTTCAGGCGGAAATCGTCGCCTCTGAACTCCTTCCCGGCGAGCAGCGCTTGCCGCTCGGCATCCTGGATCACAACACCCCGGTCAACGATGCCACGGTGCGCGTCCGCGCTTTCGTACTCGTCAGTAGCACGAGCATGCAATTCAAGGGCCAGTCGGACGCTCCGTTCCGCGGGAAAGACCTGGAAGGGAAAGGCCTCTACGTGGCGCACCTGACGTTCGATGTGGCGGGCAACTGGCTCGCCGAAATTACCGCGTCTCGGCCCAGTGGCCAGCACGGCGTGATGCGCCTTCCCTTCAACGTCATCGCCACTGCGATCGTGCCGGCGCCTGGTCAACCCGCTCCCCGAAGTCACAACCCGACACTGAAAGACGTGCCGGACATCAGCTACATCGATAGCGGCCTGCCGCCGGACGACATGCACCAGCTCTCAGTCGCCGACGCCATCGCCCAGCACCGGCCCACCCTGGTGATCTTCGGATCTCCGGCGCTCTGCGTGAGCCAGATCTGCGGGCCGGAGGTGCACGTAGTCCAATCGCTGGAGCCTCAATATCGCGACCGGCTGACCTTCATCCACATCGAGCCCTACCAGCTCAAACCGCAGCCGGACCGGTCACGGCTCAGTCCCACTCTGCTGGAGTGGCGGCTCCAGAGTGAGCCCTGGATCTTTCTAATCGATTCCAAAGGGAGCATTCGATCGCGCTTCGAGGGCCCGACCGGCTCCGATGAGGTGCAGGCGGCCGTCGAGCAATTGCTCACCGGTTCCTGAGGCGCCCCGGCTTGCCTGACCTGCTACTATTGGGGCTTAGTAGCCGATAGGATCTCTCTGGAGGTTTTGTGGAGCACGTCCTCCCGTACCTGCTCTTCCTCGTCTGTCCGATCTCGATGGGCGCAATGATGTGGTACATGATGCGCGGGCAGCACTCCGGTCCCCGGGGCGAGGCGGACCGGCCCGATGGTCGGATTGCCCGGCTGGAGCGGGAAATTGAGGAGCTTCGCAGCGCGCACCAGGATCAAGAGGAGCCTCCTCGGGTGGAGTCGGCCTCCTGAGCAATCGGCGGCCATTACGGTCGAGCCCGCCGGGCACTGGCGTCGGCCGATGGATTGGCATCCTGGTGGCAGGCGGCGCGTCGCTGGCCGTGGCTGCGGGAGCCTTCGTCTGGATCCAGAGTTCGAGCCGGCCATCGCCATCCAGTGGTTTGGCGATGGGTGCCCTCGTTCCTTCGATGGCCGAGCCGGCCACGTCAGGGCAGATGCTCTCTCTCGATCAGTTCCGCGGCTCAAAGATCGTGGTGTATTTCTACGAAGGGGCGAGTTGAGGGGCTTGCCAGCGGCAGCTCGTGGAGCTGCAGAACCAGTTGTCCCAAATCCAGACCGCCGGGGCCAAGGTGGTCGGGGTCTCCGTCGATCCCGTTGACCAATCGAAGTCGGTGGCGAGCCAGCTGAACCTGGGCTTCCCGATTGTCGAAGATCGCAATCATGCCCTCGGGTCGGCGTTCGGCGTCTTTCGCCTTCCAGGTGGTATGGATATGGGCCCGGTCGACAACCATTCGATCTTCGTCGTGGATGCGACCGGCCATCTCCGCTGGAAAGAGCTCGCTCCGGATACGATGCATGTCCCGGTGGACGATGTCCTGGCCGCCCTCAATCAAGCCTGACCTGGCCGGGCAGCCGCTTCGTGCGACCCTGATCACGGTCCCCAACTGCCACCTCTGCGAGCACGCCCACGCGGTCTTGACCCGCGTGGTCCAGGACCGCCCGCTGGTCATTGATGAGCTCGCCTGGAACAGCCTGGAGGGTCGGGCGCTGGTGGAACGCGACGGCATCCCCTTTGCCCCAGCGGTCTACATCGACGGCGTCTTCTGCGCCTATGGCCGGCTCTCCGAGGGCGCCCTCCGCAGCTGGCTGAAGGCGCGCACCGTGAAATGAACGCCCTCGTCTATTCCAGCTCGCTGGTCGCCGCCTTCCTGGGTGGGATTCTGGCGCTCTTCGCCCCGTGCTGCATCGTCTCGCTCCTACCAACCTTCGTCGGAACGGCTGTGCAACGCGGCCGGGAGCAACTTCCGGTCACGGCGGCGCTCTTTGCCGCGGGTGTCGCCACGGTGTTGTTACCGATCGTGCTCGGCATCGGCGCCCTTGGGCAGCTCTTTGCGGCGCAACACCGGCTCGTCTTCCTGGTGGTGGGCGTCCTCCTAGCCTTTCTCGGCCTGAACATCCTGGCTGGGCGGCGGTGGAGTCTGCCCGTGCCTGCCCTGCGCCTGCGGACCGGCGGGAGCGGTTCCGGTTCGGTCTTCCTTCTCGGACTGGTGTCCGGGGTCGCCAGCTCTTGTTGTGCCCCGGTGGTGGTGGGCGTCGTCGCCATGTCGGCACTGGCCAGCTCCGTCGTGGGTGCCCTCGGGCTCGGGCTCTCGTACGTGTTTGGCATGGTGTTCCCCCTGTTCCTGGCAGCCTTGTTCTGGGACAGGTTGCCGGTTCGAATTGCCAGGTTGCGACCGGCGGCATCACCCATTCACCTCGGGGGGCGTCCGATCTCCTGGTCAGACCTGCTGGCGGGCACGATGTTCCTAGCCATTGCCGTGTTGGCGTTAGCGCTGGCGGTCACCGGTGCCATGAGTTACTCGCCGGACTGGCTCTCCGCCTGGAACCGCTGGGCGACTGCGGCAGCCGCTAACGTGGCCGTTTCTCTTCGAGGCCTGCCAGCGTACGTTCAGGCGCTCGCGCTCGGCATCGTTGCCGGTGCCATCGGCGTCGCCCTGTATCGACCGCGATGGCGCCCCAGGCATGCCGACGCACTCGATCAGGTTGCGCGCTCGCCCGAGTCCCCGGGCTAACGCCGAGGGAAGCAGGCAACCTCCTCGAGCGGGCTCAGAGAATCTTCTGCAGCTGCTCGTTGAGATAGTCGGCATCGAGGGCAAACGAGGCATAGGCGCTCACCAGCCCGTCGCGTCCGACGAACACGGAGACCGGAAGTCCGGTGGTCTTCAGGCCAACACCGTAGGCACCACTAACATGGCTATCTGGATCCAGAACAGGTGCCGGGCTCAAGCCGAGTTGTTGCCAGAAGGCACGCACCGCCTGGAGCGATTCCTGTCCGTAGTCGATCGCAATAACAGTCAGGCCCTGATCCGCGTGGGCTCTGGCGGCGGCGCTGATGCGCGGGAGTTCGTCTCGGCAGGGGGTGCACCAGGTAGCCCAGAAGCTGATGAGGACCGGCTTGCCCTTGAGGGCGGCCAGGCTGACTGGATGGCCCTCGATGTCCTTGAGCGTAAAGAGCGGGGCGAGTTGCCCCGGGCGAAGCGGGCCCTGCAACGAAGCCGCCTGCTTGTTGGCCTGCAACGCGCTGTTACCCAGGGCCTCCTGAAACGGGGGACTGATGTATGGGAAGTAGCTGTTGAGCAGGGTCAGCCGGTTGGTGAAGATCAGCACCCCCATGCCGATCATCAAGACGGCGGCGACGCCATTCACGTACCGGTACGCGCCGCGGATCCTGCCGAGCAGCCTGGTGAACGGCGCGACGAGGCCGGCGGCGACCAGGAAGGGCACGCCCAGCCCGGCCGAGTAGGCGGCCAGCAGCATCGCCCCCTGGGCAGCGGTCGCCGTGTCGGCGGCCTTCAGGAGAACGACCGTCAGGATAGGGCCGACGCACGGTGTCCAGCCAATGGCGAACGCCAGCCCGACGATGTAAGACGCCCAGGGTGTGCGCGGAAGCCGGTGAGCGATGTCGAGGCGGCTCTCCCGCATCAAGAGAGGTATGGCCCCGAAGAGCGCAAGTCCCATCACGACCAGGAGGATGCCCGCGACCTGGGTCAATATCGGGCGGTAGGCTCGCAGATCGGCGCCGATGAGCCCGGCGGTGGCGCCGAGGGCCACGAAGGCGGTGCCAAAGCCAGCCACGAACAGGAGGGCATTGGCGAAGATTCCCAGTTGTTGGCGGACCGGGGTCTCGCCTGCCACCGCTGCGCGGCCCCCCATATAGCCGATATAGGCGGGGACAAGCGGCAGGACGCAGGTTGAGGCGCAGGACACCAATCCGGCCACGAAGGCCAGCGCCAGGAACTGGATCACCGGTTTCCCTCACGCTTCACGGTGGAAGGCTCCTCATCGCGACGGGTGCGGTTGTCCATCTCGCTTTAGAGGAGTTTTGCCTGGATCAGCCTGCCGACGCGATCCGCCGAGGTCTCACCGGGAATGCGGCCCACAATGATGCCCCTTCCGTCGATCAGGACGATCTCCGGGGGAGCATCCACTTCATAGGCAGCGGCGATCTTGCCAGGATCGTCGTATAGGCTCCAGTAAGGAACCTTGAATTCTTCCTCAAAGGCCTTCGCCGACGCCTTGTCATGGTCGAGGAAGTCGACCCCGATGAATCGGACGCCCCGGGGAGCCAGGTCGAGGGCCATCCGCGTCAGCCACGGCTGCTCGTGCCGGCAGGGCCCGCACCAGGATGCCCAAAAGACGAGCACGGTCCTGGAGCCGCGAAAGTCGACGGCCAGTCGCGCGTCGTCGAGGGTCGTTCCGGCAACGGCCGGTGCGGTTCCGCCGACCGTCCCGCTTGGAGGAGCCGAAGCGACGTCGCGCTGAAGCGCGCATGCGGCAAGCGGCAGCGCCAGGAGGAGCAGCGCGGCCCGAGCCAGGACAGGGCTCCGCACTAACCGCTCGGTCAGACCTTCAGCCGGAAGTCGCTACTCTGCCGTGTTGTCTTTCGGCTGTCGGGTACGAGGCGATGGTAAGCGACCATTACGGCAGGTCCTCACAGCAGTAAACTCCGACGCGGCGGTAGTAGACGGCCATTATATCGCCCCCGGTGGCCGCCCTTGCCGGACGCCTACTATAGGCCAGTAGTTGATAACGGTGCCAGGCCTCGCGCGATCCGCCCATACCCCCCTAGGGTATAAAGGCGGGCTATGAAGCCTAGTTATGCGAAGGACCGAGACGCACTCCTCACTCGCCTCAGCCGCATCGAGGGTCAGGTCCGCGGAATCTCGCGGATGGTCAACGAGGAAGCCTATTGCATCGACGTGCTCACCCAGATCAATGCCATTAAGGCCGCCATCGACCAGGTCGGGTTCCTCCTCCTGGAGGACCATATCAACGGCTGCGTCACCACAGCAGTACGCCGGGGCGATCAGTCGAAGGTCGACGAGCTGGTCAAGGCCGTCGAACGGTTTGCCAGGGCCTAGCCGGGCACAGCAGAGGCGGTCATGCAGGTCTTGAGTGCCATCACGGAAAGCCTCCGAATGGCCTTCTTCATGTTCTGGGATACGCTCTGGCCGCTCATTTTCGGGTTCGGGCTGTCCGGCGCGGTGCAGGCATTTGTCTCGCGCTCAGAGATGCAGCGCGTGATGGGCGATCGCCGGCCCAAGACGATCGCCGTCGCCTCGATCCTGGGCGCCGTCTCGTCGTCCTGTTCCTACGCCGCCAGCGCGATGGCCAAATCGCTCTTCCAGAAGGGTGCCGACTTTACGACGGCGATGGTCTTCATGCTGGCATCGACCAACCTGGTGATCGAGCTTGGCCTCGTGCTGTGGATCCTGATCGGCTGGCAGTTCGCGCTCAGCGAGTATGTCGGGGGCATCATCATGATTGGGCTGCTGGCCCTGGTCGCCCGGTTCTTTTTCCGGCCGGCACTGGTAGAGCGAGCCCGTCAGCATCTGGCGGGGCAGTCCTCGCTGAGTATCCCGGCAGATCGCCCGGACGAACCAGGCAAGCCGCAGGGGGCGCGACTTGCTCAGCGCCTGCGTTCACCCGCTGGCTGGGCTGACGCTGCCAGCTATACGATGGCCGATCTGGTGATGCTCCGAAAGGAGATGATCGCCGGGTACCTGGTAGCCGGTTTCCTAGCTGTTCTGGTCCCGAATAGCGTTTGGAACACCATCTTCTTCCACGGGCATGGCTTCGCCACATCCGTGGAGAACGTGATGGTTGGCCCGCTGATCGCCATCGTGAGCTTCGTCTGCTCGATCGGCAACGTGCCGCTGGCGGCCGCCCTGTGGAAAGGCGGGATCAGTTTTGGCGGGGTGGTCAGCTTCATCTTCGCGGACCTCATTACGTTTCCATTGCTCCTGATCTACCGGCGATTCTACGGCTGGGCTCTGACCCTCCGCATCCTGGCGGCCTTTTGGCTGGTGATGGCGGCGGCCGGCCTGGCGACCGAATACCTCTTCACCGGAGCCGGACTTGTTCCAGTCGGTCGTCCGGCGGAGGTCGTCCAGCCATCCTTCCAGTGGAACTACACCACCTATCTCAACATCGCCTTCCTGGGTGTGTTCGCCGGGCTCTTCTGGCTGTATCGGAACCGGCAGCGGCTGGGCGGTGGCGCGGGGTACGCCATGGACCCCGTGTGTGGCATGCAGGTCGAGAGGCAGCTGGCACCAGCGACTGCGCGAGGCGGTGATCGGACCTACTTCTTTTGCTCAGATCGTTGTCGGGATCGATTCGTCGCCGATCCCGGTCGCTTCCGAGCCGATGACTCACGGCGGATCAATGAAGACGAGACAAGGAGGCACGACATGAGCCAGGAAATCGATCCCGTTTGCGGGATGACCGTGGAGCCGGAGTCGGCAGCCGCGACGCGGGAGTATAGGGGCAAGGCCTATTACTTCTGCAACCCGGGATGCGCGAAGGCGTTCGATCGTAAACCCGAGGCCTTCGTCGACGCGACGCGCTCGGCGTGACCGTATCGACGAGCGGCGCTGCCTTGACCACCGTGGTGCTCGATGTCTCGGGGCTCCATTACGCCACCGAAAAGGCGGTCGTGGAAACCGTCCTTTCTCGCCGGCCGGGCGTTCACCGCGTGCAGGTGAACCCGGTTTCTCAGACGGCCACGGTGACCTTCGATCCAAGCGTGACCTCGGTGCGCGAACTCGCACGCTGGATTGAGGAGTGCGGATACCACTGTGTCGGCCAGTCGATGCCGGATCACCTCTGCGACCCAATGGTCGACTCGAACGCTACCGCCGAAAAAAGGGAGAGGCGGGCCCCTGACCAAGGGCAGTCGGCCCATGCTGAACACCGACCGCACGAGGCCGCGATGCGCTCCCCCGAAGAGGCCATGGGGCATGGCGGCCATGCCGGCATGTCGATGGACGCCATGGTCAAAGACATGCGCAACCGCTTCCTGGTGGCGGCCATCTTCTCGGTCCCAATCCTGCTCTGGTCAAGCATCGGCCGAAACGTGCTGCATTTCGCGGTTCCTGCACCTTTCGGTCTTCGCGACGACCTTTTCCAGCTCGTCATCAGCCTGCCCGTGATCTTCTATTCGGCGCGTATTTTCTTCGATGGTGCCGTTCGGGCGCTCCGGGCTCGGACCCTCGACATGATGGTGCTGGTCGCGGTAGCCATTGGGGCGGGCTGGACGTACTCCGTGGTCGTCAGCCTGACCGGTGGCGGCGACGTCTTCTACGAAGCGGCATCCGTCCTGGCGACCTTCGTCTTGCTGGGCCATTGGTTCGAGATGCGGGCTCGGGGCGGGGCCAACGACGCCATCCGCCAGCTGCTCTCGCTAGCCCCGCCGATGGCGCTCGTCATCCGTGGCGGCCAACCGGTCGAGATCCCCACGTCCGAGGTTATGGTCGGCGATCTGCTGCTCATCCGGCCGGGCGCCAGGATCCCGGTCGATGCCAAAGTCGAGGAAGGAGAGAGCGAGGTCGATGAGTCGATGGTCACGGGGGAGAGCCTTCCTGTCTCCAAGGCACCGGGATCGGATCTGATCGGGGCGTCGATCAACAAGAACGGGACGCTCCGGGCACGTGCAATCCGCGTCGGGGCCGACACGGCGCTCGCTCAGATCGTCAAGCTGGTGCAGGAAGCGCAGAACTCCAAGGCCCCGTCACAGGAGCTCGCCGACCGGGCCGCCTTCTGGCTCGTCCTCGTCGCGCTTATCGGTGGCGTCGGCACCTTCCTCGTCTGGTTGGTGGTCGGCCGCTCGGTGCCGGTGGCGATTCTCTTCGCCATCACCGTGGTGGTCATCACCTGTCCGGACGCCCTGGGCCTGGCGACGCCGACCGCCATCATGGTGGGGACCGGCCTCGGCGCGAGGCGGGGAATTCTGTTCAAGAATGCGTTGGCGCTGGAGGCTGCCGCGCGCATCCAGACAGTGGTGCTGGACAAGACCGGCACCCTCACCAAAGGTGAACCTGAGGTAGCCGAACTCGTCGTGCAGGGTCTTCCGGAAGCCGACGTGCTCCGCGCCGCCGCGGCGGTTGAGCGCGAGTCCGAGCATCCCCTGGCTCAGGCGGTCGTGAAGTACGCCGATGTGCGTGGCATCCCCAACGCTGTGGCCGAAGGCTTTGAGAACGTCCCAGGGCAGGGCGCTGTCGCCCTGGTCGACGGAAAGCGGGTAATGGTCGGCAATACGCGACTGATGGCCCGGGAGAACGTCCCCCTGGGTGCTCTCGAGAACCGCCGAGCTGAGATGGCGGCCGAGGGCCGTACCCCGGTGTGGGTTGCCATCGACGGGCGCCCCGTTGCGCTGATCGCAATCGCCGATGCGCCACGGCCGACCTCGAAGGCGGCCATATCCGCCCTTCGAGACAAAGGCGTGCAGGTCGTCATGCTGACCGGCGATAACGAGGCGACCGCCCGTCGCATTGGTCGTGAACTCGGGATCGACACAGTGATTGCCGAAGTGCTGCCAGCCGACAAGGCCACCAAAGTGGCGGACCTGCAGCGGACTGGCCGAAAGGTGGCCATGGTCGGAGACGGTGTCAACGATGCCCCGGCGTTGGCTCAGGCCGACCTCGGCATCGCGATTGGTGCGGGGACTGACGTGGCCATCGAGACAGCCGACGTCGTGCTCATGCGGTCGGACCCGCTCGACATCCCGACTGCGCTCACCATCGGTCGAGGCACGTTGCGGAAGATGCGTCAGAACCTCGGCTGGGCGGTCGGCTACAACAGCATCGCCCTGCCGATCGCCGCCGGCGTCTTCGAGCCGCTGGGCCTCGTCTTACGACCCGAGATCGCGGCCCTCTCCATGTCTGGCTCGAGCGTGCTGGTCGCAGTGAACGCCCTACTGCTCAGACGCTTGCCGCTTCCCGACGCCCGGGTTGAGCGGTAGCGTTTGCGACAAGGCAGCCCGGCTCGTATCACGTGGCCATCGAATAGTCGTGCGCCTCACGGTGACGCCCGCTCCCGGCTACTCCGTTTCGCCGACCCCAGTCGGGTGACCCCTGCGTTAAGTCCCAGCGAACTGGGGTCCAAGAAGGCTACCGAGAAGACTGACCACGGCCGGGTCGGTCCCAACGTAGATGACCAGCACCCGCCCCTTGAGGAAGAAGTGGGGTGGCGCCACCCAGTCGACGATCGTGGTTGCGGTCCCGCTCCCGTCGGCCCGGATCTGGTGGGCATCGGCCTCGGCGGCCGCCACCGAGCCGTATTCAAAGAGCTGCAAGTCGGCCGGGGCGGCCAGGGCCGCACCGTTCAGTCGGACCGTCGTACCAGATTGCGGGTGGAGGAACGGTTGCGCCACGGTGCCAGAGATGTCCACGGTCATGCTTCTGCGGAGCGCATCGATCAGGCTTACCTGATCCTGGACCGGGCCCCCATGGCTTTGCGGGACCGTTCCGCAAGCCGTCAGCAGAAGCCCGATCAGTACCAGCAGACGCTTCATTCGTCACCCCTTGAATCTGGCTCTACCGACAGGCGGTAAGCGCCAAACGTCGGCAATCCTAAGACGGGGGCACTTCAGAAAAGTTCCTACGGCACCCGCCAAGCCAGAAGTGAAACCATACGGCCATGGCCTAGGATCCGAAAGCGGGCGCGGCGGATCCTCGAGCAGCTCGTGCGGAAGGGTCGCAAACCGTTCGCCCTGCTGCGACGATGCCGTTGAGTTGATTTCTCAAAGCGCCAACCACGTTGCCAAACAACGCTCTATCATCGACGCGTAAGGCTGGACCAGGCACATGAACGGTGGCGGCATGGTCGGGATGATGCTCGGGATGCTCCTGTGGCTGGTTGTGCTGATTGTGGTCGTGGTCTTGGTGACCGTGTGGGCGGTGAGCTGGATGAAGGGCCGCCCGAAGCCTCCGAACTACTCGGCCGCGGTTCGCCAGCCGGAGATGCCGAGGTCTTGGTCGCCCGGGTCCATCGGGCCGACGGTCGTGTTAGACGAGAGGGTGGCTGGGGACCCGAGTTCGCCCTCTCAGCGATACGTTTTCAAACGGGAAGGCGAATACTGGACTCTCGATTATCAAGGTCAGGTGTCGCGCCTTAAGGATCGCGGTGGCCTCCGTTACCTCGCCACGCTCCTCGCGAATCCTCACCGGGAGATCTTTGCGCTCGACCTCGTGAATGGCGCAACGCCAAAGCCGTCCCGGGACGGCTGGAAAAACGCGGACGTAACCGCGTCGAGCAGCCGGGTAGTCGAGCCGTTGCTCGATGACCGGGCGAAGGCGGCCTACCGGACTCGATTAGACGAGCTCGAGGGCGAGCTTTCAGAGGCAGAGCGCTTCAACGATCCAGAGCGGGCCAGCCGAGCCCGGGCCGAGCGAGATGCGCTGACCCGCGAGCTAGCCCGCGCAGTTGGGCTCGGCGGCCGCGACCGGCCGAGTGGGTCGCCCGCCGAACGAGCCAGGATCAGCGTGACAAAATCCATCAAGGCGGCGCTGAACAGCATCGCCGCCGCGAACCCGACCCTCGGCAGGCACCTGGACTCGACGATCCGAACCGGCACCTTCTGTTCGTATTCGCCGGATCCGCAGGCCCCCGTCCACTGGGAGTTCTGAAGCTCCGCGGCTGACGGGCGCGTTCCCGGTCGGGTAACGACCGTTCCGCCCGCCGTCACGCCTCTCGGGTATGGAGCAACAACTTGGACCGATTGCCGGATCAGCATGGTTGCCCCGCCAATCTCTGCTCGGCATGGCACGGAACATGTTTCCGAGCATCGTCCTCGGAGGCGCGGTCCCGTTGGCGATCTATCTTGTGCTGAGGCGGTGGTTTCCGACGCCCAGCCTGATTCCCCTGAGCCTGGCGCTCCTTGCCCCGATGCTGCCCGCTCTGGTCAACCTGCCGCGAAGGCGGTCTGCTGACCCGTTCACGACGATGAGCGGAACCATGATGCTGGTGGGATTGGCCATCACGGTGGGGACCATCGTAGTCAGCGGTAGCCAGCAGCTCATCCTCATCTCCAGGTCGGCGCCGACGCTGGCCATGGGACTGGCGTGCCTGGCGTCCTTCCTGTTGCCCAAGACGCTCTCCTTCTACTTCGCCCGGCAGATCACCGCGGGAACCGAGCGGAGCAAGACGGAGACGTTCAACGATCTGTGGCAACTCCGGGACGTCCGCTTCGTCGCCCGACTTACCACCGTGGTCTGGGGCACAGCCCTGATGGCCCAGTTCGTTATCAGGGTGATCCTCGTCTACAGCCTGCCCGTGGCCCAGGTCATCGCCCTGAGCTCGATCCTCTTTACGGGCATCAGCATGGGAACGATGCTCTGGACCGTTCTTTATGGCACTCGGGCAATCCGGCGGATTCGTTGGCAAGCCAGCCGTCTGCGCCCGGCGTGGGAGGTAACGGGATGATGTCATGCGGCTTCGGGATGTGGCCGCTCAGTCTGCTAATCCTCGGTGTCTTCTTGATCGGCGTGACAGTCTTTGTCGTCTGGATGGTCCGCCAGCTCACGGGCGGCCAGGGCCCACGCCCCGACTCGCCAGAAGACATCCTCCGCCGGCGCTTCGCCGCCGGGGAACTCAGTCAAGCTGACTACGAGCAGGCGAGACGGACCCTCGGGCTCCGGTAACGGGATGGGACAGCGCGCCTTGCTTGTCATCTCCCTGGGCTTGATCGCCGTCTGGATAGGGCTCGCCGTGGGACTCTCTGCATGTGGCGCGACAAGCCCTTGGAACATGATGGGCAACGGCATGATGGGGGGCGGCGGGATGATGGCAGACCGTATGGGGGAACCGATGATGGTCTGGCAGGCGGGCCAGGGTCGGGTCGCTTCGCCTGAGGCAGCCGGGCAGGCGGCGATCACCGCGGTCCGGCGCCAGGGATGGGACTGGCTGACGGTGGACGAGGTCCATATCTTCCCCGCCTTCTTTGAGGTCGAATTGAATGACCGCAACGGCTTCAAGGGGCCCGAGGTCTACGTCAACCGGTCAACCGGCGACGCGGGCCCGGAGATGGGGCCGAACATGATGTGGGACACGCGCTACGGGATGGGCGCAACCTGTGGCCAGGCGCCGTCCGAAGCCCAAGCCCGAGCTGGCGTAGCTCCGCCTGCCGGCCTGTCGTTGGGGGACGGCGAGCGCCATCATGGGTACTGGGAGTTCGAGCTGAAGCGTGCGGGCCAGGTCGTCAACCAGGTGAACGTCCAGGACTGTGGCTCCGGCGTCGTCTTTGAGGCGGCGTGGCAACCGGACATGGTCAGCACGTATGCCCCGAATGGATAAGTCAAGCGTTGCGCCCGAAACCGAACGCGTCCGGCGCATCTGGGAGAGGCTCGCGCCCAGGTACGACAAAGACATTAAGTTCTTCGAGAGGGTGCTGTTCGCGGGCGGCCGCGAGTGGGTTTGTTCGCAGGCCAGGGGGAAGGTTTTAGACATCGGCGTCGGTACCGGGCGGAACCTTGCCTACTATTCACCGGACGTCATCCTGACCGGCATCGATCTCAGCGCTCCAATGCTCGACGTCGCTCGCCAACGAGCGGACAAGCTCGGGCGGCAGGCCGACCTACGGATCGGCGACGCACAAGCCCTGGAGTTTGCCGACGAGACCTTTGACACCGTGGTTTTCACCCTCGCCCTCTGCTCGATCCCTGGCGACCGGACCGCGATCAGCGAAGCGCAACGGGTTCTCCGCCCTGGCGGACAGCTGCTGCTGTTGGAGCATGTGGCCAGCCCGACGCCGCTAGTCAGGGCGGTCCAGCGGCTCCTCGACTGGATTACGGTCCGAACCGTGGCGGATCACCTGGTGCGCGACCCCCTCGTTTATGTGAAGGCGCTGGGCTTCAAGGTCGAGCAGGTCGAGCGGCTCAAGTGGGGGATCGTCGAACGCGTCGCGGCAACGAAGCCTGCCTGACTGACCCTGAAGTCAATGGCCCGTCAGTTCTGAACGTGTCGCGTCGAGCGACTGCTGCCGAGGCTCAGCAGTCCGACCGCTCCGGCGATTCCCAGTAGCGCACCTCCAATCAGAAAGAGAGAGCGGATGCCAATCGCGGCAACCAGGCCCGCGCCAACCGCGATGGAAAGGAGCCGGCCTATTTGCCAGACGACGTCGAGGATTGCGAAGGCACGCCCGCGGACTGGTGCTGGAACGTCGCGTTGGACCATCGTCTGGTAAGCCACCATCCCGGACGAGGTGTTGATGCCGTAGAGCGCGAGCAGGAGTCCTCCACCCACCCCACTGCGGATCAGGCCGAGGCCAATATCGCCGACGCCGCGGATGACGTAGGCGCCACTAACCGCCCGCGACGGGGGCAGGCGTTCGAGGAGTGGAACCATCAGCGGACCGATCAGCGCCCCAATGGCGATGGCGCTCAACCACAGCCCGTAGGCCGTGCCGCTCAAGCCATACGCCTGCCGCGCCAGGACGACGAGCAACGCGGAGGTTGCGCCGACGGCCAGGGCAGCCAGGCCCTGCATGGCGACAAGCGGCCGCAAGATCCGGATCTGCCCAATCGGGCGCATGGCGCCGGCAAGCTGCAGCCAGGCACTACCTGGTTTTTCCTCCAGAGCGGTGAGTTTCGGCAGGCCGATCAGCAACAGCGCCGAGCCAAGGAAGCTGAGGCCGTTCAGCCCGAAAGCCACCCTGGCCAGGCCGGCGGACACCAGGAGACCGCCAAGCGGGGCCGCGACCAGCTGAAGCCCCACCCCGGCGGTCCACTGCAATCCATTTGCCGCGGGCAGCGCTCGGTCGGGTACAAGTCGCGGAACGACCGCGTTCGAAACGGGGGAGAACGAGGCGGTCCCGACGGCCAGCAGAAAGCTGACGGCGATCGCCGTCGGGAACAAGGGTAAGGCGGTCAGAAGGCCAGCCGCCGCGGCCCGGAGAAGATCGAGGGACACCAGGAGCTGGCGGGGCGGGAGGCGGTCGACCACCAATTGGGCCGCGATGCCGCCGACAATGAGACCGATGCCTTCAGCGAAGACGATGGTGGCAACGGCGCTGGCTGCCTTGGTGAGACCAAGAACGAACAGCGGAAGGGCTGCGAAGTTGATCGCGTCGCCGGTCCGGCTCACCACGGCTGCGAGCCATAACCGGCGGTAAGCGGACTCCGCGAGCGCGAGACGGTATCCCGCGAGCGCGGCGACAAGAGGGTGGCGGCGCGGTGACCTCAGCAAGCTCCACTAGCATGATGCCGGGCAATGATGGTAGGCCGCGTCGAAAGTCGAGGCATTCGCCAGCCTGGCCCGCGGGAATCGTATTCAAAATGATGGAGCCACGACCGGGGTTGAACCGGTGACCTAAGTCTTCTGGGGGAGGAACTTGCGGCCGGTTCGTTGATCGCCGGGTTTCCCGCTAAGACAGGTGGCTTCGCGAGATGGACGGGACGACCGGAGGAGATCGTCCACGAAGTCAACCAACGGTGGAAAGAACTTGGCCAGAGACCAAACCTCGGCGAAGTGGTCTGGATGCTGCTCGTGAGTCAAACGAGAAAGACTCCGATTAGGCTGACCGTGAAGCGCGGATCCCAGCCTGCGCAGTCGTCAGGAGGTCAATCGCCAGCAGGAGTGCGACCCATGTTGCCCCCAGCGCATACCCAGCCAGCACATCGGTGAGCCAGTGCGCTCCCAGGTAGATGCGCGAGGCACCAACGATGATCGCGACCAGCGCGGCGCTGAACCACAGGAGAGCCCGGGCCCGGAACGAGCGTCCTGACGAGAGCACGATGGCGAGCACGCCGTAGAAGGCGACCGCCTGGGTAGCATGCCCTGAAGGGAAGGCGGTGCCGCTGTAATGCCCAATCCACAGGGTGGCTGGTGGACGCGATCGTTCGACAACCAGTTTGACCAAGTCGTACAGGCCGGCAACGCCGGCGAAGGTGGTGACGAGGAGGGCAGCCCGTCGCCAGTCTCGACGCCGCCCGATGAGGACGACCACCGTCGTCAGCAGCAGTGGGGCGATGACGGCCAGGGACCCGAGCGAGGTGACGATCTTCATCGTGCTCGTGAGCCATCCCGTCCGATGGGCGACGACCCACGTCTCGAACTGGGGATCGAAGAGCGCCATCTCATCATGCCCGACGACATCCTGCGTCAGCCCGGCGAACGCCCAGACCGCCAGCGAGCCGACCGCCACGGTGAAGGTGAGCCAGAACCCCCGGGGCGTGCTTGGGTCCAGCCGGTCGCGGACCCACCTTACCGGCCCGGGGAACCGCGCGCGGACCCAGGCCACCGCTGGGGTTGCTGCCAGGCGATCCGCAAAGGCCTCCAGCCGTGGCGATCGCTCGGCAAGCGTGCGGATCAACTGGGAGACGACGAGCCCGATCACGATCAGAAGCAAGAGCAGGAGCCCGACTCGGCCGGCCACTTTCTCGAGCTGCTTGTAGCTCGCTCCGGCAAGGTAGCCAAGGATGCTGAATCCCGTACCCCATGCGACGCCGCCGGCGACGTTATAGGCCAGGAACGATGGGTAATGCACCTTAGACATCCCGGCCAGCCCCGGGACGAGAACCCGCAATGCCGCGGTGAAGCGCCCGAAGAAGACGGCACTGCCCTGACGGCGGCGGACGTAGGCTTCAGCGGACTCGAGGTGCTTGTCGAGCTGCCTCCGAATGATCGGCAGGCGGCCCACCGTCTTGTGGAGGAGGTGGATCCCCCACCGGCGGCCGATCAGGTACCCGATGGAATCGCCGAGGATCGCGCCGGACACGGCCGCGATGATGAACGCCCACAGCGGAGCCCGGCCCTGCGAAGCCACCACCCCACCGAGGATCACCGCGATTTCGCCGGGAAAGATGAAGCCCAGGAACGCTGATGCCTCTAGCGCGGGCAGGAGGAAGACGAGCGCGAGGGCGAACCAGACAGGGAGCGAGAGGATCCGGTCGGTGATGCTGCCGATGCTGACCAGGCCAACCTCAAGCACATTCACACCTTCTCTTGACCACCGGACAGCCATCCTACTGCCTCGGTTGGCCCCGCGAGGCGCTGTGGGCCGGATCACCGACGATCCCCGGCTACGACAGGTCGAGCGGTTCGATGAATTTCGCTGGATCGAGCCCAGCTTCTGCGCCACCCGCGGTATGGCCAAGAGCCACCCGAAAATCAGCGCGAGAAGCGCCCCACTGGGAAGATCTCACAAGCCGGAAATCTGTCTAAGCCGGCCACAATTGTCTTGGCTTACGTGGGCGCTTATGGTTGCGGCAGGGCAGAGGTCGAAACGGTATTCGACCCGGCGGATAGGGGCAGCATGAATTTCCTGGCTGCCGAAGGTGCCTCGCCTGTGCGGAGAAGCCACATTCGACAGCCTGGGCTGCGCGAATCGCACTCAAAATGATGGAGCCCACGACCGGGGTTGAACCGGTGACCTACGCCTTACCAAGCCGCCGCTCAATCGATCTCCGGTGGGCAGCATCGCTGTCGTAGCGAATCGTCGCCAGTCGTCGCGTGTCGCGGCCCGTTGCCGTGCTCGTTGGTGGTGGAATGGTGGTGGTAAGACATGGTCCAGCACCCGGCCAATGCGAGCCGGGTCCGACTTCGGACCAGCTCGTTCAGGCCAGCCGAAAGTGTTCCAGGTACTCGCCGCCCTGTTTCTCGAGCACCTGCTGAGCTGACGAAGGCGGCTAGGTGCCATGCCTCGTGGTCGAGCTCGGCGGCTACCGGCCGGGATCGAAATCAGGCGGTCCTGCCATCGGCGTCAACATACCTGGAATACCTGTGGATAAGATTCATCTTTGGTGAAACCCAGTGAGTCCCAAAGCGGTTGAGCAACTGAAGTATCAGGTAAAACGACTCTCGGCTGGCGATTACACCGGATTGTGGCTAGTTGCAAAGCGCGCTCGCGAGCTACTGCCTGATGCCTCCGACGATCAGATCCGGTCCCTATCGCTAAGTGCTTTGAGCGACCTACTCCGTGATGGAACCATTGTCGTGGGCGACCCGACTCCTGGCGGCGGCTTCAAGCCCTGGAATTTGACACTAGATCAGGCTCTCCAAAGAATTTCCGAGGAATGGGACATCCTTGGCCACGCCCCAACTCGAGGTGGCGAGATTGCCGACTTTACGACCCCGGACTAATTTTTTCTGAGCCCCCCACGTCCACGTGGAACACATCGGAGTGCCTGAACCACTGCCACCTCCGCCGCAAGAGCCGTGGTACACATTGCTCCAGAGGTTCTTGTCTCAGGCCGCCGCATACATAATTGATGGCGAGCTCAAGGTAACAATTTTGGGAGAGGAGTTTTGCTAGGTCGGGATTTTATGCGTCGGCTAAAGGCGACGGCACTCGAGGCGCACGCCGACCGCAGCCAGCGCCACGCTCGTTATGAGGAAGCCGCAGCCATGCTGCGAGCTGCTCTGAGGCTTGTCCGCGGGAGTAAGCGAAAGATCGCCGTCGTTCCAGTGCTCGAGAGACTTGCCGAAAACGCGCGCTTGAGAGGAGACTATCGGGGTGCGGTTGAGTACTACCGGCGCGCAGCCGGCACTATTGAGGACGCTCGGGGCCGAGACAATGTCGCTTGGGCGTCAGCACGCGTACGCCTGGCGGCTGTGCTGACCGAGCTGGGCGATTACCCGGAAGCAGAAACAATGTTTGCGGAGGCCATGAGCGTCTTGGAGAAAAGCAGCCGAGTGCCAGCCAGCGAAGTGATTGCAGTGCTTCGCGGGCAGTTCCATCTTCTTCTGGCGCCTAGGCCGACTTGACGAGGCAGAGAGGGCTGCCCGTAAGGCGCTGACAAAGGTCGAGAGCACTCCTCAAGAAAAGCCATCCCGGGTAATCCTCGACGTTCTCCAAGACCTTCACCGGATCCTTTCCACACAGGGTCGGTACAAAGATGCCGAATCCGTCATGGAACGCGCGCTCGCCCTCGCAACGGGCCAGTTCAGAGTTGATCCAACATACCTGGCCATGCTTCAAACGAACTTAGGGGCTCAATACAGCGAAGAGGGAAGGTATCTTGAGGCGGAGCGGCTATTGAAAGAGGCGCTCTCGTCACATGCGAAGGCTATGCGTCCCAGCAAGCTTGGCTTGGGCTACACGCTACACAATCTCGGAGTGCTGCACAGCCGGCAACGCGAGTTTGTTGACGCTGAGCGACATCTCAATCAGGCGTTTGAGATTTTTCAGAGGACACTGGGACCCGAGAGCCCCAGGGTCGCAAATACGTGGTACTCATTGGGCACTCTGCATAGAGACCAGGGGGAGATCGAGAAGGCCCACGATGAATTGCAGCGGGCGCTGACGATACAGGTGTCCTCATTAGCGGATGATCATCCTGATCTAAAGAGGACCAGGATGGCGCTAGCGTCTCTGAGCCAGAAGGCCGAGCCCGACAAGGCTTAACCCCGCTTCGAGCTGACCCCGCCTTCCTCGGTGTCAATCAGCAGGGTGGTGGCAAGGGCGGTAGGCGGGCGCGATCCTCAAGGTCATGGGCTGCGTGTGCCGCGCGAATCGTATTCAAAATGCTGGAGCCCACGACCGGGGTTGAACCGGTGACCTACGCCTTACCAAGGCGTCGCTCTACCACCTGAGCTACGTGGGCCCGCCGATGCGTCGAACTGG
>VBID01000004.1 GCA_005880615.1 Chloroflexota bacterium
CTGCCAGTTGGGCACCCGGCGCAGGCCAGCCAGCTGCAGCATGACCCGGCCCTGCGCCTCAAAGAGGGCATCGTGCACCGTGTTGAGGTCCTCCGGCCGAGCCTGGGCGATCTGGGACAGGAGTTCGGCGTCGTGGCGCTCGGCGTAGCCCTGGGCCAGATCCCGAAGATCCTCCGGTAGGGACCGCTCGCCGGTCAGCCGCAGCTCTTCCAGCCGGCCCAGCAGCGTGTCCAGGGCGGCCATTTGCCCATAGGCGCGCCGAATCGGGGCCTGGCTGGCTTCCACCTGGGCCGCGGCCCGGGACATGGCGCGCACGGCGGCTTCGTAGTGACGGACGGACTGCATGATCAGTAACACTCCTCCAGCTCTGCTGTCTCCAAGAATGGGGTGGACTAAGCCCGCGGCTTGGACCGTTCAAACAGAGAAGGGCGGTAGATCGCCCTCACAAAACTCTATTTGTGATAACCAAATTATAACCAAGCTTCCGATTCGCGTCAATCGGGTCTTTGCCCGATCAGATTCGCCCAGAATCCGGGCTTAGCCGGCCTTGGGGCGGGGCTCGACAGCGAACCCAGCGCCTGACCCGCTGCGCTTCTCCCGGCGGAGGTAGATCCGGTCCGCGCCACCGTTCGGGCCGGGCGGCAGGATGGTAAAGACCTCAAAGCCCTGATCGGAGAGCTGGTTGGCCTCCTCCACCGTGGCCGCGACGCGATATTCGAAGGGCATGGGCTTCCACAGGCTAACGGGAGGATGCCGACGTGTCAAATAGACCCTGACTGAGCCCGCCGGAAACTTTTCGGCGGCTACCCCGTCTTACCCATGAGGTGAACTGATCTATGAAACTGGCTCTCCCCCTGACGAGCGTGGCGATGGCGACCATCCTGGCCGCTTGTGGTGGCGCCGGGAACACGGCGACCGGGGCGCCTGTCTCGGGCGGCCTGGGCCATGGCGGAGCTGGATCCAGCCAGGCGTACAGCGGAGGGGCCAGCGGCGCACCGGCCCTGGCCGATGGCGCACAGGCCCAGCCGAACACCGTCAGCGACCCCGTGCTGCAAGCCCAGAGTGCCCAGAAACTCATCCAGGATGCGACGGTGACCATCAAGATCACCAAGGGCAGTTTCGACTCCGTCTCTCGCCGGATCGTCGACATCGCCCAGGCCGCCGGGGGCGTGTTATTCAGCATGCAGACGGCGCAGTCGGATCAAGACGTCATCAACACCGGCGCGGTGGTCGTGAAGGTGCCGGCCGACCAGTACACGCGGATCCTGGACCAGTTCCGGTCGCTGGGGACTGTGACTGCGATCCAGACCAGCAGCCAGGACGTCAGTAGCGAGTATGTCGACCTGCAGGCCCGGAACAAGAACCAGCACGCGCAGCAGGCCATCCTGATCGCCCTGATGGCTAGGGCGCAGACCATCCAGGACTCCATCGCCGTCCAGAACCAGCTCTCTATCGTGACCGGCGAGATTGAGCGGATTGAAGGCCGTGTCCGCTACTTGGACACCCAGACGACCTTCTCCACCATCAGCGTCAACCTGATCATCCCGGCGGTGGCTCCGGCCAAGCCGGCCGAGCCGAGCCTGTGGGACCGGAGCGGGATTGGCGACTCGTTCGGAACCGCGTTGCGCCTATCGGCCAATGTGGTCTCGGGGATGATCATCGTGCTCGGTTTCCTGCTCCCGTTCCTCGTCCTCGCCGCCCTCGGGCTGGCGGCCTGGCGGTTCCGGCCCAAGGGGATCCTTCCCCAGGCCCGCTAACCGAGGGACGCCCCACCAGCGACAGGAGAGGCCGGGGTGGCCTCTCCTCTTTTCACGCTTTTAGATTCGGGCTTAGTATCAGGGTCAGGTGGCTATCAATCGGGTGTTGGGCAGCGTCCCGGGGCGAGTCGTCAAGAAATTCGTCGATGACCAGGCGCCCAACTGGGCCATCATCATCGCCTGGAACGCGCTGTTCGCCATGTTCCCGGTGGTGCTGGTGGTGGCCGCGATTCTCGGCATCGTCCTGCAGGTCGCCGGCATCACCACCACCCAGATCTACACCAGGCTGCTGTCGCTGATCCCCACCAATCCGCAAACGGTGCAAGAGCTAGTGAAAGTCCTCGCCGGGGTCAAGGAGCAGACCGGCCTGCTAGCCCTGGTCGGATTGGGCGGCCTGGTCTGGGGCGGGTCAGCCCTGTTCGGGGCCATGGAGCAGGCCTTCGCCATCGTCTACCACGTACGGCCACGGAGGTTCATCCCCGGCAAGCTCATGAGCGTGGCGATGATCTTCCTGTTCACCATCCTGGCGGGCGTGGCGGTGACCACCTCCAGTGTCTTGCCAGCTTTGAACCAGCTCCCGAACGTGCCTGCGTTTCTGGCCGGCGACGCGGCGGCGCTGCTCCAGCTTTTGATCGGCATTGTCGCCGGCTTCATCCTGTACCTGGTCATCTACTTCGTCGTTCCCAACCGCCGGCTCCACCTGGGCCAGGTGTGGCCCGGCGCCCTGGTCGCCGGCATCCTGTTCGAAGTCGTCACCCTGATCTTTCCGATCTATCTTTCGATCAACAAGGGGCTCAACGCCTACGGGAAGACCTTTGGGCTGTTCTTCTTGTTGATGACGTTTTTCTACTTCGTGGGCCTGATCACCGTGGTGGGGGTGGAGGTCAACAGCGTCTTGCACCCCGTGAACGCGGACCAGTCAGCGCCAGAGGCCCCCCCTCCCAACCTGGCGCCAGAGTCGGCCCGGCCGCTCCGCCCCGGGATTCGCGGGCGAACCGTGCTCATCCTCGCGGTGGTAGCTTCAGGCATCGGCGTTCTCCTCGGCCGGCGAACCAGCGGGAAAGTCTAAACTTTTGGCGGTGCTCAGCCCGAATCCACCGAGTCACACTTGCATCGTCCGATCGGTAGATCCGGGCTAAGACGTGGCTGTTGAGGCGGTTCGGGCGACACGTCCCCGCCACGCTGAACGCCGGTTGGCCTGGTGGATCGAGCCGGCGCTGACCGTCGTCTCGTACGTTGGATTCTTCGCTTATGCCACCTGGTCGGTCTTCTCCGGCACCTACGTGTTTGCCGACCCATACGTTTCCCCGTTCTTCTCGACCTGGATCGGCTTCGGCACCTTCAAGCTGCCGGTCATCGGCCTGCTGGTCCCCTTCCTGGCGGTCATTCCCCTCGGCCTGCGCGTCACCTGCTACTACTACCGCAAGGAGTACTATCGGGCCTTCTTCCGGGACCCCACCGCCTGCGCCCGCGGTGAAGGAGTGCGCGGTCGCTACACGGGCGAGACCCGGTTCCCGCTCGTCCTCTGGAACCTGCATCGCTACGCCCTCCTCCTGACCATCGTCGTCACCGTCTTCCTGGGTGTCGACGTGGTTCGGGCGTTCATCTATCACGGGCATTTCTTCGTCGGGCTGGGGTCGGTGGTGATGCTGGTCAACGTCATCCTGCTCAGCGGGTACACGTTCTCGTGCCATTCCCTTCGCCACCTGGCCGGCGGTGGCCTCGACTGCTACTCGTGCGTGAAAGCCGGGAAAGCCCGCCACCGGCTGGCCGACGCGCTCAATCGCCTGAACCCCCGGCACGGCTGGTTCGCCTGGGTCAGCATGTTCTCGGTCGGGCTGACTGACATCTACGTCCGGTTGGTCATGGCCGGCTTTCACGAGCCACGCTGGATCGCATGAGCGACGCCACCCAGACGTACACCCACGATGTCCTGATCATTGGCGCCGGCGGGGCCGGGCTGCGGGCGGCCATCGAGGCGGCGGCCGGCGGCGCCAGCGTGGGGGTGGTCTGCAAGTCCTTGCTGGGCAAGGCCCACACGGTGATGGCCGAGGGTGGGATTGCCGCCGCCTTGGGCAACGTCGACCCCCAGGACAACTGGCAGGTGCATTTCCAGGACACGATGCGGGGCGGCGCGCTGATCAACAACTGGCGCATGGCCGAGCTGCATGCCACGGAGTCGCCCGACCGCGTCTATGAGCTGGAAACCTGGGGGGCCATCTTCGACCGCACGCCGGACGGGCGCATCCTCCAGCGGCCCTTCGGGGCGCATACCTACCGTCGGCTCTGCCATGTCGGGGACCGGACGGGACTGGAGATGATCCGGACGCTCCAGGACCGGGTAGTCGCCCTCCGGATCGCGGTCTACATGGAGGTCACCCTCACGCGCTTGCTCAAAGATGGGGACCGGATCGCGGGGGCGACTGGGTACAACCGCCAAACCGGCGACTTCGTGACCTTTCGCAGCAAAGCGGTGGTGCTGGCCAGTGGCGGGTGGGGCCGCATCTATAAGGTCACATCCAACTCCTGGGAAGGGACCGGTGACGGCGTTGCCATGGGATTCGAGGCCGGCGCCGAAGTGCTGGACCCCGAGATGGTCCAGTTCCATCCCACCGGGATGGTGTGGCCGCCCGGCGTGAAGGGTCTGCTGGTGACCGAGGCCGTCCGCGGCGAAGGCGGTTATCTCTTTAACAGCGAGCACAAGCGGTTCATGCTCGACTACGAGCCGGAGAAGAAAGAGCTCGCCTCCCGGGATAAAGTGGCCCGCGCCATCTACAAGGAAGTGCAGGCGGGGCGAGGCTCGCCGCACGGCGGGGCGTTCCTCGATGTCATCCATCTGGGTTCCGACCGCATCAAGAAGAAGCTGCCCTCCATGTACGACCAGTTCCTTAGCCTGGCCGATGTAGACATCACACGCGAGGCCATGGAGGTCTACCCCACCATCCACTACGCCATGGGCGGGCTGCGCGTCGAGCCGGACACCGGCGCCACCACGGTCCGCGGCCTCTATGCCGCGGGTGAGGTGGCGGCTGGTCTGCATGGCGCCAACCGCCTGGGCGGAAACTCGCTCTCCGACCTGCTGGTGTTCGGCCGCCGGGCCGGCGCCGCCGCCGCCCAGTTCGTGAAGTCGGTGTCGCTGGGCGCCCTGGACCCCGCCAGCGTGGCGGACGAGCAGCGTCTGCTCCTCGGCTCTCTCGAGGGAGCCGGCAGCGAGAACCCTTATCTGTTGCAGCAGGAGCTGCAGGCGGCCATGCAGGAGGGCGCCGGGATCGCCCGAACGGACGCCGGCTTGCGGACCTGCCTACAGACGATCCTCGCGCTCAAGCGGCGGGCCGATAACGTGCATGTGGCGGGCTCCCGTCTCTACAACCCCGGCTGGCACACCGCTCGCGACCTGCGGTTCATGCTCGTCATCAGTGAGGCCATCGTCCGAGGCGCGATCGAGCGACGCGAAAGCCGCGGGGCGCACTGGCGGACAGACTTTCCCAACGCCGACCCGAATTTCGGCAAGCTCAACCTGATCGCCCTCAAAGATGGGGACGCGATGCGCATCACCACCCGGCCCGTCCCCGAGATGCCCGACGAGCTGGCCGACCTGTTCAACGGCGAGGTCCGGCAGAAGAGCGCATGAGCGACACCACGCTGCTCGTGTTTCGCGGCGATTCGATCAAGACCGGAACCGAGCAACCCTTCCAGGTGCCGGTGCAGGAGGGGATGGTCGTCCTGGACGCCATCCACTGGATCCAGGCCCACGCCGCGACCGACCTCGCCTGTCGCTGGAACTGCAAGGCCGCCAAGTGCGGCTCCTGCAGCGCCGAGATCAACGGCCGGCCGCGGCTGATGTGCAAGACGCGACTCGATGAGTTCGCCGGCGAGCCCATCCACGTGTGGCCGATGCGCGCCTTTCCCCTCATCAAGGACCTGGTCACCGACGTCGCCTGGAACTACCTGGTCAATGCCGAGATCACGCCCTTCACGCCCAAAACCGACGAACCAGTCCCTTACCGGATGGCTGCCGACGATGTGGAGCGGGTGTTCGAGTTCCGCCGCTGCATCGAGTGCTTCCTCTGCCAGGACGTCTGCCACGTCTTGCGCGACCACGACCAGAAGGCCGCCTACTACGGGCCGCGCTACATGGTCCGGATTGCCGGGCTGGAGATGCATCCCAAAGATACGGTGAACCGCACGGCGTTGCTGCACCGCGAAGCGGGCATCGGCATGTGCAACATCACCAAGTGCTGCCAGGACGTCTGCCCCGAGCACATCCGGATCACGGACAACGCCATCATCCCGCTCAAGGAGCGGGTGGCCGGCCGCTACTACGACCCCATCGCCTGGGTGGGGCGGAAGCTGTTCGGTTCGAAGGCCGACTAGTGGACCTGCCCATCTCGACCGACTTCGTCCCCATGGAAGCCAAGGTCCAGGAGCAGCTGCCCAGCGGGCCCGGCTGGCAGTACGAGCCCAAGTGGGACGGCTTCCGAGCCGTCGTCTACCGCGACGGCGAGGACGTCTACATTGCCAGCCGCAACCAGCGCCCCCTGACCCGCTACTTTCCGGAGCTGGTCCCAGCGGTGCGGGCCATCGCGCCCAAGCGGATCGTGCTGGACGCCGAGCTCGTCATCTTTGCCGGGGTGGGGATGGACTTCGATTTGCTCCAGCTGCGCTTGCACCCCGCCGCCTCGCGGGTGAACATGCTCGCCGGCGAGACGCCCGCCTCCCTGGTCGCGTTCGACGTGCTGGCCGACGGCGATGAAGACCTGCGCGAGCTCCCACTGCGCGAGCGGCGAAAGCGCCTGGAGCGGCTGCTCAAGAATGCGCCGCCCCCCGTGTACCTTAGCCCGGTGACGCCAGATGCGGCGGTGGCGCAGGGGTGGTTGGACCGCTACGACGGGTCGGGCCTGGATGGGATCGTGGCCAAGCGGTTGGACCAGAGCTACAAGTCCGGCGAGCGGGCCATGGTCAAGGTGAAGAAGCACCGGACCGTCGACTGCGTTGTGGGCGGTTTTCGCTGGAGCTCATCCGGGAAATCATCCGTCGCCTCGTTGCTGCTCGGTCTCTATCGCGGCAAGACCTTCGAGTTCGTCGGCCACACCTCGGGGTTCGACGCCGAAGAGCGCAAAGAGCTGGTGAAGCTGCTCACGCCCTTGATGAGCGGCGAGAGTTTTGGCGAGGGCCGGACTCCAGGTGGCCCCAGTCGCTGGGCCACGGAACGGACCCTGGAGTGGGAGTCCGTCCGTCCCGAGCTGGTGTGTGAAGTCGCCTTCGACCGCATCATGAACGGCCGCTTTCGCCACGG
Source organism: Chloroflexota bacterium (assembly GCA_005880615.1). Taxonomy (GTDB): domain Bacteria; phylum Chloroflexota; class Dormibacteria; order CF-121; family CF-121; genus CF-121. The sequence continues at coordinate 7,054 of VBID01000004.1, forward strand.
TGTCGGCTTCGTTCGCTGGCGTCCGGACAAGAACCCCGAGGACTGCACCTTCGACCAGCTCGAGTCTGAGGCCGGCTCGGAGCTGAAAGAGCTGCTCACGGTTTCCCGATAAGGGTTCCGGCCGCCAGCTCGTCAGCGCCGGGTCGCCGACCGAAACCGAGCAAAGCCCACGGTCAGTATTGCACCGGCGATGCCCGCCAGGACGGTGAGTGGCAGGAGCTGGACGTGAAGACCCCGCCGGCCCATCGGCACCGCATCGGTGAGTAGCAGTGGTCCAACCCGAATCGACGCCCCCGGATGGCCGGCCGCCACCAGGAGGATCACGAACGCGCCCGCCACCAGGCACGCCAGCCAGGCCCCCAGCCACCCAGCGATCCAGGCCATGACCCACGGGTTTAGGCCGATCGGGCGGTGGGGGGCCTGGCTGGCGTACTGGGCGGGTGCCCAGGCCGTGAACCCACCCCTGGTGTCCTCCACCTGCAGCCAGGTGGGGCACTGCGCCAGCAGGCCGGCCATCCAGACGTCTCCCGCCGATCCCGAGGTGTTGATGATCAGCAGGGCCAGCCCGAATACGGCGGTCGCGGCCGGAACCAGCAGCGCCAGGCCAACCAGGTCGAGGACAACCAACGGGGCGAGCACGGAAGCCAGGTACTGGTTACGTGAGAAGTACGACCCCGGACAGGTGACGTAGAAGTATGGCATCAAGCTCCGCACGCCAAACCCAAACTGTGGCCGTTTTCCCAGGATGCGGAAGGCGAGCGCGTGGATGGCTTCGTGCCCGGGAATCCCCAGCAGGAAGGCCAGCAGGAGGGCCACCCCGACCTCCAGGAGCCCCGCCGCGCCGCCCCCGTGGTGCAGCCGGGCGCCCAGCCAGCCGAAGGCCACCGCGCTGGCAACCAGAAGGACGATCGAGACCAGCATGACCAGGCCGGCGGCTCCCGGTCCCAGCTCAAGGTTCCAGAGCCGCCGGTGCCCTGCCGTGACGGGTGTGGCTGGATCAGCAGGTTGCATGGGAGATGCCGCCAGCCATCGATCTTAAGGCCGTTATACGCCCGTGGCCGACCAGCCGGCGGCGCCGCCCCCGTCTCTTGCCGATCTCCTGAAGCAGGGGCAGGCATTTCTGGCCACCCTGGAGGCCCTCGAGTCCCAGGCTGCGACCGATGCCGCCGACCACCACGCTGAGGTGGGCCGCCTAGGAGAGCAGCTGGCTGCCGGGGAGCGGCAGCTGGGCGCCCTTCGGGAGGCCCAACGCGGGTTGTCGATGGATCGGGACCGGCTGGTGGCGGACATGAATCGCCTCCACGAGCAGCTCGACGCTGTGCGACGCCAGGGGGAAGAATCCCAGCACTCGCAGCAGGAGGAACGGAAGGTCCTCCTCGCCAGGCACGAAGAGGAGCTGGCAGAGCTGCACCAACGCCTGACCGCTCGGGAGGCCGCCCTGGAGCAGGCCCGGGCTGAGCTCCGCCAGGCGCAGGACCAGATTGATGCGCAGCTCGAGACGCGGCTCAGCCAGGCAGCCGACCAGCAAAAAGTCACCGACCAGCTCGAAGAACTCCGATCGCTGTACAGCGCGATGCAGGCCGAGCATCGGAACGTCAAGAACCAGCTCACGCAAGCCAAGTCGGAGCTGGAGACCATGGGGGGGTATCAGCTGCAGTGGGCGGCCGAGCGGGAGGAGCTCCTCCAGACGGCGGCCACCCGCAAGGAGGAGTACGAGAAGCTCAATCGGGGGCACACCGAGCTGATTGGCCAGGCCAGCAAGTTCAACAGTGAGGCCAGCGCCCGCCGGCAAGCACTCACCACCGAAATCCAGCAACTGAACAAGGAGCTGAACGAGGCCATGAGTGTGCTGGCCCGCCAGCAGGACCGCGATCGTCAGCGCGAGAAAACCGTGGAGGCCCTCCGGGAGTCCTGGCAGCGGGAGAAGACCGAGCTGGAGATCGCCCTCCGCGACGCGCGCCTGGCTGCGTCGGGCGGCCCGGTAACGCCCGAGCACCTGTACGCGCTCAAGACTGACCTCAACACCATCACCGGGTTCTCTGCGCTGCTCCAGCAGGAGACCGGGAATGCCATCACGCCGGAAGAACGACTCGAGTATCTCCGCCATATCAACCAGAGCGCCGAGCGATTCGCCCAGGAGCTGCACGAGCTGTCGTCGGTCGGCTCGCCGGAGGCGGCCGGTGTCGCACCCGACCACGCCCCCTGGCGCCGCGAGATGCCCGAGATCCTGATCGCAGACGCCGATGCCGACGCTCGGGAGCGGATCGAGCCGTTTCTTGCCCGGGCCGGGTACCGGGTGGCAGTTGCCAGCACCGCCACCGACGCCATGGAACACGCCCTGCGCGAGAAACCCATCGCGGTCGTGGTCGATTCGGCGCTGCCGCCAGCGGGGGGAGCCCAGCTCATCGAAGATCTCCGGCGCGAGCGACGAACCCGCGACGTCCCGGTCGTACTGACCTCGGAGGATGCCAACGCCGCCGCCCTCCTGAACGGGGCCGAGGTCGAGTTCATGCCCAAGCCGATCGATCGCCAGCGACTCCTGCAGCTGCTGGTCAAGCTCGACCTGCTGATGGAAGATGCGCGAGCCAAGAAGATGCCGGCCACCATCCTGGTCGTCGACGACGACCGCGGGCACATTCGGCTGGTCAAGGCAACGTTGAAGCCCTTCAACGTCACGGTCCTGTCGGCGGAGAACGGTACCGAGGGGATCGCGATGGCCGCCGAGCACCATCCCGACCTGATCATCCTCGACCTCATGATGCCCGGTGTCGACGGCTACAAGGTGATCGATGCGCTGCGCGAGTCGCCCCCCACGAGTGAGATCCCAATCATCGTCTACACCGCCAGGACCCTGACCAGCGAGGACCGCGAGGGCCTCGGCCGGAAGGTCCAGTCCATCATCCCGAAGGGCGACTTCAACAAAGAGCGACTACTGGAGCTCATCCAGAAGCGGGGCGAGCGCCGCGGGCGAGCCAGGACCGCCTCGACGGACACCGCCGCCTAATCGAAGCGAAACCTTCCAACAGCAGCCACCCGCCGCTGAAGCGTCGGTTGCTTGATCAGATCCTTGAAATCGCGGCGAGCCATAACCATGTGGTCCTGGAAGCGCAGGCACGGCGGGGGCTGGCTCTTGCAGCGCGGGACCCGCAGGAGCTTGCCAGGGCGCTAGCCATTTTCGAGAGGATTGGTGCCGTGCCCTACGCCGCTCGAGTCCGCTGCGAACGGGCTTTGCTCACCGGAGATGTGGGGGACAAAAACGCAGGGCCTCCGTGCCCTCGAGGCGCTTGGGGATCAAGCGCAGCTACGCCGGTACGAGCGGGTCCAGAGCGCCGCGGACTGACCCGCCCGCAGCCCGAGCGATGAAGGGGTCGATAATCCCTGGCGCGACAACCTGCGACGTGGCGGCCAGCCGATTGCGCAGCGACGCGAGCGCGAGCCCATTTCTCCGGACGCTCATAAGGTCGCCCGCCCGCTGCGCGACGAGCAGCGCGACCGCCACCTGTCCAGCGCGCCCGTAAAGCCCAAGCCTGTCGATCCACGGTCCTGCCTCGGCCAGAAAGGCGGTGTCATCCATGCCAGCTTTGAGTCGCTCAGGGACAGCCGCCATGTCGCCGAAGTAGCTCGACAGGGCTGCGGCCGCGCCTCCGACGTTGGTACCAGACTCGTAAGAAGTCCAGAAGGCGCTGATCAGCGAAGTCAGGGTGGGGGATTCCGCCAGGTTGAGAACGCAGGAGGAGTTGCTTTCGGCGAACACCCGCAGCGCTTGCCACGCTGATCCGCCGAGCTGATGCAGGCCGGCGAGCCAGGCGGCGGGCGCCTCGTAGCTCGTCGGGTTCCAGAGGAACGCCCCTGAGGTGAACTCGGCGATCTTCGATGGTTCGGACTCGATCATCGGGTTGACCGTGACACCGACGACGTTGTCGGTGATCCTCGGGTCGCGGCCAGTGTAGGGTCCCAGGAACAGCCGCTGCGGCGCGTAGTCGTTCACGGGGTAGTTGTCCCAGACCAGGATGTCGTGGCCGAACACCTGGCGGGCCTGCCCTGCCTGGTCGGCCGTGATGGTGGCCGGCACGATCCCCCCGCCGGTCCATTCGACGGTGACCCGCGGGTCGAGGTGCCCGCGAAGCGCCGCCTTGTAGGGCGAGTCGCCGACGCCGGAGAACTCGGTCGGCACCATCTCCAACCGGTGGGCCGTTGCGTGCGTCTCAATGAAGTCGTTCTGGACCCGGTTAAGCAGGCTGGCCTGGGCCTGGCCGGCGGCCGCGCCACCGGTACCGAACCTCGCCACGTCCGTGCCGCAGTTCCACCTGGTGTAGCTGATGTCGTCCAGCGGGATGGCGAACGATCGAACACCGATGTCCCAGATCGACTTCAGCTTGTCGACCAGGGCCTGCTCATCCGAATCGCTGCTGTAGCACACCGATAATCCGGGCGACAGGGCATAGGTGAGCTGGACGTGGTCCAGGTCCGCACGGTCGACCACTTGTCTGATCGCCGCGAGTTGATCTGGTGGGTATGGCTGCCGCCACTGCGCGCGCAGGTAGGGATCATCCTTAGGCGAGTAGACGTAGACGTTCTGTTTGGTGGAAGCGAGGAAGTCCAGCTGGGATAGGCGGTCCGCGCTGGACCACGGAGGGCCGTAGAATCCCTCGATCACGCCCCGCAGTGGCATGGTCGGCCAGTCGCGGATCGATACTCCTGGTAGCCAGGTGTGGCCGCGCCGCGGCACCACCAGCTGCCGGAAGGTCTGCGCGGCGTAGAACGTGCCGGTAGTGTCCACGCCGGCCAGGACCACTCGCGCCTGGCCATCCGCGCCCCGACCAATCCCGAGCACGTAACCTTCAGCGGCGAGACCGGCCGGACCCGCGATCCCAAGCGCGTTCAGCGCTCCCCCGGACGCCTTGATCTCAGACGGGCCGCCGACCCACACGATGACCGGGGCGGCCGGCGGCGGTTGCTGGTCGGTCGCCGTGACGACGCGGGTCACGCCCGCCGAGGTGAGGACTTTCTCTACGACGCGCACCGCTGAAAAGTCGGTCGTCGCCCCGGTCACGAGCACCACCGTGCTGGATAGCGCGAACCCGTCAGTCCGGGTGTTGTGCTGCTGCGGTGTCGGCCAGACGGCGGGAGCGGTAACCGGTATGACCGTGGCCGGCGTCACCGAGGCTGCGGCCGACCCCGCTGTGGCGGGCCCGAGCGTGCCGCCGAGGAGGGCCAGAGCAACCGTCAGCCCAACCGACGACAGCCGTCGAAGACCGAAGGCCAGCGCACCAGCCGTGGCCGCCGATCCGGCAGCGATCGGCACCGCCAGAGCCGCCAGGGGCCCACGGGCCGCGCCCCACCGATACAAGAGGACCACGGCCCCCAGCAGGAGACCGGCGCTCAGGGTGACTGCAGCGGCAAGGGCGACCATCCCCACAGGTATCAACGGGTGCCGGCCGGAAAGGTGCCGAATGAAAGGTCACAAGAAGGCGGCTCGATCCACCGGAATAAACCCCGGTGTTATTTAGGTGCCTGTCCATTCAGCGCGAGTACGGCAAGCCTGCATCGGTGAACCGGCTTCACGACGGGCACGCCCGCAAGCAACTCGAAGGGGGATATTGGTGGGCGGTGGAGGGCTCGAACCTCCGACCAACCGGTTATGAGCCTCCCGCTTTGATTTTGGCGCTCGTATCGTGGCTCCCAAATACGAATTGCACCAACCGGTTCCCAAAGCCCCTGCACAGCAGCAACCGGTAGAAAACGGTCAAAGGCCTAGAAGCCCGGGCGTTTCAAGGCTCAGTGTCCAGGTAATCGGCCGGACGGAGGGCTGCCGTTGGGTGAATTATTTGTTTCAGTGTCGTTAGGCGGGAAACGAGGGTCTCCGCGCAGATCCCACTCAGCCGCTCAAATTCGATATGGCTACCGATTGGCGGATGTAAACCGCCCGGGTTTGTCGTCCGGATGTGGACGACTGATCTAGCCCAAGCCGGACCACGTCGGCGCCCGAAACGGCAGTCTCGCCCGGACGCTAGCGAGATTCCGCCGTGAGGGCGCGAAACTCGGCGCTGCGCCTGGTAACGGCCTGATAATCGCTTCCGGTCACGCCGGCCGTCAGGGCGCCCCCGATGCCAACGGCGACAGCACCCGCGTCGAGGAACGATCGCGCATTCTCTCTGGTTATGCCTCCTGTTGGGATCGCGCGAAGCTCGGGGAGAGGCCCCAGGAGGTCTCGAAGGTAGCCGGCCCCCAGCGGTCCAGCCGGAAAGATCTTGATCAGATGCAGGTCGTGCCGGAAGAGCGACAGAACTTCTGTTGGGGTCAGCGCAGCCGGAATATACGGAATCCTGCGCGCCTGCGCGATCCGAAGCACCTCTCCATTGAAGCTGGGCGAAAAGAGAAACCGGCTCCCCGCC
>VBID01000005.1 GCA_005880615.1 Chloroflexota bacterium
CGGCCGTAATCGTGCAGAATCCGATGGTCGTCGATGCCGTGTAGATGGCGGTCGCCTGGCCGGATGCGTTGGTGGTCGCCGCGACCTGGCTCAGGGTTCCGCACGCGCCGGGCGGATTCGCGAAGGTCGTGAAGCTCACCGTATCACCTGAGACGGCCGCGCCGATGGCGTTGGTGACGGTGGCGACTATTGTCGTGGTGCTGGTGCCGTTGGCCGGCAAGCTCAGGGGGACGGCCGAGACGAAGACATTATTGGGTGGCATGAACTGCGACACAACTGTCGAGCCGCTGCTGGCAGAGTCGGCCTCCGTGGCCGTGATGTTGCAGGGTCCGGCCACGATCGAAGCGGCGTAGACCACGCTGGCCTGGCCGGCAGCATTGGTTAATAGCATCGAGGTACTCAGGCTTCCGCACGCGGCGCCACCGCTCGTGGTAACCATCACCGGATCGCCCGAAACCGCCACACCCGCGCTGCTCGTCACGGTGACAGTCACGGTGGACGTGCTTGCGCCATCAGCGGCAATGATCGGCGGGCTGGCCGTCACGACCGTCGTAAACGGTGCAGGGGGCGGGTTCGCGGTCTGGATGACGGTGACCGAGGCGCGTGCGAGCTTAGCCACCTCGGTGGCGGTGATCGTGCAAAAGCCGACCGCGGTCGAGGAGACGTATGTGGCCGACACGATGCCGCCTGCGTCAGTCGTCCCGGAGCTTAGCGTCAGCGTGCCACAGGTGCCGAAGAGGCTGAAGTTCACGGTGTCCCCAGATACTGGGGCGCCGGCGCTGGTGACGGTGGCGGTGATGGTCGAGGTACTGGTCCCGCTGGCGGGAAGGCTCGACGGATTTGCTGTGATGCTCACTTTATTGGGAACGAACTCAAACGCGCCGATGTCGCAGGCTGCCCCCTGGGGCCGTGCCACCCCTCGCTGGTCGGCCGGCGGCGGCGGGCACGCACTGTTAGCCACCGCGTCGATGGCCGGGCTTCCCGGCAGGAGTGCCTCGGTTTGAGTCGGGCCGCCATTGTCCTGAAGCGGCCCCAGGCGGGGATCGGTGTTGGACAGATCACCAGGACCGCGCAGGCCACAGGTGAACCCGCTGTCCAGGTTGTAGCCGGATGACGCCATCGGCTGGTTGCAGTTCCCGTCCGAGCTGATGCCGCCGACTATGGTGCGGTTGTTGGCCACGATTGTGCTCTGGAGCGTGATCGATCGGCCGAAGCTCACCAGGCCGCCTCCAGAGGTCGCGGTGTTGCCGCTGACCGTCGTGTTGATGAGGATGGCAGCTGTCGCTAATCCGCCGAGAGTCAGGAACCCGCCGCCGAACCCGCCCGGCCCAGGCGCCGAGTTCCCGGTGATGGTGCTGTTCACGATCTTGATGGGGCCAAAGCCCTCGTCGATACCCCCTTCGGCATTGGTCCCCACGTTCCCGCTGATAGTGGTGTTCTGGATGGCCGCTGGACCGAACCGGACGGCCAGGCCGGCAGCTTGCTCACCACACAGACTGCCATCACTGCAGGCCGTCACGCTGTTCCCGGAGATCGTACTGGCGTCGATCACCAGCGAACCGCGACTCTCGATCCCGGCGCCGCCCCCGGCAGCGTTGACATCGACGGTCAGCGAGTTGTTCGTGATCCTGGCCTTGTCGAGAGTCAGTGATCCATTTCCCCCGCTGAAGATCCCGGCCCCGAAGCCGCGGTTGGGGACGGTCGGCGTGCCGGCAGTCACCGCGATCGAGTTTCCGGTCACGGCGACCCGGTTCAAGCTCAGGGTCCCGCCAAGATTTCTGATTCCCGCTCCGCTGTCGTTGCTCAGTAGCCCATTCGCAATCGTCAGCCCGGCCAGGTTGACCGTAGGCCCTGGGCTGGCGCAGGGCGGAGGCGGCGCGCTATTCGGCGCGCAGATATCGAAGACCCGAGCCTGGGGAGCCGCGGGCGACCGTTCCACGGTGGTCTGCGCGGTCCCGGCGCCGGCCAGGTTGAGCGTCAGGCCTGGGCTGGTGATCGCCAGCTCTCCCTTCGTGAGGTCGATTGTCCCCGCCGGGACCATCAAGGTGACGGTGTTGCTTCCCGCCAGGTCGTTGGCAAAGCCGATGGCGGCCCGCAGGGTGGTGCACTTGTTTGTTTCCAGGTTGCAGGTGCCTACCCCCACCGAGTCGGCCCGGTTAATGACTGTAAAGGTGTAACTCGCCGCGTGCGCCAGGCGGATCGGGAGGATGGCCAGGCTTGACGAGGCGAGCAGCGTCGCCGCTACGATCAGCGCGCGAGGAGCCGGCAGTAAACGCACATGGAGAAACATCGACCCCTCCTCGCCCCCCCGTACCCCTCTACAGCGTCAAGACCACGGTACTCGTCCGCGGCTGTGTGTCAATAGCCCGCCGGCGCCCGCACGTCCGTTCGGCAGGCCATCTTCCGTTTTTTGAGGCCGAGGGACGGAAAACGAGAAGGGCCCCGAAGGGCCCTTCTCGTTTCGGATGGCTCGCAAGAGCCTTCCTATTTACTTACTACGCGTGTTCCGTCACCACCGTGTTGTTGGTCTGCGAAGTCCCGGTCTCGGTGGCCGTGACGGTGCAGAACCCGACAGTGGTCGTTGCTGTGAGGGTGACGGTCACCTGGCCGGCCGCATTGGTTGTTCCGGTCAGCGCGCTCAGGTTGGCGTTGGTGCACGTTGCCCCTGGGCTGCCCGCCGCGGTGAAGTTGACCGTGTCGCCGGACACCGCCGTCCCGCCGACGCCTGTCGTAACGGTGGCCGTGATTGTCGAAGTGCTTGTGCCATCCGCCCGGATGCTGGACGGGTTGGCCGAGACCGCGATGTTATTCGGCACTGGAGTCTGAGCGACGGGTGTCCCGACCGAGCTGCCCGTGGAGATTGCGTCCTTGGCCGTGATCGTGCAGGTGCCCGCCGTAGTTGACGAGGTGTACGTGGTGACCGCATTGCCGCTCGCGTCCGTAGTCACCGTCGTGGGTGTCAAGGAACCGCAGGAGGCGCCACTCATGGTGAACATGACCGGGTCAGCCGACACGTTGGCCGCGCCGTTCTTGACGTTGGCGGTGATGGTCGAGGTGCTCGTACCGTTGGCGGCGATGCTCGTCGGGTTAGCCGTAGCCGTCACGGTAAACGGAAGGCCTGGCGCCGGGTTGCTTGTCTGGTCGATCGTAAACGAACCGCTAGCCCCGGTTCCGGACTCAGTCGCCTTCACGGTGCAGAACCCGACCGTCGTACTCGTTGTGTACGTTGTCGCGAGCTTACCGGTGGCGTCGGTCGTTCCCGAAGTCGGGCTCACGGCGCCGCACGATCCGGTATTGCTGGCGGTCAGAGTGAATGTCACCGTGTCGCCGGAAACCGCGGGATTGGGTGCGACGCCGCCCGTGACCGTAGCGGTGATGGTTAAGGTCGCTGCGCCACTCGCCGGGGCTGCGCCGGTGCCGGAGGAGGTCACTGCAACGTTGTTCGGCACGGCTGTCTGGGCGATTGTGGCCGAGTTGCTCAAGCCGCCGCTGGATTCCGTCGCCGTAACTGTGCACGACCCAACGGTAGTACTCGCCTTGTAGGTGACCGTCGCCTTGCCAGTCGCGCTGGTTGTCGATGGGTTCGCGGTTGTGAACGTGCCGCAGGCTGCCCCGCTCGTGGTGAATAGTACGGTGTCACCGGCCAGGAAGCCGCCGCCAGTAGCCGTAACGGTGGCGGTCACCACCGACGTGGTGGCCCCGTCCGCCGGAATACTGGTCGGATCGGCCGCCACGGTGATCGAAGCGGCGCCTGCCGCGGTCTGGGTGACCGTGGCCGTTGCGCCGGTGCTGTTCGTGGCGTCAGTTGCCTTGATGGAGCAGAAGCCGTTCGTCGTGGAGGCTGTGTAGGTGACAGTCGCCACGCCATTTGCATCGGTCGTTCCCGCGGTGGCGCTCAGGTTTGCATTGGTGCAAACCGCTCCTGGGGAACCTGTCGCGGCGAACGTTACCGCGTCGCCCGAAACCGCCGCGCCGGTCACGCCATTCGTCACGGTCGCCTTGATCGTCGAGGTGCTCGTGCCGTTGGCCGGCAGGCTAGCCGGGGTGGCCGTAGCCGTGAAGCCGTTCGGGACTGCCGTCTGGGTGATAGTGGTCGGATTGGTTCCAGTCGACGGGGCAGAGCTGTTCGAAATTGCCTCCGTGGCTTTGACGGCGCACGCACCAGCCGTAGTCGACGCCGTGTAGGTGGCGGTCACTACGCCGCTGGCGTTGGTCGTTCCGCTAGCCGGACTGATGGTGCCGCAGGCTGCGCCCGTGAGGGTGAACATCACTGGGTCGCCCGGTTGCGCCGCCGCTCCCGCCTTAACCGTGGCTGTCACGGCCGACGTGGTCTTGCCGTCTGCCGGAATCGAGGCCGGGCTAACGGTGACATCGACAGTGTTGGGAGTTCCAGGCGGCGGGTTGCTGGTCTGGGTGATCGTGGCCGAGCCCGCGGTCCCCGTGTTGGCCTCGGTTGCCTTCACGGTGCAGAACCCGACTGTAGTCGACGCGGTGTAGGTAACGCTGGCCACGCCCGCCGCGCTCGTGGTCGCCGAGCTCGCGCTCAAGCTTCCGCAGGCGGCTGCCGGGCTGCCGGTTGCCACGAAGGTGACTACGTCGCCCGAGACAAGCGCACCGCTGCTGTCCTTAACGAGTGAGGTGACGGTCGACGTGGCCACGCCGTTGGCCGGAACGAACGTTGGGGCCGCAGTCACCGTGTTGCTGTTCGCAACCTTGGTCTGGGTGACGGTGGTCGAGCCGCTGAGGCCATTCTGGGCCTCGTTGGCCGTAATCGTGCAGGTGCCCACCGTCGAGCTCGCCTTGTAGACAGACGTGAACGTGCCGCTCGTATTGGTGGTGCCAGTCGCCGGAGTGATCGTTCCGCAAGCCCCCGATGGGCTGCCGGCGAGGCTGAAGGCCACGGGGTCGCTGACGGCCGGTGCGCCGGTGTTCGTCGTCACCGTGGCGGTTATGGTGGAGGTGGTCGCCCCGTCGGCCGGAACACTGGCCGGATTGGCTGTCACGCTGACGCCGGCGGCCTGACCGAAGAAGCCCGAGAGATCAACGACGAGATCGGTTGATCCCGTGTTGTTGTAGAAGGACACGGTCCCTGTGGAGCTGAGTGTGGCCTGGGTCATGTTGGGGATCGTCTGTCCCGCCACCCAGTTCAGGTCCGAAGACAGGGGCCTGGCGTTGGGGTAAACCGTCAGGAAGCTGGCGGCGGTCGTGTTGGTCACGGTGACGTTGAAGATGACGCCACTCGCGCCCGACGGCACTCCAGCGAAGCCCGCTACCGCGTATGTTGAGGACTGCCCCGCGCCGAGGGTCCCGCCCTGGAGGCGGGTGTCAATGACCCGGTTCGGGGTCATCGGCGTGAAGAGCTTGCCCGCCGCGGTTGCGTCAGTGTAGTAACCGTCGACATCGACGACCAGGTCGGTCGAGCCAAACTTGTTGTAGAAGTTGACCTTGCCGCCTGTCCCGACTGGGACGATTACGCGGTTGGGCACGGTCCAGCCTGCTACCCAGTTCAGGTTCGAAACCACGGGCATTGTGCCGCCTGTCGCCCATGCGGTCAGGAAGCTGGAGGCCGAGGTGTTGGTGACAGTGGCATTGAGCACCACCCCCGATACCCCGGTGGCCGGCACGCCGCCAGCGCCAGTGACCTGGACGCTCAGGGTGGTGCCAGCAGCGAGGGTCGACCCGGCGTTGGCCTGGCCGCTTCCTGCGCGGGTATCAGTGATTCGGGCGGGGGAGACGGCCACGTAGCCGCCGGCGGTCCCGGACGGCGCCGCGTAAAAGCCCTCCTCGTCAACGACGACGTCAGTGTTGCTGTTTGCAAAGAGCGATACCTGGCCCCCCGTGCCGACTGTCACAGTAACCAGGTTGGGCCGGGTTTCGCCCGCCGCCCAGTTCAGGTTCGAGATCGTCGGCCGAGCGTTCCCAGCCGGCCAGACGGTGAGGAAACCTGCGCCAGCGGTGTTGGTCACCGTGACGTTCAGGACGACCGCCGTGGCCGCCGCCGGTACTGTCGTGGTCCCGCCGGCCACGGTCAGGTTGAGAGTCTGCCCCGTTAGGGGTGTGCCCGTGCTCCTGGTGTCCAGGATCCGGTTAGGCGCCTGGGCCGTGTAGGCCGACGCCGTCCCTGTTGCCGGCAGGCGAGTGATGTTGAGGAGTGAACGTGTTCCCGCCGCGGCGAAGGCGGGGACAGTGGCCCCTGCCACGACGGCAGCGGTCATCCCGAGCGCCGAGATAAAACGAACCGCACTGCGCGTCATGCCCAGAGAGCCAAGGATTTTTACTATCGAACTCATGGAACGAGGCCTCCCTCTTAAGAACGTGCTACTTCAACCCCAAAGGGGCTGAAACGTCAGTTGCGGAGTCTATTATGCGGACAGTGCAATTGTCAAGCGATTTCCCCGGTATTCGCGGGGATTTCAGCGAATCGTCGTTTCGCGACCTGTTTAAGCCCCTTGTGAAGATAGGCAAAAGGTGAGTGCAGGAAAGATAAAGCCGACCCCAAACGGATGCTCGCTTCGGCTCTCTCCACCTTAACTAATGACGCGATTAATGAGCGGCTTTTGGGGTCCCCTCGCTCGACCGAGTTGCCTCTGGACTGGTCGACAATGCCGGCTCACCCTGGTCCACCTTGGGGATTTCGAAGGGGGTGTCGCTGTGGATGCGCACCCGCTTGATCCGCGTCCCGCGGACGGCTTCCACCACTAACTTCGCCGGGCCTACGGTCAG
>VBID01000006.1 GCA_005880615.1 Chloroflexota bacterium
CGATTCCCGTCCTCGGCGACCCACTCCGCATCAGCTCGGACCTCGACGCACGTCCATCCACGATTCCGGTACTGCCTACATAGGCTGGCACCCAGCGCATCGTCATTGAGAAAGACGACGATTCGGCGGCCGGCCGACGACCCTCCAGATGACTGAGGGAGGGGCGTGGCCGACCATGTCGGCTCGTAGAGCGGCGGGCTCCGCTGTCCAGCCACGTCGGCCGGCGGTGATGGCCCATCAATCCAGCAGCGCTCGCGGTCGAATGGATACGTCGGTAATGAGAGGCGATGTGCCGGCCTCGCAGTTAGCCGCTCAAGAGTCACGTTCGCACCTTGTGAGAAGAGGACCGCAGCCGCCTCGAGGGCGGCGCGCCGTTCACTCATGCCCGACCGAACCGCCGGAAGCAGAATCAGGTCTTCCTCCGAGAGCCCAGTCGAGTTCAACCATCGCTCGTCGGCGACCACGATTATCAGCGAGCAGCCGTTCCCCTTTGCCCAGGTAACCGCGCTTCGAAGATGCGCCGCGCTTTGGACCCGAGCCTTCACCGAGTCGCCCGCCCAGTCATCGACGACGTCGCCTAGAGCCGTCGAGACGACCGGAATGCTCCCTGCGCGGCTGGCCGCCAGCTCTGAGATGACCTGGGTGCTAGGGTTGCTTTCAAGAGGGGTTCCGTTGAATTGGCCAACGAGAATCTGGCAGGCCGCAGGCAGTGACAAAGCTCCGTTCAGACAGCCGGCGACGTATTCGCCGCCTTGATGTCCGATAACGGCTACCGGCTCGACACCTCGCGATTGCCAGAGACGTCCAAGCGCGTACTCGAACGCGAAGGCACTGACTGAGTCATAGGCCACGGCATTCCGGAGAAGTCCCTCGACAAGCCCGGGACGCCCACAGCGCGCGAGAGTTTCCGCGCATTGTCGAAGGTGTTCGCGGAATACCGGTTCGGTCTCGAGCAGCTCCTCCACAATCGCCGGGCTCTTGCTTTGTCGCTACGACGGCAGCGGCCCGCTGTCGGAAAAGCCCGCGGCCAAGGTTCATACTGGCGCACACGTCACCGACCGACCAGGCCTCCCGCGTCGTGAGGTGCCGATACAGATTCCTGGCGCGCTGCTGGATAGCCACGTGAGTCCGTGCGGACAGGGTGAGCAGATGAGGAAAGGACGGTGGGCTCGAAGTGGCGGCGGTTTGCGGAGCTTGTTCAATTACGACGTGGCAGTTGGTTCCCCCGACCCCGAAAGAGCTGACACCGGCACGGAGGGGCTCGCTTCCTCTCCAGGGACGCAGCGAGTCGACCACCCGAAAAGGGCTTCTCGACAAGTCGATCTGGGGGTTTGGTTCTCGGTAGTGCAGACTGGCAGGTAATTGACCGTGCATCAGGGCAAGGATGACCTTGATCACACCTGCGACTCCGGCCGCCCATTCCAGGTGGCCGATCTGCGCCTTGACGGATCCGATCCCGCACTCGCCGATTAGACCGGAGGAACGTCGATAGGCATCCGTCAGAGCTCTGAGTTCGATGGGGTCACCGAGCGGCGTCCCGGTGCCGTGAGCCTCAATATATGAGATCGTGCTTGGGCTGACGCCAGCGCTTCGCCAGGCCTCCAGGATTACATCGGTTTGGCTTTCAGGATTGGGGGCGTTGATCCCATTTGTTCGACCATCGTTGCCCACTGCCGATCCCTTGATGACCGCATAGATCGAGTCGTTGTCAGCCAGGGCCCGATCGAGCAGTTTGAGGAGCACGAGCCCAGCCCCTTCTCCCGGTACCATCCCGTTGGCCCGCGCATCAAACGGATGACACTCGCCCTCCGGGGAGAGCATTCCGTTGCGGGTCATCAACCGGTACCGCGTGGGGGTAACGAGCAGATTGACCCCACCAGCGATTGCCATCTCGCATTCCCCCAGGCGCAAACTCTGGCAGGCGCGGTGAATCGCTACCAGGGATGATGAGCAGGCGGTGTCGATGACCTCACTTGGACCACGAAGGTCGAAGAAATACGAGAGTCGATTTGCAATCAAAGACACCAAGCCGCCATTGAGTTCGGCGGCCTGTCCGACGATGGTGTCGTAATCGGGCTTGGTTGCTCCAACGAAGACCCCGGCTCGCGCCTTCTTGATGGTTGGGTCCGCATAACCCGTGTCTTCGAGCAATTCCCACCCCACTTCAAGCAGGATGCGCTGCTGCGGGTCGAGGGCCTTCGCCTCTCGTTGGGAGATATGGAAGAAGGCATGATCGAAAGCCTCGATGTCCGTGAGGAAGCCTCCTCGATAGGCCGCTTGGGCGGCGTCCGCGGAGGCAGTCCAGAGCAAACGCCGGGCGGTCGGAACTGCGGAGATCGCGTCGACGCCCTCACGAAGGAGATCCCAGTAGGCTTCGGGCGTGGACGCGCCGGGGAAGCGGCAGGCCAGCCCAATCACCGCCACGTCTGAGGGGCCATTGAGGGGAGCCGTCAACTTTGGCGAAGGCCGCCGTGGTTGCTCAATCCCGGCGGCGGCCGGCCCTTCGGTTGGTTCCACTCGTGGACCGTCGATGGGCCCCTTCGGAAAAAACGGTGCTACATCTTGGCGTTCCGAGAACGCACGAGTTGGAGCCGCTATGTCATCGCCTGGATCGGTCACGGCCCGAGCTTGGAGTCGGCTGACAATGAGTCGACTCAGCTCCTCCACGGTTGGGGCGCTGAACAGCTCCAAAGCTTCAACACAGCCCGGGAATTCCTCATCAATGAGGAGCATCAAGTCGATGGCCGATTGCGAGTCACCACCCAGTGCAAAGAAGGGTGCATCTGATGGAACCTCGATGGGGCCAAGGACGAGTCGCCAGAATTCCCGCACTCGTGAGGTAACATGCCGGTGAAGGGACCTACCCTGATTGCTGGCGGCTGGGCTCGTCAACGCGGTCTCAGAAATGGGGCCGGACTCCTCGTTCATCAGCCACCAACCGCCACTGGGGAGTCCGTCAGAGCTGGCCTGACCACTCTAGTGGACTCGGACAGGAGCCGAAGACCAGTGCGGCAGGCCAGCTCGAGCCGGGCACGGTCCGGTTCCGGTAACTCCGGCCAGTGAAGGGGGTTGCGTCGCACCAGCCCACTGGCCCGATCCAGCCAAGCCTCGTCGGCGTCGAAGCCCACAAACTCCTGCAAGCGACGCAATTCTTCGCGCGGAGAGGCGATCAGGTCCTCGTAGCGGATTGTCAAGACGCGATGGGGGACAACCCGCGCGAGGTGCCGCAGCCCGGTAATCATCTGGGTGGACCAGAGAACGCCAAAGTGCTCAATTGGGATCGTGTAGTTGTGGTAGACGTCAACGTCGAAGCGTTCTGGACAGAGGGCATCAAGGTCCGGAGGGAGCTTGACTCCTTCTGGTCGGACGGGAGAATGATAAGGATCAACCCCGAGCCACCTCCGAAGCTCAGCTGTGATTACGGCCAGACGGAAAGCGTGGTGACGGCTCATTGAAAGCGCGCATTCGCGGCCGTCTCTGGCAATGTGCACGAACTGAGCTTCGGGGAAGGTTGTGAGCAGGTCAGCGACGAAGCGGAGTGATCCCCCTGAACGTTCTACCCAAATGGTTCGACCGAAGCGTCGCTTCAGCCACTCGAACAGCTGGCGATACTGTTCGCCGACGATGTTAGTCCGCATAGCCTGCACGAATACCTCGATCTCCTCATACAGTCCGTCTGGATCGTCAGTGAGATGGGGGAGGGTCGTCAGGCAGATTGCCGGTATTCCGGTCTCAGTATTGAAGCGCGTGTGGGGGCCAGGCCGATAAAGGAATTCGTCGATCGTGAGCCCGTTGCGCATCATTACGATTGGTTTGAGCCGAGGAGTGCTGAGGATGGACCAGAAAGATGCTGCGTCGACGGGATGGCTTGGAAAGGCCGAAGGGCTTAATGACACAAAAAACTCTGACAGGCTCAGCACGGCCTGATGGAGGCGCAGGATGCTGGAGATGAGGGTGGACCCACATCTTCCTGTACCCACCACGACCACGGGGTTGGTCAGTGCCTGCGTCTTCATTCCAGGCCGATGTAGTGGGTGGAGAAGCTCGCGAAATTGTCGGCCACCCAGGTCTCACCATCATCATCGTCTAGCAGTCGGAACCCATGGTCTGACAGGTACGAGCGGCTGGCTTCGTTCTTTCCAGTTCGTCTCCAACGTGCGCTCAGGGAGGTGACATCGCTGCGGAACTGGTGGACCAGCCAGTCGAGGAATGCTGTCTCGAGTCCGCGATTCAGCACGCGGCAGCTCACGACCATGTTCTCGATGGTCAGGTGAGCCCCATCTTTAGTGAGAAGGGCAACAAGCACCATGCTGTGATCTCCGAATCGATCAGCCAGCCTCCCTTCGATGCAAAGGTGCCTGGAGTCGCCGAGATAGTCAGCCCACTCACGGGCGTCAAAGCGTTTACCAGTCAGGTTGAATTGGTTGGTCTTGTTGACCAACTGAAGTGGGCGTACAAATGATGGGGCATCGACCACTGAGAACCGCGCTTTCATCTGAAGCGATTGCAGGAACCCGTTTAAGGAGCCGAAGTGAGGACGCTCCGCTTCTGCCCGTTGTCTGACGGCATACAGCGCGGTGCGCGTCTGGTCTTCGGCGGATGCGCGCCCTCCGAAGAACAGATCTCGAAGCCGGCAAAGGAAAGCGTGGAGGTCTGCCGGCTGCGGGAAGGCCAAGGTCGCCATTTCCGGAATCGCCTCGCTCACTTCTGCGAGCTCAACCGGATCGTCGTCGATGAACACGGCGGCACTCGGCAGCAAACCCAATTGACGACAGAGGCTCTTGATCTGGATACTTTTTGGATGCCAAGAGCAGCTGATGACCACAAAGTCTTCATAACCCAACGAAATGCCTGCCCTGGTCAGTAACTCGCCGTTCCTGAGGAACGCCAGAACCGGCTGAGTGTCCGCTTTGCTGCAGGCGGCCAGCAGGACGCCTTCTGACCGCAGGAGGTGGAGGAAATTCTGGTAGACGGAGTGGATCAGGCCTGACGAATCGGGGTGTGCTGCCACGTTGTGAGGCCCATCCTCCCCCAGCACCCCCCGCCATAAGGTGTTATCAAGGTCTGTAATCAGGAGCTTTCTACCAACGGGTGAATCCGCCAGCTCGCCGTGAGCCCAGCGCGCAAGCGCATCCAGCGCGTTCAGGCTGAATGGATTGCCACTTGCGAGGAAGAGAGCATCGCTTCGCAGCTCTTCGCCCCGGAGCCGCGAAAAGACCACGGCTGGGTCCGCCACCAGAATGTCGCCCCCCCGGCCGTGTCGGCCTAGTTCTATCTGAACCTGGAGGGAGAGAAGGCTGACGGGCGTATGCCCGCCGGACGGAAGTGACCAGATGGGTGGGCTGCCGAGACACGGTGGCACTACCAAGCTTCGCAGCCCAACACGCCGCAGCTTGTTGGCCAACCAGTCGGCGAATTCAGTGACGCGATCGTCCGCCGTCGCAAGGATGTCCCGAATGGCCTTTTCGGACCAGCGGTAACCACTTCGTAATCCCAATTCAGGGAAGATATCCTCCAAGAGGACGACTACGATGGCCGCCTGACTGCTGCGCGCTTCCGCAAGCGCGTCGAGCCCATTGATGAGCCCCTGATGAACGCTCGCCGTGATCTGATAATCGAATCCGTCCAGCGCTCCGTAGGCCCGCAGAAATGTGCTGAACTGGCGCAGCTCCACGTTTGCCAGCAAATCAATGGCCCGAGCGCTGCCGCTGATGTGCTGCACGTGAGCGAGCGCTTCAGCGTATCTCATGTCTGGTCAATCTCCGGTGGACTTACAAATGTCTGGTCCGTCTCCGGTGAACTTACGAACGCCAAGTCGATCCCTAGCGGGCTACAACGATCTCAGCACCTCCTCACCATGGGCGTCGTCGAAAGCGAGGATCGCCTGCTTGAATCGAAAGACGATCCCCGACCTCGGTAGCCGAGGGATCGTGAGAAGAAACACCGGCGCCAGGACGTTCTTAACGGTCTCAACCCGGTAATCGTTCTGGCAGGCCTCCCAATCGTAGTCGTCGACGCCGTTGGCGATGAGTTCTTCCCAGTACCTGCGTAACAGCTGGTCGCCCCACTCCCGCCGATCCTGGGGATGAATATACAGGCCAAGCAAGTCTGCCAGGTCTGCCGTTCCGTTGCCGACTTCACAGAACTGCCAGTCTACGACTAGGAAATGGTCGTGAGGCGTCATCGGGACAAACATGTTGAGGGGGTGAAAGTCCCCATGTCGAAGTGTCAGCTCCTTAGAACTCCGGTCCTGTAAGGACGACCAGTGCTCGAAGACCAACGTACAGACACGTCGCTCGCGATCGCTCATGTGGTCTCTGGCGAGGTCAAAGAATTGGCGGAGACCTTCGCCGTCCGATATTGGCCCAGCCCAGGGAGTGGGCAGCTGGGCCAGGGGGCCGATTAGGTCTGGCCGGTTCCACCACTGCGCCTGGAAGGCGGCCAACCACACGACCGCCTGAAAGAGCACGGCGATGCTCGGACCCGGCTCGAACCCGCACGTTGAATGACCATGGAAGCAGTCCTCGAGAAGTAGATGGAAACGGTCTCCCGCCTCGTCGAAGCACGAGTCATAGCAACGCGGAAGTGCGATGCAGCTGCGGGGAGCCACGGATGAATAGAAAACCACCTCCCTAACATAGTGCCGGCCATCGCGGGCAAAGGCTGCAGTCGGCTCATCGAACAGGGGAAGTTTCAGTACTAGGCTGGAGGGAGCCGGCACGTTTTCGTCCGCATACGTGAGAGCAAGCCGCATGAGCGCACAGGACGTGCTCAGCTGGTTGACCGGCCGTCGAGAAACAGCGGCTACCGCACTCTCAGTTAACCCGGCTCGCCGGACGACACTGGTCAGCCACTCTGGGGTGACCTCGCGCGCTGACTCAAAGCAACTAGACCCCATCGTCCCACCAGTCAGTCTTGACTCATGTAGGAGACAAGCTCATTGGCGAGGCCGATGTAGCCCGCCGGTTCAAGCGTCATTAACCTGGTTCTGTCTGGCTCAGGGATGTCGAGCTTCTCGAGGTAGCTCCGCAGCTTGTCTCTCGTTACCTCTGTCCCCCGCGTGAGAGCCTTGATGCGTTCATACGGTGCGTCCAAGCCGTTCTTTCGCATGACAATCTGTACTGCCTCCCCCAGGACCTCCCAGGCAGTCGACAGGTCTCGACTCACCCTCTCCTCATGCACCTCGAGCGCCGACAGCCCCTCCAACGTCGACCCAATTGCCACTAGAGAGTGGGCGAGAGCGACTCCAACATTTCGAAGGGCGGATGAATCAGAGAGATCCCTCTGGAGTCTGGAGACCGGCAGCTTGTTGGCCAGGTGAGTCAGGAGCGCATTGCTCAGCCCGGTATTGGCTTCCGAGTTTTCAAAGTCAATGGGATTGATCTTGTGAGGCATCGTCGATGAGCCGACTTCCGCATGCACTGGTCGCTGTCGGAAATAGTCGAGGCTGATGTAGTGCCACATGTCGGCATCAAAGTTCGCTAGAATGGTGTTAAAGCGGCTGATGCCGTGGAAGATCTCGGCCATGTAATCGTGGGGCTCGATCTGCGTCGTCAGCGGGTTCCACCGCAGCCCGAGGCGCTCGACGAATTCCTGGGAAATCTGGAGCCAGGGTGCCTTGGGGTAGGAGTTGATCGAGCTGTCGCCGCCAGCGCCGAACGAAGACCGCCAGTTCTTTGCCCACCGTCGTGGGCGTTGCCCGCTGTCCATGAGTGTGTGACAGCATCGGGATCCCACGAGTCCCTTCGGCGAGCACTGCGACCGTCTCGACCAGGCGTTGTGCAAGAGGCGTCCACTGACGTTCAACCGCCCCTTTGAGCATTAGGCCGTAAGCAAGGTTGTTGATGTCTTCGGACGTGCAGCAGAAATGCACGAACTCGCACACGTCTCTCAGACTGGTCCCAGCGAGACGCTCTTTGAGGTAGTACTCGACGGCCTTTACATCATGCTTCGTGATCGCTTCGATGGCCTTGACCCGCTGGGCCTGCTCTTCGTCAAAACTTGTTACCCACAGGTGGAGCAGGTTGCGCTCGCTTTCCGATAACGATCTCATGTCGGAGATCGGGTCCAGGTCGCTGAGGGTGATCAGCCACTCCACCTCGACGTGAAGCCGGTACTTGAAGAGTGCCCACTCCGACAAGAAGTTGGCAAGGCCGGCGAGCCGGTGATAGTAGCGACTGTCGAGTGGCGATAGCCCCTTGAGGAGGAGGGTGTCCTCCTGTGACTGGCTTAGCATAGGAGACTCGTTAGCTCCTGGAGAACCCGCTCTTCGCGGTCCGCGATGGTTCGAATGAACGACGGCATCTCTCTGAACTTCCTCAGAATGAATGCCTCTCGCATGCCGCTGGACCGCACGCCGTCCGGATCCCCTGCCAAACTGCAAATTGCACTTACAGTGTTCCAGTACTCGCCGATCCTGTGAAATTCCAATCCCAACCGTGGCAGAAGCCCAGCTTGAATCACGCTGGCCACACGCATGAGCCAGCCTGCGTGCCCCATGCGGTTCGCACCGATATCAAGGAGATCGTCGCCGACCTGCCTGACCGGGCAACCAAGTGCCCATTCACAGTCGATCCATTCTTCGAGGGAATCGGCCGTACGACGAATGCCGGCTACTCCGTAGAGTTGCGTGCCGATCCTGTTTCCAGACAGCATTCGTTCGACGTTGTGACGGAGGGTCGTCTGCCAAGCTCGCCGGAGATAGGCATCATCCCCCGCCTCGAGATGATCGGCCTGGAGAAGGTAGAAGTAGCGGAATCGCATATCCCCCAGTTCGGGGGCGTCACACCATCCCATGAGCCCATCGCGGGAAACCGAACCAACGACATCAAACCTCGGGAATGGGTCCAGGTACGAGTACGTGTGGGCTCCTGAATCGCGCCCTTCCAGGATGAGAGAGTGTGGCCAGTGTGTCTTCCGATACGTCTGTGAGGGCTCGTAGGACCAGTGATCGACCGTGATAGCAACGGGCATTCCTTTGTCCAGCAGGTGGTCGAGTTCGGAAGTGAATTGGTCGAAGGCAAACGCCTGTCCCCGGCGAAAAACCGCACCGAGCTGAGCCGAGAGCTCTGGGAAGTAGTCGGAGTCCCGGTAGGTGAACTCGAACCACCTGTCTGGTGTCACGTCTAAAAATGCGATAAACGTTAGATCTTTGAAGAGGATGTCCTCAGGATGCGAGACCCCTGCAGCAAGGAGGAGGGTGCCAACGCATGCATCCGTGCAGTCACCCTGCTTAAATGGAATGAGTCGACGGGTGTGTACGGCGAGGTTATTCAGTGCCACCGGGGTGCTGTTTGAGCGCGGACGTTTTGCGTCGAACCATCTCGGCCACTCGGGACAGGGTTTGAGCATCGAGTTCAAGGAGTTCGTCCTGCGAGAACTCGATTTCGAAGTGCTCCTCTAGCCTGCCAGCCAAATCAACAACCTGCATAGAAGTGAGCCCGAGTTCCTTCAACGACAGTCCCGAACCAGAGTCGCCAACTGGGGGAGAGTGTCGGCTCCACACCGCACGCAAGAGCCCCGCGACGGCGATATCCAATTCTGCACTACTGCTCGTATCAAGAGAGGATTCCCCGTTCATATCAGAGAGCTACTCACATCAGAGCCTCCTCCCGCGACGTAGCCGGCAGCCCCTCGCCTTATTCCAATCCTATACCAAATCCCCGATCTTTTTTAGGTAGGCTCGCGGTGCGCAACGGACTCGCCATCGGATGAGGGTTTGCCGGGAACTGGGCCAGGAGGGCGCCAGCGGCGCCCCTCGCTAGCCGAGTTCCGCCACCGGGCTCTTCAGGCCGCGCAGAAGATCCGCCGCCTGCTCTCTGCTGACACCCGGAAGATCGAGGGAGATCCGATCGGCTAGATCACCATATCTGGACAGCAATTTAGCCGCAATCTCCTCAGGGGGTCCGACGACAGCAAAGGTCTCAAGAATATCGTCGCTGATCAAGCGAGCCATCTCAGACCACTTCCGTTGATGAGAGAGGACGTTGAGCTGAGCGTAAAGGTCACCCCAGCCATGGACATCGAGGACTCTCCGGTAGGCAGCGGTAGAAGCATGGAAGGCGATTCGGCTTCGGGTCCTCGACAAAACGTCGAGGTAGTCTTTCTCAGTTGAACCGGTAACAACCACCCCGGGACAGACAACCTGTACGTCTGCCCGGCCGCGGCCTGCTTTCTCCAGGCCTCGCTGAAGCGCCGGCATTGTCACGGTTCGAATGTACCGCTCAGTGCTGAAGTCGTGGATCACCAGACCATCGGCGACTTCGCCAGCGAGCTCCGTCATCCGTGGTCCCACCGCGGCGAGAAAGATCGGAGCCTGCCCGTACGGATTAGGCCTCGGGCTGAAGAATGGGGTCATCAGCGTGTGCTGGTAGAGCTCACCACGAAAGTTCAGGGATGTCCCATCGTCCCAGCTACGCCAGATGGCTCGAATTGCTTGGATTGCCTCTCGCATCCGACTGATTGGTTGCGACCAGGTGGCGCCGAATCGATGGACGATATGCGCCTGAACTTGTGAGCCGAGCCCTAGTGTGAATCTCCCTTCCGTATAAGCTTGCAGGTCGTGACCGAGGTAGGCCAGATGCATTGGACTCCGCGAGAATGCCAGCGCCACTCGCGTGCTCAGGTCCAATCCCTGCCCATGCTCGGCCGCGAGCATGAGGGGAAGAAACGGGTCGTGGCGGGTCTCGGTTGCAAAAAGCCCGTCATACCCCAGTTCCCGGTATGTCTGAACGAGAGTCGGTGCGTCGCCGATGCGCTCGGCAAAGAACTTGGCGTCAATTTTCATTTCGCGCCGCGCGGCTCCGGCAGGGAGGTGCAACCGAGTCCGTGCCTGTGGGGAAAATGCGTTTCCAGCTCATCTCGCCGAACAGGGCGCTAGGAGAAGAAAATAGGTGGTCGAGGGTACGCTATGCCTGGTTACGAGATTACTGTTGATGATCTGCGGTCGCTTTTCACCTCTCCAGTCGGAATTGGGATTGCTCGGGAGATGGAAGCGACACAATCCCGGCTGTACCCTGATGAATTGGCGATTCTGACTCCTCATGCCAGGGCCGTTCGCCGTCAGCAATTCCAGATGGGACGACTGGCCGCTCGCCGCGCCCTGGTGGATCTCAGTCTACCGCCAGTCGCGATTGGGACCGGCAGTCGTGGTGAGCCAGTCTGGCCTGGCGGAATCGTCGGGTCGATCACCCACACAGCAGACGTCGCGCTGGCCGCTGCGGCCCGAGATGAATATTGTGGAGGGATTGGTCTGGACGCCGAACGACTGACCAGAGCCTTCCCAGAACGGGTCAGACGGCTCATCTGCCTACCGTCGGAAGGAATTTGGGTCGCCGTAAGCCCCGAAACCAGGCTCCCCATGGTCTTCTGCGCAAAGGAAGCCGTCTTCAAGGCCGTTTATCCGCTTGCGCGCCTCGAATTGGGATTTCAGGATGTAGAGTTGCAGTGGGCGTCTGGATCCGATTCATTCAGGGTCTTGCTGAAGAGGGATTACCCGGTCCACAAGATGGACTTCGTGTCGCTGGTTGGCAAGTGCAGGAGCTATGGTGACTTATTGATCGCCGTCGTTCAGCTCCCTCCAATCCGCCTTGCGGCATCACGCTGACTCGGACCGGACTAACCACCGCCTCATTTCAACGCACCGTGTCCGGCGCATCTCGGGAGGATCCCTCGCGAGATAACATCGCAGCCGGGAAATCCATGTTCTTCAGCATCTTCCATTTCGGGGCGCGATTTTCCGTAAACGCTCGGATGCCCTCTAGATAATCCGGCTGTTGACCCAGCCAGCGAATCACACGGCGACCGGCGCCGTGTTCTCCGAAATGTCTCTCGCGATCTCATGTGCTGTGGCGAGCACATGCCCAACCGGCACGGCTCTCGACACGAGGCCGATCTCGGCAGCCTCCCTCCCCGTAAAGAGCCTTCCGGTGATGAGAAGCTCTAGCCCTCGGGAAAGTCCGACAAGCCGCGGCACTGTCCAGAGGGCAGAGGCCTCCGCGATGAGGCCGCGTCGGCTCATGAGAAAGCCAAGCTTCGCGTCTTCGGCGGCTATTCGGATATCCCATTGCATGGTCAAAGTGAGCCCCATGCCTACGGCGGCCCCGTTGATCGCAGCTATGATGGGCGTTCGCAGTTCCCACGGCCGGACATCGAGGACACCCAGCCGCTCGGCCAGCCGCCTCCGCTCGTTCAGGGATTCAGAACTGAACATCTCGCCGCCAGACTCGAGATCGAGGCCGGCACAGAACGCTCGACCGGCCCCCGTCACGACAATGGCCCGGACGGTGTCTATGGCATCAAGCTCGGCAAGCGCCGCTCGTAACTCGACGTCCATTTGCCAATTGAAGGCATTCATCCTCCTCGGACGGTTTAGCGTAATGGTGGCAATGCCATCGGCGACGTCGACAAGCAGAGTATCGTATGATCTCTCCGTAAACTTGGCCTCCGTGTGAAGTTCCTGGCAGATGGAGGCGTCACCTGGCGCCTGTGACTGATGCTATCATCCCCCGCGCGGGTTTTCTTGCCCCTGCCCTGAGGTGCCTCTCCCGGTTGACACAGTAACTCGTAGCTTGCCGGGTGGGCCACTATCGGTCCTGGCGCGTGCCAACATCTCATGAACAGCGCTTTGTCCGGTCCGTACCGGTTCCGCAAGGCTCTGACCCGTCATTGGGTTGAAGCGACGGGCAGCGCCCGCCTGGCCATTGTGGAGGATGGCGACCGGAGCGCTCCGCCCCTGGCATTGATCAATATGGCAGCCACCAACCTAACAATGTGGGAGCCGCTGATTCCACATCTGATGCAGGACTTCCGGGTGATCCGCCACGACATTCGCGGAACGGGTGAGAGTAGCGCTGGCTCGGGGGCACAGGATTTTGACATCGAGATCTTTGCCGAAGACCTCGTGGCGATCCTCGACGCGCTACATGTCGAGAGGGCGATCGTCTGGGGAGCCTCATTTGGTGCCAGGATTGGCCTGCAGCTGGCTGTTAGGAGGCCCGAACGCGTCGCCTTGCTCGCTGTCTTTGACTCTACGCTGGGGCCACCACCTTCCCGGGCTGAGCGAGACGCGGGTCAGATGGCCGCCAGAATGCTGCGTCGGCGTAGCGGGGTTGCGGAAGTAGCCGTTCGACCGAGCTGGTTCAGGCACGTGGATCCGAGGCTAGCCAGCCAAGCCTTCCAGGCGGCGCATAAACAGGTTAGCCTTGCGCCGAAGCTCCCTGACGTCGGGATCCCGACGTTAGTGGCAACCGGAAGGCAAGACACCAACTTCGCCGCGAGCGAGCGCATCGCCAGCCTCTTGCCCATCGCCGAGTTTGTTGCGATCGAAATGGCGGGCCACGGGTCTGTGCTTCAACGCCCCGATGCCACCCTGAGCGTCTTTCTCACGTTCGTTCGCCGTCGAGCGGGCGGAAGTTTGCTACTGCCTGGTTTTCCCGAAAAGCCGGGGGCGCTAGCAAGCCACGGGGTTGATCACTAGCTCGGGGCTGGTCTCGTACAATCGCGCGGCGGCGAGCACAGCTTCGTCCGTACTGATTCCGGTGAAGCACAAGCGGATCGCCGGAGTCGGTACGTGGAAATGGCGACCGAGGCCTACCAAAAGCCCCGCCTCACGAAGCCGACCAGCCAGTGTCTCCTCAGACCGCGTGCGCTCAAGGTGAAGGATCAGGGATGGACCCTCACTGACGGGCACAGTAAATCGTCGCCCGCAGTCACTGATTGCGGTGAGAAAGGCCTCCTTGGCCAGAACGGCCGAGCGGATGACTGGATGCATCAAGAGATCCAGACCTCCTTGCTCGATAAAGTAGGCCCATGCCCGCTGCCAAGGGCCGGGAGGGCTCAGAGCGATCATCTCCGTTTCAGCGATCTGGGAAAAAGCTGGGTGCCAGACCCAGCCGAGGCGGGTGCCACTCCCCGCGATCTTGCTCATCGATCCGACGAGGAAGGCTCCCTTGATCCGAGCCGCCCGCGGAGCGTACCAGCGGTAGACTTCGTTTTGTACTACCAGGTCCCCGGCGTGAGCGCACTGAGCAAGCGTCACAGCCAGGGCTGCGGAGATTGATGCACCGTCGGGATTGCGTGCTGGAGAGGTTATCCAAATGGCTCTTGGCCGTTTCCCGTCACGGGGAATAGAGGCGATCTGCTCCCAGTCTGCATATATAACACGTGCACCCATGCCCCGCAAGATTCGCGGGATGGCGACGAAGGTTGGCTGCTCCACCACGGCATCGGCTGACGCCCGCCCGAGGGGGATTGCCGTCGACCGCACGCCGGCCGTTATTACAAGATGCTCCGGGTCCAGGCTCAATCGCTTGCCGAGGACTGTTCGCAGCAGGGGATCACCTTGACGGGGTGGTGTGTGGGTCCAGTATTCGTCCTCGCCCGATGCTCGACCGAGACAAGTCCGCCATAGGTCGACCGCTACTGTAGGCCACGGCGTCTGGCGACCTGTTAGGTCAATGAGTAGTGCTTGATTCATGGGCAAGAGCCTTGGCGAGGGCGAGCGAACTTCTCGTGACCGTTCCCCAGACTGTGGGAACGAAGATCTCTTCTCCCCATCGGACAACGCAGCTATCAACAGCGCGAATGAGCTCGACGCCATCCACCAAGGGCTCGAACGACCATGAAGATCGGGAGGTTAGCGCTCCTGCTTCCATGGAGTGCCACATCGACATCGGGATCATCCTCCAGCACAGACTCTGCGTCCGAAACTGCCGGTCTGGAGCCACGGGCCTGGGATGGCCGACCCGCGGCGTCAGATCCACAGTGTAGTAGCGAAGTGCTTCCCAGGCCCTCAGCCCCGCGTGGATTGGAGAGGTCCGCAGCCGGCATTGCCGGTAGGTTGCGTGAGCGATGCGTAGCGCCCGGCCCCACCGATGCGGGGTCGTCATCGGAAGAGGCTTATCGGGAGACCCTATGTTCGGGATGCTGTCTAGCCCATAGGTTGACCGAGCCCACCACATGATTTGACCGAGGGTCGAGACGAGACCGGCTGGCCGGCAGACGTCAAGAACCAAGGTCCAGTCGACGCGCCCGTCTTGCGCGATCACGGCGAGGTCGTTGATGTCTTTCATCGAAAGAAGTGAGTCTCCTGCGGCATGCGCGGCAAGGATGGCGATTGATGTTTCCCGACTAGCGCAGGGAATGGCTACTCCGTCGAACGATCCGGCCTCAAACTCAGGCAGCCTCAGGAGACCGAGGTAGCCCACCGAGTATGGGCCGATGTGAATATCGACTCGGTCCGCCTGGCCCGTTCGACTGAGCGCCCACTGTCCATATGGCACGCCGTGGTCATCCCATTTGAGCCATGGAGGTTCGTTGGCGTCCCAGGTCCACGAGTGTGCCAGCAGCTGCCGAATCAGGATCAGCGCGCCCTCAATACTCGAGAAGTGCAGGTCAACATCGCCAGGGTGGCGGAGAGATGGGTCAGGATACAGCCGCCGCATCGCAAGTCCCTTGATTAGGTGCGCGCCGGATGCTGCGCCCATCTCGATGGCCGAGCGGGCTGCCTCGAGCGCGCCCCGCCGCCTTTCGCGGCGGGCATCGAGATGGCCCTGAAGATCGTCGGCCAGCATGCGCGCTGCCGGGCTCTTTCTTGGGCAAGCCACCAGATTGTGAAAGACGAGGTCCGCTACCTTGTGGCGCTTCACCTCCCGCGATAGGTCGGCCACCCAGCCCGGGTCAGTCGGCAGCTCTGGCCAGAGAGCCTCGACCATGCGCTGGTCTGGCTGAAGGCGACCGAGACGGCAGACGGCTTTCCAGAGCAGCCTTCGCCTCCGCTGTCTGCTCGTCAGATGAATCCGCCGGGTGCCCGTTGGGTGCACGGCAAGTACCCCAGGAAGGATCGCAAGAAGCCTTCGGCTCCAGGCAGAATGATAACGGGTGAAGTCGCATGTCCCAGGCCCCCTTCCGAAGGCCGGTAAGGCGCTGAGCAGTGTTCCGAAGGAATGGTCTCGTTCAGAACCTGCCAGTCGGCAGCGCTTTGAGTGCGCTAGTGACAAGCCTGGAGAATTGGGATCATCCTCACGTGCCGCGTCACGTCCTCGATGCCCTTCCGATTGATCTAGTCGAACGCCACCGCATCGTGCTGCACGTTCGGCATCTGTGGGAGCGACGTGGCGACGCCGTCCCGCCGGACTTGAGTCGGCGATTTGAGGAGCTGGCTTACCGGCGCAACTTTCTTGAACAGGAGCTCAGCGAGGTGGCGAGGGAGGCCACAGGTCGACGACTCCGCTTCGCTCTCATCAAGGGTTTCGCCTTCGAGTCGTATTATCCGCGAGGCTACGCGCGGGATTTCGGCGACCTCGATTTAGTGGTACCAAGTCTGGAGGAATTCGATGCATTTCTGGACCTATTACACGGACGTGGCTACCATGTCGGGAGCGCCATCGTCGCTTTGCGGCCGCAAGTCCCAGGGGCAAGTCCTTGCGTAGGCGTTGCCGTAGAAAACCAGGGTTCCGATGCGAGACACGCTTGTAAAGTAGACCTCTCGGCCGGCGGCCACTTTATCAGCCATCTGACATTCTGTGCAATTCCAGACAGCCTCTGGCACGAGCCTCCCACAATCTCCTTACGGGGAGTACCCATCCCGATACTGCCGGTTGTGCACAACTTTGTTCTCAT
>VBID01000007.1 GCA_005880615.1 Chloroflexota bacterium
TGACGTTCGAGCTCATGTTGTCCTGGTAGATGTTGAACATCGTGTTGGGAAAGATCCAGTAGTACAGGGCCTTGTCCTCGCTGCCGGGGAGCCGCAGGTAGCGCCGGTCGCGCCCGATCTCCTCCCCCGGCTTCAGCTCCCGGATGGGAGCGTGTTGCTTCGAGTAGTAGCGGAAGGTCTCCACCCGGTAGGCGTCGTAGTCCAGCTCCTTGAACAGCCCCGGATGGGCAATCGGGACGTGGTACCCCTCCAGGTAGTTGTCGACATAGACCTTCCAGTTGCAGTTGATGACATAGTCGCGCC
Organism: Chloroflexota bacterium; assembly: GCA_005880615.1. GTDB lineage: Bacteria > Chloroflexota > Dormibacteria > CF-121 > CF-121 > CF-121. The sequence continues at coordinate 304 of VBID01000007.1, forward strand.
GCTCCACCAGCTCCATCCGATCCACGTCGTAGCCGGCGGCCGCCACTTCGTCCGGGATGCCGCCCAGGATCTCGCGCAACGCGGGCGCCTGCGGGTCGAGGTTGGCGAAGATGAACGGGCCCCAGCGGTCTACCCGGACTGGCTGCAGGCAGTAGTCTGCCTTGCTGAAGTTCTCGGTGCCCTCCATCTCGCGCGCCACCTGGAGCTTCCCGTCCAGACCGTAGGTCCAGCCATGGTAAGGGCACTGCAGGCTCTTGCGGTTGCCCCGGCTGAGCACCACCTGGGCCGCCCGGTGCCGGCAGACGTTGTAGAACCCGCGCAGCGTCCGGTCCAGGCCGTGCGTGATCAGGATCGGCTCGTCCACGATAGTGGCCGGCTTCAGGTCGCCCACGCGGGCCAGCTCGTCGGCGCGGGCCACCAGCTGCCAGGTCCGGCCGAAGATCCGCTCCTTCTCCTGCTCATAGGCCGCCGGGTCGAGGTAGGCGGAACTCGAAAGGGTCGAGGCTCGAGCTACTGTCGGGTCGACATCGACGGCCTTCACGGGATGCAATTCTGACGCAACGAAAAGAAAAACGCTCCAACCGCGTGCTGGAGCGTTTTCGCGACGCGATCTGTCGGACCGCTAGGAGCGCCGCACGCCCGCCATGGGACGCTGCTCGGCGCCGATCCCCTCCGCCGGCCAGCCCGCCGTGTTTCGATGCGATCGGCCGATGAGGTAAAACCAGGCGCCGATGGCCAGCACGATTCCCATCACGACCGCTACCGTGATTTCGAAGGGTGCCCGGTCGAGGCCCGACGATGGCCCGGTTACGCCCGACGTGAACAGGCCCGGCCAGAGCGAGAACACGGTCGCCGCGACCACGTAGAACTCGCAGAGCAGCATGACGATCCAGGCGCCGACCATGCCTCCCGGAATCCGGTAAGGCCGCGACGCGTTGGGGTACTTGTTTCGCAGGACGACCAGTGCCGGGAAGGCAAAGATGTAGGAGAACGTGGTGGTCGAGATGGCGAGGGTCAAGACGACGCCGAACAGCGCCGCCAGGTTCCCGCCGGTGAAGATGTGGTTGACGATCACATTGGCCAGCAGGAAGACGGTCGCCAGGATGCCGGAGAGGACGTTGACCCGCACCGGCGTCCCAAACCGCGCCGAGAACCGGCCCATCGCCCGTGGCCCGGACCCTTCCAGGGCACCGATGGCCATCAGGCGGTCCGACGACATCAGCCAGACCGTCCCGCTGGTGAGCAGGGAGAACACGATCGCAGCGCCGACGAAGAAGTTCAGGATGTTGGCGCCGGTCCCGCCGAGGACGTTGCCAACCACGGTCTGATAGGCGGCGACAAACCCGCTGACGTTGGTTAGGTCTGCCTGCTTCACGACAACCAGCACCCCGATGATGGTGACGGCATAGGCGAGGATGCTGATGATGCCGGACCCAACGACCATCCGGGGGATATCCCGCTTCGGATCCTGCATCTCCTCACTGGCGTTAGTGGAGACCTCATACCCGACGAAGGCGAAGACGAGCACCCCGATCACGCCGATGAAGACCGAGGAGGTCGGCTGCCAGCCGCTCAAGGTGCCAGCGAAGCCTTTGCTGACTCCGGTGGCGACCACCAGCACCCCAAAGAGCGCGATCAGCAGAAGCCGCACGATGGTGCCCAGGTTGGGCACCCACTTCATCTGGCGCAGCGACAGGATGTTCCAGATGACGGCAACCCAGATAAACGCCGCGCCCACCAGGAACTCGAGCCATCCCGTGTTCTGAATGCCGCCGAAGGGCTTGCCCCAGAACGTGTCCATCGCCGCAATGGCGGTCACGGCCAGCGTCCCACCCAACCAGATCGGGTTGCTGAGCCAGTACATGACGGCCGTGACGGCGCCCGCCAGGTGGCCGAAGGCCAGGCGTACCCACTCATAGACCGCCCCTTCCACGGGGAAGGCCGTACCCAGCTCGGCGGTCAGGAGGCCGTACGGGATGAAGAACGTGACGCCGGCGAAAAAGAGCCAGAAGACCGCTTGCGCACCCTGGGATGAAACCGCACCGAGCGTATCGAGAGCGACGATCGCCGCGACGGTAAAGAAGATCAGGTCCCAACGAAATAGGGATTTGCGAAGCTTTCGCTTCTCCGCGAGGATCTCTTGCGAGACGGGCGCAGTTGCCAAACGATTTCCCTCCCTATATGCCGAAATTGCCTCGTCTTTGGAGGCTCAATCGCGATTACACCCTCCCTAGAGAGGCTTGTCAAGACACAACTTCCAGGACCCAGAATTGGGGAAACGTCGTGTCACACAACTGGTAGGCGGCAAAGACGCTTCCGTATACTCGCGCTCGTGCCTAACCCCTACGACGCCATCATCGTGGGCGGCGGGCACAATGGGCTGGCGGCGGCGGCCTACCTGGGGCGGGCGGGGCTTCGGACGGTGGTGCTGGAGCAACGGGGGGTGCTGGGCGGCGCCGCCGTGAGCCAGCAGCCCTGGCCGGGGTACACCATCTCCACCCTCTCCTACGTGCTCTCGCTGATGCCGCCCGAAGTCCTTCACGAGCTGGAGCTGCGCCGCCACGGCCTCCACCTCTATCCGCTGGCGGCCGACTACTACGTGCCGTTCCCCGACGGGTCCCACCTGCTGCTGACCAAGGATCCCCAGCAGGCCTTCGCCGCCATCGCCCGCTTCTCCCGGAAGGACGCCGACGCCTGGCCCCGGTTTTCTGCCCTGCTGGCCCGGGTGGCCCGGCTCGTCCGGCCGCTGCTCCTGATGACGCCGCCGGCCGTGGGCGCCAAGTCCCCAGAGGACCTGCTCGAGCTGGCGCGCTTCGCCTGGAAGCTGCGCGGCCTGGATGTGACCGGCACCGCCGAGTTCGTGAAGGTGATGACGCTTTCGGTGGCCGAGCTGCTGGACGAGTGGTTCGAGTCGCCGCAGGTCAAGGCGGCCCGCTGCGTGTCCGGAGCTATCGGGACCTACGGCGGTCCATACACGCCCGGCACCGCCTACGTGCTGCTGCACCACTATCTGGGCGAGGTCGACGGCCAGATGGCGGAGTGGGCGTTCGTGCGGGGCGGCATGGGGGCGGTCTCGGCGGCCATCGCTGCCGATGCCCGCGAGCATGGGGCCGAGATCAAGACCGGGACCCGGGTGGTCCGCATCCTGGCGCGCGACGGCCGGGCCGAGGGTGTGCTCTGCGGCAACGGCACGGAGCTGCGGGCGGCCTGTGTCGTTTCCAGTGCCCACCCCCAGCTGACCCTTGGCGAGTTGATCGAGGCCGCCCAGCTCCCGGAGTCCTTCCGCACCGCCATCGCCCGATACAAGTCCCGCTCCGGGACGGTCAAGATCAACCTGGCGCTAGGTGAGGCGCCGCGCTTCGACGGGCTATCCCAGGAGGAGTCCGCGCTAGCCGCCCGCTCCTTCATCCAGTTGTGCGACTCGATGGAGTACCTGGAGCGGGCGTTCGACGACGCCAAGTACGGGCGCCCATCGGCCGCCCCCTACTCGGACGGGGTGCTGCCCACCATGGCCGACGACTCGCTGGCGCCGCCCGGCAAGCATGTCATGAGCTGCTTCACCCAGTACGTCCCGGCCGCCTGGTCGCAGGCAAGCCACGCGCCGGAGCTGGAAGCCTACGCCGACCGGGTGATCGACGGCTATGCGCGCTTCGCCCCCAATCTCAAGTCGGCCATCGAGCAGCGCGAGGTGATCGGCCCCTACCAGATGGAGCAGGAGTACGGCCTGGTGGGAGGCAACATCATGCACGGCGACCTCACCCTGGACCAGCTCTTTTCCTGGCGGCCGGTGGCCGGGTACGCTGACTACCGGACGCCGCTGCGGGGCCTGTACCTCTGCGGCGCCGGCACCCATCCGGGCGGGGGCGTCAGCGGCATCAACGCCCGCAACGCATCCCGGGAGATCGTCAAGGATTGGAAACGCCTGAAGAGAAGCTGACCCACCCCAACCTGAAAGCGCAGGTCGACGGCCCCTGGTTCTTGGGGCCGGCCACCTTCATGAAGGTGCCCGCCCTGAGTGAGCCGGCCGAGCTCGACCAGTGGAAGCCCGACGTGGCGGTGGTGGGCGCCCCCTGGGACGATTCGACCACCTACCGGCCGGGGGCGCGCTTCGGTCCGCGGGCCGTGCGGACCGCCAACTACCAACCGCCCACCTGGCACCTGGATCTCGAGGTGGCGCCCTTCGACGTGTTACGGGTGGTCGACTATGGCGACGCCGTCTGCAACCCCGGCCTGCCCGAGCAGGCACACGAAGCCATCCGGCACCGGGTGCACGAGGTGGCGTCCCGCCGAATCGTCCCGCTGGTGATCGGGGGCGACCACTCGATCACGTTTCCGTCGGCCACGGCGGTGGCCGACGCCTACGGGCGCGGCCGGGTGGGGATGGTCCACTTCGACGCCCACGCCGACACCGGCGACGCCGGCTGGGGCGGCTTTCTGCTGTCGCACGCCACGCCGATGCGGCGGTTGATCGAGTCGGGGGCGATTCCAGGTCACAACTTCGTCCAGGTCGGGTTGCGCGGCTACTGGCCCGGGCCGGAGACCTTTGCCTGGATGGGGGAGCAGCGGATGCGCTGGCACCTCATGGGCGAGCTCCTGGACCGCGGCGTCGAACTGGTGGTCGCCAAGGCCATCGAGGAAGCGCTCGACGGCCCCGAGTTCATCTATCTGTCCGTCGACATCGACGTGCTGGACCCGGGGTTCGCGCCGGGGACGGGCACGCCGGAACCAGGCGGCATGCAGCCGGCCGACCTGCTGCGCGCCATCCGCAACATCGCGCTGCAGACCACGCTGGTGGGCATGGACGTGGTGGAGGTCTCGCCGCCCTACGACCAGGCCGAGGTCACCGCCCAGAATGCCAATCGCTGTATGCTCGAAGCCATTTCGGCGCTTGCCAAGAAGAGAGGAAGGGTCGCCACACCGTGAGCACACAGGTCCAGGAGATCGCGCCGGCGCGGGTCGCCGAATTGATCGCCAAAGAGGAGGCCGCCTTCCGGAGGCGCCGGCCGAAGTCGGACGCCATGTGGCAGGAGGCCCGCCGGGTGATCCCGCGAGGGGTGCCCTCCACCTTCCAGGACGCGGCGCCCCAGCCGCTCTTCGTCGACCGGGGCAAGGGCAGTCGGGTATGGGACGTGGACGGGAACGAGTACGTCGACTTCCACAACGGGTTCGGGGTCATGGTGGTCGGTCACGCCCACCCGCAGATCGTGCAGGCCATCACCGAGCGAGCCGCCCGGGGCACCCACTTTGCCCAACCGGTGGCCGACGACGCGGTGGTCGCCACGGAGCTGGTGCGGCGGTTCCAGCAGCCGCTCTGGCGCTTTACCAACAGCGGCACCGAATCGACCCTCGATGCAGTCCGGCTGGCCCGGGGCTTCACCGGCCGGGACCGGATCCTCAAGATCGAGGCCTCCTATCACGGCCACCATGACGCGCTGTCTGTCTCCGTGGAGCCGCCCCCCGACCTGATGGGACCCGCTGACGCCCCAGTGTCGGTCCCGCATAGCGCCGGTATCCCGCAGGCAGTGGTGGACCTGACGACGGTGGTGCCGTTCAACAATGTGCCCGCCATGGAGCGCGCCTTTGAGCGCCATCCGGGGGAGGTGGCCGCCGTCATCCTCGAGCCGGTGATGATGAACGTGGGCATCGTGCCACCTGACCCTGGCTACTTGGCCGCGGTGCGGGACCTCGCCCACCGCCACGGCGCGCTGCTGGTCTTCGACGAGGTCAAGACCGGGGTCACCATTGCGCCGGGAGGCGCCACTGAGCGGTTCGGGGTGACCCCGGACCTGACGGCGCTGGCCAAAGCCATCGGGGGCGGGCTGCCCTGCGGCGCCATCGGCGGCCGCACCGATGTGATGGCCACCATCGAGGACAAGAAGGTGATCCAGCTCGGGACCTTCAACGGCAATCCCCTCACCATGGCCGCCGCCCGGACCACGCTGCTCTCCGTCCTGACGCCCTCGGCGTACGCGCACCTGGATGCCTTGAGCGAGACCCTGCAGGGAGGCCTGGACGCGGTGATCGAGGAGTACGAACTCCCCTTCCACGTGATCGCCATGGCGGCCCGCGGCTGCGTCACCTTCCGCCAGCAGCCGGTGCGCAACTACCGCGATTACCTGACCATCGACAAGCGGTGGGCCTACGTGTCCTGGCTGTACCAGTCCAACCGCGGGGTGCTGATGGCCCCCGGTGCCGAGGAGAACTGGACGCTCTCGGTTCAGCACAGCGAGTCGGACGTGCAACGGTACGTGG
>VBID01000156.1 GCA_005880615.1 Chloroflexota bacterium
TCGAGCGCGTAGAGGGCAAGCCCCACCGCGTTGCGCGCGGCGTGCACCTGGGTCTGGCCGTCGACCTGCAGAAACCCGAGGGTGGTCGCTTCCTGGTGGTGCCCGTCATCAAGAGCGCGGACCTGCTGAGCTTTGCCGCCTTCCGCGACCGGTACGAAACTCTGGTGGCGAAGGCGCGTACCAACAAACTCACGGTCGAGGACCTCCGCGGGGCAACCATGACCCTGACCAACCCGGGCGGCCTCGGGACGGTGGCCTCCGTGCCCCGGCTAATGCCGGGCCAGGGAACCATCGTTGCCACCGGCGCGATCGGATATCCCGCGCAGTTCTCGGGGATGTCCGAGAAGGCGGTCCGCCAGCTGGGCGTGTCGAAGGTGATGACCATGAGCAGCACCTACGACCATCGGGTGATCCAGGGGGCGGAGTCCGGTGAGTTTTTGCGCCGTATCGACGACCTGCTCAACGGGGCCGACGGGTTCTACGAGGCGATCTTTGTCTCGCTCGGCCTGCCGGTCCCGGCCGACGTGGTGGCCGCGGGCGGAGCGCTGGTCGCCCTTCCCGAAGGCGTGGGCGAAGGTGAGCCCACGCAGGCGGCGGAACTGGTGCGCGGGGTGGCGGCCGGGGTAGCGCTAGTGGCCGCCTATCGCAGCCATGGTCACTTGGCGGCCCGGTTGGACCCGTTGGGCAGTGCGCCGCCCGGTGATCCGTCGCTGGATCCCATGAACCTGGGCCTGACCGACGAGCTGATGCGGGCGGTACCAGCCGCGGTGTTGCGCGTGCGGGTGCCCGGCGAAACGCTGGCGGAAGTCCTGCCGAACCTGCGTGAGACCTACTGCTCGACCATCGCCTACGAGATCGAGCACATCTCCAGCCACGAGCAGCGCAACTGGCTGCGCGAGCGGATCGAGTCGGGGCGCTACCGCCAGCCGCTATCCCCCGAGCGGGCCCGCCAGCTGCTGGGTCGCCTGACCAAGGTGGACGCCATGGAGCGCTACCTGCGCCGGGCGTTCCTCGGCCAGAAGACGTTCTCCATCGAGGGACTGGACGCCATGGTGGTCATGCTGGAAGAGGCCATCTCCCTGCTGGCGGAAGAGGGCACCCGCCAGGTGGTGATGGGCATGGCGCACCGCGGCCGCTTGAGCGTGATCGCCCATGTGGTCAATCGACCCTACGAGTCGATCCTGGTGGAGTTCGAGCAGGGGAAGGCGCGAGTGGCCACCGGCGACGTGTCCGGTGATGTGAAGTACCACGCCGAGGCCGAGGGGACGTACGTCACGCCCAACGGCAAGCAGGTCTCCGTGACCCTGCTGGCCAATCCCTCGCACCTGGAAGCTGTCGACGGGGTGGTCGAGGGTTGGACCCGGGCGCAGCAAACCCGCCGCAAAGGGCCGCAGGTGCACCTCGATCAGACCACCACGGTGCCGTTGCTGATCCATGGGGACGCGTCATTCCCGGGGCAGGGGGTGGTGGCGGAGGTACTGAACCTGCAGAAGCTGGCCGGCTACTCGACCGGCGGCACTCTGCACATCATCGCCAACAATCAGCTGGGATTCACCACCGATCCCGACGAGGGGCGATCCACCCGCTACGCCAGTGACCTGGCCAAGGGGTTCGATCTGCCCATCATCCACGTCAACGCCGACGACATCGCCGCCAGCATGACGGCCATCCGGCTGGCGGTGGCCTTCCGGCGCAAGTTCGGCCGGGACGTCGTGGTCGACCTGATTGGGTACCGTCGGTTCGGCCACAACGAGACCGATGAGCCCGCCTACACCCAGCCGGTCATATACCGAACCATTCGGGAGCATCCACCGGTGCGCGATCTGTTTGCCGCCGAGCTGATCGAGGCCGGCCTGCTCACCGCGGATGAGGTCAAGGCGATGGTCTCCGCCGCCGAGGAGAAGGTGGCCGGCGCGCACACCCGGGTGAAGGAGCGCTCGGCACAGGTGGTGGAAGCCGCCCGGCCGGTGATGGACGTCAGCCCGGAACCCGATATCAAGACCGCCGTCTCGGCGGACGTGCTGGAGTCGTTGAACCGTCAACTCCTTTCGGTGCCCGACGGATTCGCGGTCAACCCGAAATTGCTGCGCCAGATGGAGCGGCGCCGCCAGCCGCTGGCGGGCCGGGATATCGATTGGGCCCAGGCCGAGGCGCTGGCATTCGCCAGCCTGGTGACCGGCGGGGTCCCGGCGCGGCTGACCGGCCAGGATACCGAGCGCGGGACGTTCAGCCAGCGGCACATGGTGATCCATGACGTCAACGACGGTCGGCGCTGGATCCCGATCGAACACCTGGTGGGCGCCACCGCCACCTTCGAGCTGGCCAACAGTCCCCTCTCCGAGTATGGAGCGCTGGCCTTCGAATACGGATACAGCGCCCAGGCGCCGGAAGCCCTGGTCTGCTGGGAAGCGCAATACGGGGACTTCATCAACGGCGCGGAGATCGTGGTAGATCAGTTCATCGTGTCGGGGCTAGCCAAGTGGGGGCAGGCGTCGCGGTTGACGCTGATGCTGCCGCACGGCTACGAAGGGTCGGGGCCGGAGCACTCGAGCGCGCGCCTGGAACGGTTCTTGCAGCTGGCGGCGGAGGGCAACATCCGGGTGGCCTACCCATCCACGGCCGCCCAGTATTTTCACGTGCTGCGGCGGGAGGCGCTCCATTCGCGGCCGCGACCGCTGGTGCTGATGACGCCCAAGAGTCTGCTGCGGTTGAAGGCGTCGGCCTCGCAACTGGAGGACCTGGTGTCGGGCGGGTTCCGACGGGTGATCGATGACCCGCAGGCGTCCCAGCGGCGTGACGACGTTCACCGTCTGCTGCTGTGCACCGGGAAGGTCTACTACGATCTGTCCCTGAGTCCATTGCGGGCGCCGGCGGGCGACGTCGCAATTGCCCGGCTGGAGTTGCTGGAGCCATTCCGGATCGACGATGTGCTGGGACTGCTTGGGGCCTATCCCAACTTGCGCCAGGTGACCTGGGTGCAGGAGGAGCCGATGAACATGGGGGCCTGGACCCATGTCCATCTCCACCTGGAGGGCCGGCTGCCGGAGGGCCTCTCCCTGAAGTATGTGGGGCGCCCCGAGCGGGCGAGCCCCAGCGAAGGGTACGCCGGGGCGCATGAGGCGGTCCAGGAGCGCCTGGTCGCCCAGGCGCTGGGCGGCGTAGACAAGGCGTAAAATCCCGTCGAATGGTCCCCTTTAACGGGTTCGCCGGCATCGAGGACCGCGTGCTTTCGGTGCTGGTTGTGGTGCTGGTCTTTACCGCCGCGTCCGGCCTGGCCTTCCTGGGATTGATCGCCTTCGGCGTCCGCGCCGGGCTGATGGCCCCCAAGGCGACCTCGCCTGTTCCGCCGGGTTCGCGGACTGAGCTGTGGCTGTTCCTGGGCTCCGCCTTTGCGGGCCTGGTGACCGACCTGCTGATGGTGTTCCTGGGCTACGCCGAGAACGACCTGGACAACCCGCTCTTCCTGCCAATCACCGTTGGGTTAATTGCCCTGGGCGGAGTTCTGTTCATCAGCGGGGCCGGCCTGGCGTTCCGGACCGTTCGCCGGGTGAGCCACCAGACTTAATTCGGCGGCCCCTTGCCCGAAACTTGACACGCGATAATTGCCCATCCTAAACTAGTGATAGTCAGGCTATCAGATTATTAGGAAATGTTGGGCATCAATCCCCGCGACGGCAAGGCGATGTATGAGCTTCAGCTGGAGCTGCATACCCGGGCGAATGGCAGTCGCCCGATCATTTCAGCCGATGAGCTGCTCGACCTGCACCTGCTGCTTGCCCAGGAGCCCGACCTCGACTTCAAGCGCCTCCTGAAGACCAAGCCGTAAGCAACGTTCGCCCCGTCGAGGGATGCTATCGGGGAGACAGGATTTGAACCTGCGACCCCTTGAACCCCATTCAAGTGCGCTACCAGGCTGCGCCACTCCCCGACGCGCGACCTATTATAGGCGGCCTTTTGGGCGCTTTCCCCGCGCAGCGCGGGGTCGAGGCCGCGCGCCGGAGTCCTCACCTTTCCCGCGCCCGCGAAAGAGCAAACGCATGGGCGTTCCCTCGAAGCCGAAGGCCTTGCGCAGCCGCGATTCCAGAAACCGCTGGTAAGAGAAATGCACCAGCTCGGGGTCATTGACGAACACGAGGAACGTCGGACTCCCGGCCTCCACCTGGTTCACGTAGAGCACCGTCAACCGTTTGCCCTTGTGGCTCGGCGGTTCGCGCTCCGCCAGCACGGTCCGCAGCCATCGGTTCAGCTCCGGCGTCGACACCCGGCGCGCACGCGATGCGACAACCTGCAGTGCCAGCGACAACGGCAGATCGGCCCGCTGCCCGGTCTTGGCGGACACATACGCGACCGGCGCCCAGGGAGCAAAGTCGAACGCGTCCTTCAATCGTTTGCGCCAGACGCGTTCGTCCTTCTCCTCTGGCGAGAGCAGGTCCCATTTATTGACCACCAGCACCAGCCCGCGCCCGGCCTGCACCACATACCCCGCGATATGCCGGTCCTGCGCGGTCACCCCCTCCCGGGCGTCCATCACCACCAACGCCACGTCCGCACGCTCCATCGCCCGCAGCCCGCGCAGCAGCGAGTATTGCTCCACCCCTCGCGTTAGGCCGGGCCGCCGGATCCCGGCGGTGTCCACCAGCATCACCGACCGGCCATCGCCCTGGCCATCCCCTCCGCCGAACGTGAACGTCGTATCCACCGGGTCACGGGTCGTGCCGGGCACCGCATCCACCAGCGATCGCTCGTGCCCCAGCAAGGCATTCACCAGCGAGGACTTCCCCACATTCGGCCGCCCCAACACTGCTACGCGGGCATCGACGCGAGCCGCCGCCACCTCGACCCCGGCGTCCGGCTCGGCCGGCAGTCGCTCAACGACGGCATCCAGCAAATCCCCGCTGCCCGTCCCGTGTAAGGCGGACACCCCGAACACCTCACCCAATCCCAGCGCGTAGAACTCCGACACATCCGCGCCCCGCGTATCGATCTTGTTGGCCACCACGATCACCGGCACCGTGGAGCGCCGCAGCAACTCGGCAATGTCGCGGTCGATGGGATTCAGCCCTTCGCGCGCGTCCACCACGAATAACACGCACTCGACCGCCGCCACGGCCTCCTGCGTTTGCGCTTCCATCCGGCGGCGCAGCTCGCGGACGCTTACCTCCTCGTCGCGAAGGCGCCCCAGCACCAGGCCGGCCGTATCCACCACCACGAACGACCGGCCCCGCCAGTCGGCCTCCCCGTACAGCCGGTCGCGGGTCAATCCGGGCATGGCATCGACGATCGCCCGGCGCTCGCCCACCAGCCGGTTGAACAGGGTGGACTTGCCGACGTTGGGCCGCCCGACAATCGCCACAAAGGGAGTCGCCATGTCTTAACCTCACAAAACGTATACCTAGTCGCCCAAGGATTCCGACAGGCGTCCATATAATAGGCACCGTGCCGGACGGCCGCGTGGTCCTCAAAGAGAATCGCATCATGGTCGTCTCGGACCCACTGGGCGACATCCCCCAGGACAACGATTCGGGCCTGGGCCTTTACTTTCAGGACACCCGCTTTCTGTCGGCCTACGAGTTTCGGCTCAACGGCCTCAAGCCCATCCTGCTGTCGGCCTCGACCGAGGAAAGCTACGTCGCCCTCTTCCAGATGGTGAATCCGGTGCTCATCGTGGACGAAGGCAAACGCACCATCCCCCAGCAGAGCCTCAGCATCCGGCGCAGCCGGTTCGTTTACGGCGGCCTCCACGAACGGATCGGCATCCAGAACTGCGGCACCGAGTCGGTGGACATCGAGTGCTCGTTCACGTTCGACGCCGACTTCAAAGACATGTTCGACGTGCGCGGCATGAGTTTCAACTTCTACGGGCAGCGCCTGCCCCTGGAAGCGCACGACTACGGGATGGTCTTCGGCTACCAGGGCCTGGATCAAATCAGCCGGCGCACGGAGGTCATCCTGGAGGACAAGCCGAGTTACCGGCACGATCGGACGGTGCGCTACCAGTACCACCTCGAGCCCCACCAGACCGTCACGCTCATCATTGACATCGTGCCCGAGCTGGGCGGCGAGATTCCCAACCTGGACTACCTCTACGACGATTCCCTGCAGGCGCTGCAGCAGTCCTACCGGACCTGGGAGCAGAGTACGACCGGAATCACCACCGACAACGCATTCCTGGACCGAGGAGTGCTCCAGCGCAGCTCGAAGGACCTCCGCATTCTGCTGGAAGAGTTCGACACGGGGCTGCTGCCCATGGCCGGCATCCCATGGTTCAGCGCCCCGTTCGGTCGCGACGCTTTGATCGCGTCGATCCAGACCCTGGGTCTCAATCCCGACATCGCCAGCGGCACGCTCCGCTACCTGGCCGCCCACCAGGGCACCAAGGTTGATCCCAGCCGCGACGAGCAGCCGGGCAAGATCCTCCACGAGCGTCGCTTCGGCGAGCTGGCCAACCTCAAGCAGATCCCGCACACGCCCTACTACGGCTCGGTGGACAGCACGCCCCTCTTCCTGGTGGCGCTGGTGGAGCTGATGGATTGGGTGAACGACCGCGATCTCTTCGTCGAGCTGCTACCGGCGATGTCCGCGGCGCTGGACTGGATCGACAAGTATGG
>VBID01000024.1 GCA_005880615.1 Chloroflexota bacterium
GGATCTCCGACGTCGAGATCATCTCGATGTTGATGCCGGCCGCCGACAGCGTCCGGAACATGGTGGCCGCAACGCCAGGCTGCTGGTTAATACCGCTGCCGATGAGGGCGACCTTGGCCAGTCCGCGACGCTGCTCCACGGTACGGGCGCCCATCGACTGAGCCACCTGGTCCACGATCTGCTGCGCGCGCTTGGCGTCCGCCGCCGGGACCGTGAAGGACATGTCCGTAATGCCCTCGTGACTGGCCGTCTGCACGATCACGTCGGCGGCAATGTCGGCCTCGGCCAGCGGCGTGAAGACGGCGGCGGCGATCCCCGGCCGGTCGGGAACCCCGACGAGCGACACGCGCGCCACCTGCTCCTGGTGCGCCACCCCCCGGACGCGATTGCGCTGTTCCACGATGTGCTCCTCGGCACACACGATGGTACCCGGTCCCTCGTCAAACGCGGATCGGATATGCAGCTCCATCCCGTAGGCGGCGGCAATCTCCACCGAGCGGGGGTGCATGACCCGCGCCCCGGCGCTGGCCATCTCCAGCATCTCCGCGTAGGCGATCCGCGGCAGCGGCCGCGCGTCCGGCACCAGCCGCGGGTCGGCGGTGAAGATCCCCTGCACGTCGGTGTAGATCTCGCAGGCCTGGGCGTGCAGCCCGACCGCCAGCGCCACGGCGCTCGTGTCCGAGCCCCCGCGGCCCAGCGTGGTGACCTCCATCTCATCGCCGATCCCCTGGAACCCCGCCACCACCACCACCCGGCCGCGGGCTAGCTCGCGTTCGATCCGCTCTGGGGCCAGCCCGGTGATCCGGGCCCGCGCGTGCCGCCGGTCCGTCTGGATCCCGGCCTGGAAACCCAATAGGGAGACGGCGGCCACGCCCAGCTCATTCAGGGCCATCGACATCAGCGGGGCCGAGACGCCCTCACCGGTTGACAGCAGGAGGTCGAGCTCGCGCGGGTCTGGCTCGCGGGACACCTGACCGGCCAGGCTGAGCAGCCGGTCGGTGGTATCACCCATGGCGCTGACCACGGCGACCACCGCTTCGCCGTTCCGGTGCCGCTCGGCGATCCGCTGGGCGGCGCGCTTGATGTGGGCGGCCGTGTCCAGCGAGGTGCCGCCGTACTTCTGGACCAGGATCGGTCGGGGCGGTCCCTCAGGCCGGACCGCCAACGAACCCCTCCCGGGTCAGCCACTCGGCGAGCAGCACGGCCCCCTTGCCGGCGCCCAGCTTGGTGTTGTGCGAGAGGACGACATACTTCACGCCCCCCAGCGCCTCGTCCGTGCGCATCCGCCCCACGGTCACCGTCATGCCGCCGCCGGCGTCGCGGTCGCGCCGGGGCTGCGGCCGGAAGGGATCGCGCACCACCTGGAGCAACCGCTCGGGCGCGCTGGGCAGACCGGCCAGGCCCTCGGGCGTGAACGCCGCCATGGCCTCGAAGGCCGCCTCCGCGTCGGCCGGTCGCTCGGTGGCGACAAAGACGGCTTCTGTATGCCCGTCTTGGACGTTGACGCGGGTGCAGGTGCAGGTGAGCGCCAGCGGCGCTGGCTCAAACCGATCGCCCCAGCAACCCAGGATTTTCCTTGTCTCGCGAACCACCTTCTCTTCTTCGCCAGGAATAAAGGGGACCACGTTGTCGATGACATCCAGGGCCAGGACGCCTCCGGCGCGGCCCGCGCCGGAGACCGCCTGCATGGAGGTCATGGCCACCAGCCGCAAGCCGAAGCGATCCTGGAGCGGCTTCAACGAAATAGCCAGCCCGGTGGTGGTGCAGTTCGGGATGGGGGCGATGAACCCGCGCCACCCGCGCATCTTGCGCTGGGTTGGGATGACTCCCGCGTGGGCATTGTTGATCCCGGGAAGCAGCAGCGGCACGTCGGCCTCATCGCGAAACGCCGACGCCGTGCTGATCACGGGCACGCGCGCCGCCAGCTTCGGCTCCCACTCGAGGGCCACTTCACGGTCCACGGCCGAAAAGACCAGGTCGACGTCCGCATCGACCAGGTCCGGCGCGGCGCCCATGACCAGGGACTCGACCGAGGGATCTGCCGAGCCGTCGGCAAACCAGCGGCTGGCGCCGCCCGACCCCCGCAGGGCCTCGCCGTAGGGTTTCCCAGCCGAACGCTCAGACGCGGCCAGGGCCGTCACGACGAACCAGGGGTGGCCCTGTAACGCCGCCACCACCTGCTGGCCCGCCAGTCCGGTCGCGCCCAGCACACCGGTGCGAAGCTTTTTCACGACCTCAGGCCGGGGCTCCCGCCAGGGCCAGCTCGGCGTCGGCCGCGTGGGCCCGCGACAAGTGCAGCCGCCGGCCCTCGTGGGACGAAAATAGCTCCGGTGTCTTGAGGCCGCTGCCGGTGATGCACAGGACGACGGTCTCTTGGGCGTCGATCCGGTTTTCGGCGACTAGCCGCTGCAGCCCCGCCACGGCTACTCCGCCGGCCGTCTCCGCCAGGATGCCCTCGGTCTCGGCCAGCAGGGCCATGCCCGCCAGGATCTCGGGATCGGGCGCCGCGGTGGCCCACCCGCCCGATTGGCGCACGGCCCGGATGGCGTAGCGGCCGTCGGCCGGGTTGCCGATCGCCAGCGATTTGGCGACGGTCTTGGGCTTGACTGGCGTCACGCGGTCGGCACCCTCCCGGATGGCCGTGCTGATGGGAGCGCAGCCCTGGGCCTGGGCAGCGTGGATCCGCGTGGTGGTCCCGTCCAGGAGGCCCACCGAGACCAGCTCGTCGAGGGCCTTCGCCGTCTTGGCCAGCAGAGAGCCGGCGGCCACCGGCACGACGATATGGTCCGGCGCCCGCCAGCCAAGCTGCTCCACAACCTCGAAGAGTAGCGTCTTGCTGCCCTCGGAGTAGAACGGCCGCAAGTTGACATTCACGATGCCCCAGCTGTGCTGATCGGCCAGCTCGGCGCACAGCCGGTTGACGTCATCGTACGTCCCGTCGACTTCGACGACGGTAGCCCCGTAGGCCTCCGCGGCGCCGACCTTTCCGCGCTCCAGGTCCGACGGGATGAAGACCAGTGCCCGCAGCCCGGCCCGGGCCGCGTAGGCGGCCACCGACCCCGCCAGGTTGCCCGTCGACGAACAGGAGAGCGTCTCGAAGCCGTGGGCCAGCGCGAAGGCCGTTGCGACGGCCACATTGCGATCTTTGAACGAGCCAGTTGGATTGAGCGTGTCATTCTTGATGTAAAGATTGGCCAGACCCAGCTCGCGGCCCAGGTTGCGGGCCTCGGACAGAGGGGTGAATCCCGTCCCCAGGTCGCCATCGACGGCGGTGGCCGGCAGCAGGTCGGCGTACCGCCAGATGGTCGACGGCCCGGCCGCGATCGATTCCCGGCTCAGGCTGGTGCGCAGGTTGGCGTAGTCGTAGATCACCTCCAGCGGACCGAAGCAATACTCACAGACGAAGGCCGGCTCCAGCGGTCGCGTTCGGCCGCACTCCCGGCAGCGAAGCTGTTTCACGCTCATCGCACTCCTTAGACAGACAATGCCTTGAAAAAACAAAACGGCCCCTGTGATGAGGGGCCGGGAAATCCGATGATCGCGTCATCTTTCAGACCTGGAGGTCTGACGGATTTTCCACCTTGTCGTGTCCGACAGGTTGGCAGGCGTCATAGGGCCGGCCCCTCAGCCACTCTTGATAAGGCGATATTTACTTGTTGCTCGAACCCTACCAGCCCCTGAGGTGGCTCGTCAAATCGGGTTCTGAGCGGGCGTCATTCGCGGCATCCCTCCATAGACCGGCGTGCACCAGTGGCGGTAGCGCGGATCCGACCCGCGCACAGCGGCGAAATACGCGTCCTGCAGGTCCAGCGTCGTCTTTCCCGGGGCGCCCGACCCGACCGCCCGCCCATCGATTTCGACCACCGGGGCCACCTGGACCCCGGTCCCGCAGAGGAAGATCTCCTCGGCCTGGTAGGTTTCGGTCCGGTCGATGGTCCGCTCCACGATCGGGAGGCCGCGGTCGCGGGCCAGCTCCATCACGGCGGCGCGGGTGATCCCCACCAGGATGTCATCGCTGACCGGCGGGGTCACCAGGGTCCCGCTCTGGACCAGGAAGACGTTGGCGGCGCTGGCCTCGGCGATGTGCCCGTCCTCGGTAAGCATTAGACAATCGTCGTAGCCGGCGCTGATGGCGTCGTCCACCGCCAACGCCGTATTGACATACGCGCCGGTGACCTTGCCGCGGGCCGGGATGCTGTTATCCCCGATCCGCCGCCAGGAAGAAATCGTCAACCGCAGCCCGTCGGTCCGGGCGTAATCGCCCATGGGGACGGCGAAGATGGCCAGGGCATCGCTCGAGCTGTGGAGGTCGACCTTGATGATCGGGGAGGACTTATAGGCGATCGGCCGGATGTAGACGTCGCCGCGGTGGCCGTCCCGCCGGAGGATGTCGCAGGTAATCTGGCCCAGCTCGTCGACGGTTTCGCGCAAGTGCATCTTCAGCAGCTGGGTCGAGCGCAGGAATCGCCGGTAGTGCTCGGACAGCTTGAGCAGGTAGAGCTCCTCCCGGTCCTCGTTCCAGTAGGCCCGGATCCCCTCAAAGCACGCCGTCCCGTAGTTCAGGGCATGCGTCGCCACGCTGACCGTGGCCTCGGCGAACGGCACAATCCGTCCCTGGAAGTAGACCGAGCCGCCCGCCACGTGGGTGGTCGGCGGCGGGGCCGTCCGCGGCGACGGAAGCGGTTCGACCGCCATGGTGGTCAGCCGGCCTCCACGGTGACGGCGTTCACGATCCGTTCCAGGTCCCGATCGGTGATCTCCTTCTGGCGGTCGGCCACGCCCAGGAAAAGGTCCCAAGCCTCGTTAAAAGCGGCCTCGGGCAGATGATAGCCCAGCTCGGCCAGCCGGAAGCGAAAAGCGTGCCGGCCGGAGCGGGGTGACAGCACGATCCGGCTCTCGCCCATGCCCACGTCGGCCGGTCGCATGATCTCGTAATTCTGCTTGTCTTTCAGCACGCCATCCTGGTGGATCCCGGAGGCGTGGGCGAAGGCGTTGCCGCCCACCACCGCCTTGTTCAGCTGGACGGCGATCCCGGTGCGCGCCGCCACCAGCCGGCTGGTCTCCGCCAAGAGGGACGTCACGATGCCGGTCTGGAACCCCAGCGAGTGTTCCCGGGTCTTCAGGACCATGACCACCTCTTCCAGTGACGCGTTGCCGGCGCGCTCACCGATGCCGTTGATGGTACATTCGGCCCGCCGGGCCCCGTTCAGGATGGCCGCCACGGTGTTCGCCGTGGCCAGCCCCAGGTCGTTGTGGCAGTGGACGCTGATCAAGGCCTTGTCGATATTCCGGACGTGCTGCCGGATGGAGGCGATCAGCCCGCCGAACTCCTGGGGGATGGTGTAGCCGGTGGTGTCCGGGATGTTGACCACGGTCGCGCCGGCGTCGATCACGGCCTCCAGCGTCTCGTACAGGTACTCCGGATCGGCGCGCCCCGCGTCCTCGGGCGAGTACTCGACCGCGTCGCACAAAGAACGGGCATACGCGACGGCCTCCACGCCCCGCCGCAAGACGTCCCGTCGATTGGAACGCAGCTTGTGTTCGATATGCACGTCCGAGACCGAAAGCACCATATGGATCTGGGGCCGGGCCGCGTCGCGGACGGCTTCCCAGACGGCGTCGATATCCTGGCGGACTGCCCGGGCCAGCGCGGTGATGACCGGGCCCTGGACTGAGCGCGCGATGCGCTGCACGGCTTCAAAGTCCCCGGGCGAGGACAGGGGAAACCCACCCTCGATGACGTCGACGCCGAGCCGTGCCAGCTGGTGGGCGATCTCGAGCTTCTGATCTGGCGTCAGGGAGGCGCCCGGCGACTGCTCGCCGTCGCGCAACGTGGTATCAAAGATATACACGCGCTGCATCAGGCCTTGCCCGCCTTGAGCCAGGGCATCATGGCCCGCAGATCGCGGCCCACCCGCTCGATCAGGTGCTCGCTCTCCCGCTTTCGGGCGGCGTTGAAGGCGGGCCGGCCGGCCTGGTTCTCCAGGATCCACGTGCGCGCGAAAGTCCCGTCCTGGATCTCGTGCAGGATCTGGCGCATCTCGGCCCGGACGGACTGATTAATCAATCTTGGGCCGCTCACGTAGTCGCCGAACTCGGCCGTGTCGCTGATGCTGTAGCGCATGTAGCTCATGCCCCCCTGGTACATGAGATCGATGATCAATTTCATTTCGTGCATGCACTCGAAGTAGGCCAGCTCGGGCTGGTAGCCGGCCTCGACCAGCGTCTCGAAGCCAGCTTTGACCAGCGAGGTCAGTCCGCCACAGAGAACCGCCTGCTCGCCAAATAAGTCAGTCTCAGTTTCTTCTTTGAACGTTGTCTCCAGCACGCCGGCCTTGGTGGACCCGATGCCCTTGGCATAGGCCAGGGTCCGCTGGCGCGCCTTGCCGGTGGCGTCCTGGTGGACGGCCACCAGCGCCGGCACGCCGATCTTCTCCTGGAACATGCGGCGCACGATGTGGCCGGGCCCCTTGGGCGCGACCATTGAGACGTCTACGTCTGGCGCGGGCACGATCTGGCTGAAGTGGATGTTGAAGCCGTGGGCGAACATCAGCGCGCTGCCGGGCTTCAGGTGCGACTTGACGGACTGCTCGTAGAGAATTTTCTGCGTTTGGTCCGGCACCAGCATCATGACCATGCTGCCCAGCTCTACGGCTTTTTCGACCGTCTCGACTCGCAGGTCGTGCTTCTCGGCTTCCGCCCACGACTTGCTCCCCGCGTACAAGCCGACCACGACGTCGACCCCGTTGTCCTGCAGGTTGAGGGCATGCGCGTGCCCCTGGCTGCCATAGCCGATCACGGCGATCCGCTCGCCGGCCAGCACCTGGAGATCGGCGTCCTGATCGTAATAGACCTTCGCCGTCATAGGATGCTCATGACCTCCGTCTCTTCCGGGTGCTCGCCGTCCCGTTCGGCCAGGCGCGCCCAATGGGGCACCGCGTGCGGGTGGGTCTCGTCCACCATCATGGAGACGATCCCGGTGCGGGCGATTCCCTTGACGTCGAAGCCGCGCAACCGCTCGAGCATGTGGTCCAGCTCGTCGCCGGTGCCGTTGACGGCCAGGATCACCACGTCCTCGACCTCGGCCACCACGCGTGCGTTCGGGCCGGCGCGGTCGACCAGGGCCCCGCGGCGCTGGGCGGCGTTCTCAATCCGGATGAGCATCAGCTCACACTCAACGCGCTCTTCATCAGTAATATCGCGAACGTCGACGACATCGATCAGCTTGGCTAGCTGCCGAACGGCCTGGTCGGCCGGCGCCGCCCCAACGTTGACCACGATCGTCATGCGCGAGATGCTGTGGTCCAGGGTGGGGCCGACCGTCAGGTTCTCGATGTTGAATCCGCGCCGCCGGATGAGCCCCGACACGCGGTTCAGCACCCCCGGCCGGTTGGCCACCAGCGCCGACAGGACTCGGCCTTCGCTCATGCCGAGAGCGGCTCCTCGATGAAGTCCTTGAGCTGCTTGCCCAGCGGGATGATCGGGTACACATTGGCCTCGGGGTCGATGACGAAATCGATCAACACCGGCCCCTTGTGCGCCATGGCCTTGGCCAGGACATCCCGGGTTTCGGCCACTGTGCGGGCCCGATAGCCGGGCAACCCAAAGGCGTCGGCCAGCTTGACGAAGTCCGGCATGACTGAGAGGTCGACGGCACTGCGCACGCCGCCGTAAAAGCTGTCCTGGAACTGGCGCACCATGCCCAACGAGGCGTTGTTCAGAATCACGATCTTGACGTCCACTTTGTGCTCCACGGCCGTGGACAGTTCCTGCATGGTCATCACGAACCCACCCTCGCCGGTAACGCAAAAGACCGTCTTCTCGGGCCGGGCGAACTTGGCACCCACGGCGGCGGGGAAGGCGAAGCCCATGGTGCCCGAGCCGCCAGAATTTATGAACAGGCCCGGCTTGTCGTAGTTCCACCAGAGCGCCGCCCAGATCTGGTTCTGGCCCACGTCGGCGACCACAATGGCCTCGCTCTTGGCATGCTTGTACATCTCGATCAAGACCTCCTGGGGCTGCAGCCAGCTGTTGGCGATTTTGGCCCGCAGCGGGTGCTCCTCGCGCCAGCGGTCGATCTGGAGCAACCAATCGGTCCGATACGGCTGCTCGGGCAGCTCGCGCTCCAGCGCTTCCAACGCCTCGCGGGCGTCGGCCACGATTGAGATCTGGGGGCGCACGTTCTTGCCGTGCTCGGACGGATCAATATCGATATGAATAAACGTCTCGCAGTTAGGGGCGAACCCGTCCAGCTTGGCGGTGACGCGATCGTCGACCCGCATCCCGATCATCATCAGGCAGTCGCACTCGATCACGGCATTGAGGTTCCAGCCGGTGCCCATGAACCCGGTGAGGTGCAGGGCCAGCGGATGCTGGACCGGGAACGCGCCGACGCCCAGCAGGGTGGTCCCCACCGGGATGCCTTGCTTCTCCGCGACTTTCAGCAGCGCCTCCTCGCCGGCGGACAGGAGCACGCCATGGCCCGCCAGGATGACCGGGCGCTTGGCCCGGGTTAGCGCCCGGGCCGCCGCCGCCACCGCAGCGGGGTCGGGCCGGCTCACGGGGTGATACCAGGGGATCCCGATCGTGTCGGGGAACACCCAGGGACCCATCTTCTGCTGCAGGTCGCGGGGGAGGTCGATCAACACCGGACCCGGACGGCCCGTGCGAGCGACGTAAAAGGCCTCTTTCACGGTCTTGGCGATGTCCTTGACGTCCGTCACCAGGTAGCTGTGCTTGGTGATCGGCATGCTGACGCCGATGACATCTGATTCTTGGAAGGCGTCGCGGCCGACCATGGCGGTCGGGACCTGGCCAGTGATGGCGACCAGGGGCACGGAGTCCATGAATGCCGTGGCCAGCCCGGTGGTCAGGTTCAGCGCGCCCGGTCCCGACGTGGCGAAACAGACACCCACCCGACGCGACGCCCGGGAGTAGCCGTCGGCCATGTGGGCCGCCCCCTGCTCGTGGCGGACCAGGACATGTTTCAGGTTGGGGAACTCGGGCAGGTGCTGGTAGATCGGGAGGTTGGCCCCGCCCGGGTAGCCAAAGATGGTGTCCACCCCCTCGCGGACCAAGGCCTCCAGCAGGATCTCGGCCCCGGTTCGCTCCGGAGCTTGGTCTCGAGTCATGCAGCTCCTATCCGTTGAACATCCGCAGAATGTCCTCCGCCACGTCCCGCCCAAAGCGGTCGCGGCCGCCTTCGGGGGTCGCCGCCACGGCCGACTGCAGCGCGTCCCGGCACACCTGCGACACATCGATCCGGTGGCGCCGCTCCTGCAGCTCGCGGTTCAGCTCGTCGGGGATGTCGATCGTGTACCTGACCATCTCGCGTCCTCCTCTTCCTTGCCGACAAATAAAAAACCTCCCGTCCGCAGGGACGAGAGGCCGCTCCCGTGGTACCACCCTACTTGCGGCCACTCGCAGCCGCACTCTTCCGGCGTCCCGGTTGCTCAGGGGCTGAGTCGGAGATCGCCTCTGCTGCCGGCTTCCCACCACCCCGGCTCGCTGTGAGCGTCTGTCGATCCCTACTGGTCCCCGTCGCCGCAGCCAGACCGCCAGACTCCAGCCTAGTCAGGCCGCAGTGGGGCGGCATTGGATGGGTCGTACAAAATGCTTTGGTTCTTCTGGTGCTTTCCGGAACCGGGCCCATCCGGCATACTGGAGCTTCGAGATGGCAGTCACGGTTCGCGACGCGCTTTCCCTGGGCGGACTCCAGCGGGGGGAGGTGCTGGCGGGCGCTTCTGGGCTGGATCGGGAGATTACCTGGGTGAAGGTGCTGGAATCGCCCGAGACGCTCGACTGGCTGGCCCCCGGCGAGCTGCTGCTGACGGTCGCGTTCGCGATCAAGGACGATCGATCCGCCCAGGCGTCGCTGGTCAAGGACCTGGCCAGGGTCGGCTCTTCGGGTCTGGTCATCAAGCCGCAGCGCTATCTGCCCGAGATCCCGGCGGAGATGCTGGGGCAGGCCAACGAGTTCGGCATCCCCCTGATCCGGATTCCGGAGGACGTCTCCTACCTGGAGATCATGGCCCCCATCCTGGAGCGGATCATCAACGCCCAAAACGCCCAGCTGCGGCGATCCATCGAAATTCACCGGCAGTTCACCCACCTGGTCCAAACCGGGGAAGGGGTGGAAGCCATCGTCCGCACCCTCGGCGAACTCGTCGAAAGCTCCGTGAGCCTCGAAGACCCCGCTTTCCACTTGCTGGCCAGCCACAGCGTCCCTGGCCTCACAGACCCCCACCGGCAGGAGACCCTCAAGCAGCATGGGACGCCCCCCGAGGTACAGCGGGCGTCGCCCATCAAGACGATGCTCCGGGAAGTTGTCGAAGGCCGGGTGGCCCGGGAGGTGCCCGCCTTCCCTGAGTACGGGCTGACCGCCCGGCGGATCATCGCCCCGGTGATGGCCGGCAACGAGCACCTGGCCTACCTGTCGATCATCGGCCATCCCACCCACATGGAGGAGCTGGCCTTGATGGCCATCGAGCACGCGGCCACGGTGCTCTCGCTCGAGCTCATCAAGCAACGCGAAGTCGCCGAGGCGGAAGACCGGGTGCGGGGCGAGCTGGTGGACGACCTGCTGGCGGGTAGTTTCGGCGACGACGCTAACGCGCATCGGCGGGCCCGGTACCTACGGTATGACCTGGCGACGCCGCACTTACTACTCGTGGTGGACATTGACCATTTTGCCAAGGTCATCCGCGAGCGTCAGTACGACGAGGACAAGGTCATCCAGGTGAAGCACCGCCTGTTACAGGTCGTCGTGGGGGCCGCCGGACGCAAGCATCCGCGCCACCTGGTGGCCGCCCACAGCGACAGCGTCATCCTGCTGGTCCCGGTGGCGGCCGGTGCCGAGGCGCTGGCAGCCGGCGAGGAACTCGCCGCCCGGATCCTTGAGGCAGTGTCCGATTCTGACCTCGGCCTCACCGTCTCGACGGCGATCGGCCGGTTGTGCACGACGCCGTCGGATTTCCGGCCCGCGTTCCAGGAGGCGCAGCGGGCGTTGCATCTGATGGTTCGCTTCGGCAAGAAAGAACAAGTCGTCACCTACGACCGGCTGGGCGTGTATCGGCTGCTGGCTCAGGTCGAGGACCGGCAAGGCCTGGAGGCGTTTGCCCACCGCGTGCTCGGCCCCCTCGAAGCCTACGACGCCGCCCACGGCACGCCGCTGCTGCACACGCTGGAGATCTACCTGCAGCGTCACGGGCACCTGCGCCAGTCCGCCCGCGAGCTGCACATTCACCTCAACACGCTGCACTATCGTCTACGCCGGATCGGCGAGATCACGAAGCTCGACCTGAAGGACGCCGACGCGCGACTCGACCTGCTGCTCGCATTGCGCGTTCGCGCGCTGGCGGCGACGAGCTAATCCAGGGACCAGTCAGGCAGACCGGGCGCGAGCCGCGACCAGCTTCACCGGCGGCACGAGTCCCCATCGGCCATGCTCCCCGCGCCGCAGACCCCAGCCTCCTTCATGGACCATCCGGTGGTGCCGCCGGCAGAGCAACACGAGATTCGCCAGGAGGGTCGGGCCACCGTGGGTCCAGTGCTGCAGGTGATGGCCGTCGGTCCATTGCGGCGGGCGATCGCACCGGCCGGCCACACAGGTCCGATCCCGCGCCTCCAGCGCCCGCCGGGTGGACGGAGGGATGCTTCGCGAGGCGCGGCTGATCTCAGCCTCGAGTTCGCCCCGACCTGTAATGCGAGTGAGCGCGGCATCGCAGGCCAGTCGCCGGACAGTCTCCCCAGGCACCGACCCGCCAACTTCCAGTTCGCCCGCCGGGGCACCGTCTGTCCCCAGCAGCGTATCGAGGCTGGCCCGGATGACGAGGTGCGGCCGAGGCCCAGCGCCGGTGGCTGGCCCGCCGGCCTTGCGCCGGCAAAGATCGACCAGGGCATCAGCACGCCGCTGGCCCGGGGTACGGTCGTCGTCGTTGCCGAGCATGATGCCGGCGTTCAAGGCGGTCCGCAGGATGGCACCGCCTTCGGCGTCCAGCAGCCCGTCCATGCGAACCAGGCCATCGCTGGGTTCACTGAGGTGCAGGTAGCGCCGCTCGTAGGCGCGGTTGGCTTCGGCCAGCGCCGCTACGGCATCCACGCGATGCTCGAAATTCTTGGCCACTGCAGTGAACAGGCCCGGGTCCATGGTCTCCGCCGCTTTGAGCAGGCTGGCCTCGGCCGTGGCGACGGCCGCTGTCCCCACATGCTCGGCGGTGCGGGCCAGCACCGCCACGTGCTGGTAGCCCACCTCCCCGCGGGCAAATGCCTTCTGCGTTTCCGGCAGGTGTTCCAGCTGGCGGGCGATGCCGACGCGTTCAGCGGCCGCCCCACCCGAGAGCTTGCAGTTGGAGCGCAGCCAGGCCACGATGCCCAGCGCCCCATCCGCCACATACTCGCCGGACTTCTCGAACCGCCGAACTCCCGTGGCGAACACCGCTTCAAAGGGATCGATGCCGGCTTCCCGAATCTTGATCAAGCCGTCAGCCAGCTCCGCGTCGTCGGCACGCCGGAACCAGTCAGCCCATTGCCGGACGACCGCTTGCGTCTCTTGGATCGGAGGGCCTGACGTGGCCATGCGCCCATCCTGGACCATAGCTTTGACAGCTGCCTGTCACAAAACCTCTGGTCTGTTTAACTTGAGCGTCCAGGGCACGACTTTCGCAATGAACGTCCGAGCCGGGACCTAGAATCGGACGGTGCGCGAGCAGCGGAAGGTCGTCACCGTCCTGTTCGCCGACGTGGTGGGCTCGACGGCGCTGGCGGCCCAGACCGATCCGGAGGTCGTCCGCAGCCAGATGGCTCGCTACTTCAAGCGCATCACCGACATTGCCGAGGCCTACGGGGGGACCGTCGAGAAGTTCGCGGGCGACGCGGCCATGGTCGTGTTCGGGGTGCCCACGGTGCACGATGACGACGCCGAGCGAGCGGTACGCGCGGCGCTGGACATCCGCGATGGGGCGGCTGAGCTCCCGGTCCGAGTGGGGGTCAACACCGGCGAGGCGGTCACGGCCGCCCGGGAAGATCGCCAGTTCATGGTGAGCGGCGATGCGGTGAACGTCGCCGCCCGCCTGCAGCAGGGCGCCGAGCCCGGCGAGGTCGTGGTCGGCGCGTTGACTCACCGGTTGTCCCACACCGCCATCGAGTACGAGCCGCGCGAGGCGGTTGCCGCCAGGGGCAAGCCAGAGCCGCTCGTGGCGTTCCGCGCGCTTCGGCCGCGCACCACGGTACCGGTCCAGGCTCGGGGTGTGGCGGGCCTCCAGGCGGCCTTGGTGGGACGGGGTCGCGAACTTCAACTGCTGCTGGACACCTTCGCGCGATCCGCGGAGGACCGGCGTCCGCACCTGTTCACCCTGGTCGGCGCGGCCGGTGTTGGAAAGTCGCGGTTGGTGAGCGAAGCCCTCTCAACGCTGGCTGGGTCCGGAGCGCGGCTGCTCCGCGGCCGCTGTCTGCCGTACGGACGCGGCGTCACCTACTGGCCGCTCAAGGAGATGCTGATGCCGGACACGGGCATCGGTCTCACCGACGAGCGCGACATCGCGCTGGCAAAGCTGGACCGCTGGCTAGGGGAGCTCCTCGGCAGGGATCCTCAGCGACCTGCCGTCCGCGCCCGGCTGGCCGTGATGCTGGGCCTCGAGACTCCCACCGCGGGGATGCCGGACACGCCGGCCGACCGGGTGGACCGAGAGATCGGGTGGGGGGTCCGGCACTATCTGGAAGCGGTCGCGACGGGAGGGCCGCTGATCATGGTGGTGGACGACCTGCAGTGGGGGGAGCCTCCGGTGATCGAGATCGTCGAACAGCTGGCTGAGCGCTCGGTCGACGTGCCGATGCTGTTGATCTGCATCGCCCGACCAGAATTCCTGGAAGCCCGACGCGACTGGGGATCCGGGAAGCCGAACTCGACCACCATCACGCTCGATCCGCTCAACCCGGAGGAAACGGGCACGCTGATCTCTCGATTGCTCGAGATCGAGGCGCTGCCGGCCACCCTGCGCGCGCAGATCATCGAACGCTCGGAGGGCACGCCGCTCTTCTGCGAGGAGTTCATCCAGATGCTGATCGACGACGGTCGACTGGTTCGAGACGGGGCGAGCTGGCGCGCGACCGGACGGATCGACCAGATCGAGGTCCCCCACAGCATCCAGGCCGTGCTGGCGGCTCGGCTCGACGGCCTGCCTGATAGCGAGAAAGGATTACTCCAGGCGGCCAGTGTCATCGGCGAGCGGTTCGGGATGGCCCAGGTCAGCGAGCTGGTGGGCGGCGCCGACCCAGAAGCCAGTGTGCAGTCGCTCCGCCGCAAAGGCCTGGTGGTCGCGGGAGAGCGTGATCGCGACGAGATGCGCTTCCGCCACCTCCTCATCCGTGATGCGGCCTATGCCTCGCTCACCAAGTCGGAGCGGGCGGGGTTCCACGACCGATTTGGATCCGTGCTGGAGCGCGAGGCGGGTGACCCGCGGCAGCTCGCCGAAATTCTTGCCCACCATGCGGAGCGGGCGCTAACCCTGTCCGTCGAGGTGGGCGTCGAGGGCGAGTTGCTGACGCATCGAGCGCGTCGTGCGCTGGATTGGTGGCTGGCCGCGGGTGACAAGGCCATTACGCGGCGTGACGTGGCCACCGTCGCGGCCGCGCTCCAGACCGGACGTGTCGCTGCGGCGCTCTTGCCAGACGGCGGTGGCCTTCCGTCCCGCGCTCGCCTGGCACTCCTGGAGGCCCAGCGGCTGATGATGACCGGCGACTATGCGGAAGCGGCCCGGGCGGCGGCCGAGGCCGCCCAGCTCGCCGCGCAGGCGGGCCTGGGGCGGGCGGTTGCCACCGCCCGGCTGACGGAGGCCTGGATTGCAAACTGGACAGGCATGCAGAGTCTTGAGGAGTTCGATCGCGTCGTCGAGCGTGCCGTCGAGGCCTGTCGACTGGCCGGCGACGCCGCGGGCGAGGTCGAAGCGCTCCATATTGGGACCAACCACCTGTATTCGATTGGGCAGCTTGGTGAATTCATCGAGGCGAATAGACGGCTGTTGGAGCAGGCCCGCACGATCGGGGATTCCGCTCGCATCGCGGCCATCCTGATGCGGCTGGCGAGTTCTGAGACGAATCGCGGAGAACTGGCCGCTGCTGATCGGTACCTCGCCGAAGCGGAGGCGATGGCGGCGAAAACCGGATTGCGGAACATCGCTCTGCAAGCGCATCTCCCTCGAGGGACCAAGTTCTTGCTCGTCGGCGACCTGCGTGCCGCCGAGCAGGTGTTTCGCGCGTACCTTGTCGCGGCTCGGGACGCCGGAGTGGTTCAGCAGCAAGTGAGCGCACTTCGATTCGTGAGCTACGCGCTGCTGTGGCAAAACCTCCCTGCACCAGCCGCCGAAGCCCTCGACCAGGCGCTGGTCCTCAGCGAGTCGAGCGGCGAGCGCTGGAATCGGGCCGAGCTGTTCGCGCTTCGGGCGCGAGCCGCGCTCGACCTCGGCAATATTCCCTCAGCCGAGAATTTCATGCAGCGTGCTCTGGCGGTGCTTCGGGACGATGACGTCACGGCCGTCTCCGAGGTATACCACCATCTGGGGATGATCCGGGCCGCCCAGGGGCGGGACACTGAGGCGGAGGCGAGCTTACGGCGGAGCCTTGAGGCGGTGCGCGGCACCGACTACCACTGGCCCACCAGCAATAGCACCCTCGCGTTGGCGGAATTCCTGGCGCAGCGCGGCCGGGCGGCCGAAGCGGCTGCCCTGGTGGCAGACCGTGATCGCTGGGTAGGCCAGCACGAGCTCCATCTCTGGGATCCGCAGATTGCTAAGGTCCGCAATCTCATTGCGGCCGCGACTCGCTCCTAGCCCTGTGACGCTGTATCTCACGGTCAAGTTCGTGCACGTCCTGGTGGCCATCGTGGCGGTCGGCAGCAGCGCCGGCTCCAGCCTGTGGCTTCGCCTGGCGATGCGAAGCCCGGCGCACCTGCCGTTCGCTCTGCGCACCACGAAGTTTCTTGACGAGGTCCTCACTCGGCCCGGCTTGATCGTCTTGCTCGTCACCGGACTGTGGATGGCTGCCTCGCGCTGGTCGCTGGCCCTGTTTTGGGTGCGGTCGGCCGTGATCCTGGTCGCGATCGTGCTCGTGGTTCTCTACCTCGTCGTCGGCCCGCTCCTGCAGCGGCTCATCCGGCTCGCCGAGGTCGAAGGGTTGGCATCGTCCAGGTGGGCGCGCCTCGACCGCGCATTCGAAGTCGCCGGCGGCGCCAGCGGCCTCATCATCGTGATGGTCGTCTGGTTGATGGTGACGAAACCGTCCTAGCGTGGATCAGCGGGGACCGGTGACCGCGCCCTCGCTGGCCGAGGACACGAGCTCGGCATACTTGGCCAGCGCGCCGGTCTCGTAGCGCGGCTTGGGTGGCCGCCAGCCGGCCAGTCGCGTCCGCAGCTCGCTGGTTGAAAGCTCCACATTCAGCTGCCGGCCGGTGATGTCGAAGACGATCATGTCGCCCTCCTTGAGCGCGGCAATGGGTCCGCCTTTCGCCGCCTCGGGCGCCACGTGACCGGCCATCAGTCCATGCGTCGCCCCTGAGAATCGGCCATCGGTCACCAGCGCCACGGTATCGCCCAGCCCTTCGCCGACCAGGGCCCCGGTGACCGCCAGCATCTCCGGCATCCCGGGTCCGCCCACCGGACCCTCATAGCGGATGACCACCACGTCGTTCTCCCGGATGGCGCCCTTGCGAACCGCGTCGAAGGCCGCTTGCTCGGTATCGAACACCCGCGCCGGCCCCCGGTGGTGGAGGCGCTCGTGACCGGCCAGTTTGACCACGCAGCCGTCCGGCGCCAGGTTCCCTCGCAGGATGGCCAGTCCACCGGTCGGCTTCACGGGATCCGCCACCGAGCGGACCACCCGCTGGCCCGGCGTCTCGACGGCCGCGCGGGCGACTGTGCCCAGGGTGCGCCCATCGACCGTCCAGGCATTTGGGTGCAGAGCCTTGGCCTCCAGGAGGCGCTGCGCCACCAGGGCCATCCCGCCCGCCGCGTAGAGGTCGCTGGCCACGTACTCGCCACCGGGCTTGAGGCTGGCCACGATGGGAGTGCGGGCCGCGATGCGGTCGAAGTCATCAATAGTCAGTGGCACGCCGGCCTCGCGCGCGATGGCCAGCAGGTGAAGCACGCCGTTGGTTGACCCGCCGGTGCCGGCCACGGACGCCACCGCGTTTTCGATCGAGGCGCGGGTGATCACGGACCGGGGCGTGACTCCCTGGTCGAGCAGGTCCATGATCAGCTGGCCCGCCCGGTAGGCCGCGTCCGGCTTCTTGGTGTCGAGGGCGGGGATCTCGTTCATCCCGGCCGGGCTGATGCCGAGGAATTCCATGGCGGTGGCCATCGTGTTCGCGGTGAACTGGCCACCACAGGCCCCGGCCCCCGGGCAGGCATGCTCTTCGATCTGGCGCAGCTCGGTATCGCTGATCCGGCCCGCGGCTCGCGCGCCGACCGCTTCGAACACGTCCTGGAGGGTGATGTCGTGTCCGTTGTGCCTCCCTGGTCCGATGGTGCCGCTGTAGAGGATCAGGCCGGGGATGTTCAGCCGGGCGAGGGCCATGGCGGCCGCTGGGATGGTCTTGTCGCAGCCGACGATCATGACCAACGCATCGAAGGAGTGGCCGCGGGCCACCAGCTCGATGGAGTCGGCGATCACCTCACGGCTGACCAGCGACGCGCGCATCCCTTCGGTGCCCATCGAGACCCCGTCCGAGATGGCGATGGTGTTGAACTCCATGGGCGTGCCGCCGGCCGCCCGGACGCCGGCCTTCACTCGCTCCGCCAGCTGGCGGTGGGTGAAGTTGCAGGGCATGGTCTCGATCCAGCTGTGGCCCACGCCGATGATGGGTTTGGCCAGGTCTTCCCGGCTGAACCCGATGGCGCGCAACATGGCGCGTGCCCCAGCGCGGGCGGGTCCTTCGGTCATGACCGCGCTCCGCCGCTTGGCGGCCCCCTGCCCTTGCTCGGCCATGGCACGAATTGTACGGCCGGTCCGTTACAGGTTCGTGTCGGCTGCCCTTGCCAGACCCGTCCCGCCTCAACCGCGGCCGGCCACGGACGGACTGCGGGGCCGGGCGGACATACTCCTCCTGCTGGTCCTGGCCGTGCCCACGGCCTACGTCGACTGGCAGATCGTGCGGGTCTGGTCATGGCCGCCGGCGTGGAGCGCGACCTGGCTCGGGCTCACCCTCCTGGCTGCCGGGCTCGGCGTGGTCTGGCTCGACGGGCGTGAGCTGGTGGCCCCTCTGGTGGCGGCTTCTCTGTATGCCGGGCCGATCATCACGGCGATCGCCCGGTTGCACTTCGTCCCCTCACCGGTGGCCCTGATCGGCGATGGTGCGCTCCAGACCCAGCAGGCCGGCGACCTGCTCCTCCACGGGACGGATCCGTACGGGGCAGACTATGCGGCCCTCGGTCTCGGCCGCACCCCGTGGGCCGAGCCCTTTCCCAACCCGGCCCTCCATCACACCGTCTTCTGGCCCGGGCAGTTCCTGCTGCCGCTGCCGCTCCAGGCGCTTTCGCAGACGGTCCTGCACTGGTGGGACCAGCGGGTGTTCCTGCTGCTGGCGGGCGTGGCGATTTGGATCCTACTTCGGCAACTTCTGCCGGGGACCGCGGGCCGCGCCGCCGCGGTGGCCTTTTTCCTGGTGCCGGGCCACAGCCTGGTCGCCGTCCTGGGAGACAACGACCTGGCCATGGTGGCGCTACTGCTGGGGGCCCTGGTGGCGGCCCAGCGCCGGCGGTTCCTCCTCATGGGGCTGCTGCTGGGCCTGGCGGTGGCGACCAAGCAGCATGCCCTGCTGGCCGCGCCATTCATCGTCTGGTGGGCGCTGGCCCGGGGCGCTTCCCTGCCAGTGGTGGCGCGCTCTGCGGCGAGTGGCATGGCCGCGCTTGTGGCGGTGCTACTGCCTTTTGTGCTCTGGAGCCCGCACGCCTTCATCCAGGACACCGTCGTGTTCGTCACCGGCGGCGGGACCGATGCCTACCCCATCAATGGGTTTGGGTTGTCGGCACTGCTGCTGTCTGCGGGCGTCATTCATGGTTCCCGGGATTCGTTTCCGTTCGCGCCCATCGAGGCCGTGGTGGGGATTGCCCTCTGGGTCTTTGGCTACGTCTGGATTCGCGCCCGGCGGCAGCTCCCCGACGTCCTGATCTTCAGTGGCCTCACCGCCCTGTCGGTGCTCTTCGTCAGCCGGTACTTCCACGACACCCACCTGCTGCTCGGCCTGGAGTTGATGGGGGCCGGGTTCATCGGCAGGCTGCGGGTGCTGCAGCCGTGAGGCTCGCCTGGTGGTGGCTCCGGCGGCTGATTCGCCTCCTGGCCTTCCGCCCGTTCCCGGCCGTCTTGCTTTTCGGCGGCGTGACTCTGGCTTCCAATGCGCTCTGGTTTGGCACGGGCCTCTTCATCGGACCGCTCCCCGGGGCGGCGATCACGCTCCTGACCGGGCTCGGCCTGGCCGGAGCCGTGTTCATGCTGCGCCGGGGGCGCTGCCAGATGGCGGCCCTGGGGGTGTTTGTCGGCTTCGCCGTCCTGGTCCCGGCCATTGCCTTGATCGCCTTTAGGCTCAAGACCGGGGTTCCCATCCTGATGCACGACGGCGCCTACCAGACGGAGGAGGCCATGCGGGCGCTGCTCACCAACCACGACCCCTACGGGCTCGACTACACCCAGACCAGCATGCGGCGCTGGCACTGGTACGTGAACGCGTCTCTCCATCCCTCGCTCTTCCATTACGTGTACCCGCCGCTCACCTTCCTGCTCCCGCTGCCCTTCTTCGCCGCCGCCCAGGCGTTGGGGCTTCCCTTCGACGTCCGCCTGGTCTTTCTGGTCACGGCCGGCCTGGCGGCCTGGGCCATCGTGCGCCTCCCCTGGCGGTGGGAATGGCGCTACGTGTGCCTGGTCGCGCTCTTCCTCGACCCCTTCTTTTACCTGCCGCAGGGGAGGAACGACATCCTCTTTCTGGGAGCGCTGGTGGGCGCCGTGCTGGCGTGGGAGCGCAGCTGGCCGGTGGTGGCCTGCGCCGGGGTTGGCCTGGCGCTGGCCTTCAAGCCCTTCGCCCTCTTTTTTGTACTGCTCCTGGCGCTGATGCTGGTTCGCGGCCGGAAGCTGGAGGGCTGGTCGGCCCGGCAGCTGGGTTTCGGGCTGGCCGTTCTGCTGCTCCCCCTGGCGGCGTCCGCCGCCCCCTTCTTGTGGTGGAACCCGGCCGCGTACTGGGATGACACGGTCTCGTTCGTGGCCGGCACCGACCCGCGCAGTTTTCCCATCCAGGGGTACGGCCTGTCCAGCCTGCTGGTGGCGCTGCACGTGCTTCCGGGACCCGACGCCCGCTTTCCCTTCGGCCTGGTGGAGGCCGCGGTGGGCGTCCCGCTCCTGGCGCTTGGCGTCCGCCGGGTGCTGGCCCGGCCCGTGCTGCCGACGGTGCTGGCCTGGGGCACGATCGTGCTGGGGGCCTTCCTGTTCACCGGGCGATTGTTCAATGACAACTACGTAGCAGATCTCGTCTTCCTGGCGATCTTGAGCGGGGCGAGCCACCGGGCCGCCGTGGGGAAGCGGGTGGGCGGCCTTCTGGCTGCGCCGCGGCTCCCAAAGGCAGCCTAGGAGCGAATCCGGGGGAGTGGGTCAATTTGAATTGACCCCGGCTAAACTCACATCTGGGTGGGAATCCGGCATTGGCTATATCGCGCCCTTCGCTTGGGCGAGCTGGTCCACTTCTTTTCATGGCTACTCGGCCTGGGGTTGCTAGGCGTGCTGCTCAGCACCGTGGCAGGCCTGTCGCAGGTGCCGCTGTATTCCAAGATAGGGATCGGCGTCTGCGGGTTAGTTGCCCTTGTCGGTGGCTTGGGGATTGTGGCTCCCCATATCCGCCCGGTCGTACACGTGGATCTGGTGCCCAGCGGAGGGCCTAGCCCCGATTTGCGCTTAGCAGTCACCAATCGTGGTCAGAGCGACGAATTCTCGGCCAGGGCGACGGTGATGCAGACTCGGAATGACCCGAACCCGATCAGAACTGGTGCGTACCA
>VBID01000062.1 GCA_005880615.1 Chloroflexota bacterium
GCCAATCCTCTACTCGCCGGAGCACGCCAAGGTCTTTCGAGCCGACCTCGAAGCCGGGCTGGCCCGCGGCGGCCGCGATCTATCGGCGGTGGAAATCGCCCCGACCATGCCCGTGGTCGTGTCCGACGATCTGGCCCGGGCCCACGACGCGCTCCGGCCATGGGTGGCGCTCTACGTGGGTGGGATGGGATCGAAGGCTAAGAATTTCTATAACGAGACCGTGCGGCGGTACGGCTTCGAGGCGGAGGCGAGCGAAATCCAGAACCTGTACCTGAGCGGAAATAAGCGCAGCGCCATCGCGGCCGTGCCGGATGCTCTGATCGACGCCGTGGCGCTCAGTGGACCCCCGGCCCGAATTCGAGAGCGAATCCAGGCGTGCGCCCAGGCGGGTGCGACCCTGCTCATCGTGCATGTGGAGGCCGCCGACTCGCAGGCGGACCGCCTCCAGGCCCTGGAGGCGCTGGCCGCAGCAGCCTAACGTTTTCCGGGCGCGTGCAGGCCCGGCATGGTCATGGCCGCGGGATCGAGCAACCGGTCCAGCTCCTCGGGCGTGAGGCTGGTCCGCTGGCGCGCGATCTCGCGAATCGTCCGCCCAGTGTCCAGCGCCTCTTTGGCGATTTTGGCGGCGGCCTCATAACCGACGGCCGGGGTGAGCGCGGTGGCCAGCATCAAGCCCTGTTCGACCAGCTGGGGGCCGCGGTCGGTGGCGGTCAGCCCGCTGATGCAGTGGCGAGCCAGGTTTTCCGCCGACGTCGCTAGCAGGGCGATCGACTGCAGCAGGTTGTAGGCGGCCACCGGCATCATCAGGTTGAGCTCGAAGATGCTACCGGCTTGCCCCGCCACTGCAATGGTATGGTCGTTGCCCAGCACCTGGGCCACCACCATGGTGAGCGATTCGATGATGACCGGGTTCACCTTCCCGGGCATGATCGAGCTGCCCGGTTGGACGGCGGGGATGGTCAGCTCGCCCAGTCCGGCCCGAGGACCCGATCCGAACCAGCGAATGTCGTTGCCGATCTTCCACAGGCTGATGGCGACCGTCCGCAGCGCACCGCTGGCAAAGACCACCGCATCCAGCGACGCCTGGGCCTGGAAGTGGTTGTCGGTCTCCCGGACCGGGATGCCGGTGGTGCGTGCCAGATGGGCGGCGACCCGACCGGCAAATTCTGGATGGGCATTGATGCCGGTCCCCACCGCGGTCCCGCCGAGTGGCAGTTCCATCAGCTCTTCCTGGGCGAGCTTGAGCCGGCGGATGGCGCGTTCGACCTGGCCGGCAAAGCCAAGGAACTCCTGGCCCAGGCGGATCGGGGTGGCATCCTGGAGATGCGTGCGGCCGGTCTTGACCACCGGCATGAACTGGTCGGCCTTCTTCTTGAGCTCGGTGCGCAGCAGGTCGAGGGCCGGTACCAGCTCCTCCGCAATCGCGACCAGGGCCGCCAGCTGCATGGCCGTCGGGATGACATCGTTGCTGGACTGGCACAGGTTGACCTGGTCATTGGGATGAACCGGGGTCTTCCCGCCCAGGATTTCTTTGGCGCGGTAGGCCAGCACTTCGTTGGCGTTCGTGTTGGTCGACGTCCCGGAACCGGTCTGGAAGACGTCCACCACGAAGTCGGCATCAAACTGGCCGGCCTCTACTTCCTCGGCCGCTTTGATGATGGCGTTGGCGACGGCGGCGTCCAGCAGGCCGAGCTCGGCGTTCACGATGGCGGCGCTACCCTTGATCTGAGCCAGGGCCCGGATGAACCGCCGTGGTAGCCGCAGGTCGCTGATAGGGAAGTTGCGCCGCGCCCGCTCGGTACTGGCTCCGTAGTGCGCCGACTTTGGGACCGGAAGTTCACCCATCGAATCGCGCTCCATCCTGGTCCCTGAGTCCGGCATGCCGCCTCAGCTTAACAATGGACTGCCGGCTCCGGCTCGGGTATCCTGTGCTTCGCCATGCCCAGGCCGCGGATCGTTTCCATCCAGCTCTGTACCGGCCATCGGGAGCCCATGCGGCTGGTCAGCACTGCGACCCTGCGCGCGGGGATCGGGCTCGATGGCGACAAGCACGCGGTGGGATCGTCCAAGCGGCAGGTGTTGCTGGCAGACCGGGAGTGCCTGGATGCGGTCGAGGTCCCCCCGGGCACCATCAAGGAGAACCTGACCGTCGAAGGCCTGGACGTGATGGGCCTCGAACCGGGGACCCGGCTGCGCATCGGTGACGCCCTCCTCGAGATCACTTCGGTCTGCGAGCCGTGCTTTCGGATGGACGAGATCCGGTTCGGCCTGCGTGCCGAGCTCGAAGGCCGACGCGGCATGAACAGTACGGTGATCCTGGGCGGCACCATCGCGGTGGGCGACGAGATCCTGATCGAAGAACGGGCCGAAGCCGCGAGTTGATCCGGGCCGTCGACCTGCATGTCCACTTGCCCCTCCGGGAGTGGCTGGACGGGAGCCTGGGTCCCTTCCGGGCCAACGCCGAGCGCTACTTCCGGGCCAGCGTGCAGGAGAAGACCGTCGATGAGTTGGCGGTTGAATACGCCCAGGACGGGGTCTTCGGCATCTTGCTGGCGTGGGACGCGGAGACGGCCACCCACCGGCCGCCGCTACGTAACGACCTTGTGGCGGAGATTGTGCGCCGGCACCCCAAACGATTCGCCTTCTTTGCCAGCGTCGATCCCTGGAAGGGCCCGGCGGCCGTGGTCGAGCTGGAACGGGCGGTCAAAGAGCTGGGGGCGATCGGGGCCAAGTTCCATCCCTCGCTCCAGGACTTCTATCCGAGCGACGAGCGCCATTTCCCGCTGTGGGAAAAAGCCGCCGAGCTGGGCGTACCCTGCCTCTTCCATACCGGGACCAGCGGCATCGGCGCTGGGGCCCCCGGCGGCCAGGGCATCAAGCTGGACCCGGCGCGTCCCATTCACCTCGACAGCGTGGCGGCCCGGTTTCCGCAGCTGCAGGTGATCGCCGCCCACTTCGGCTGGCCGTGGCACCTGGAGCTGATCGCCATGGCCCTGCACAAACGGAATGTCTTCCTGGAGCTGTCGGGCTGGTCCCCCCGTTACTATCCGCCGGAGCTGGTACGCGAGATTGGCGGCCGCCTGCAGGACCAAACCCTGTTCGGGAGCGACTATCCCTTCCTCAAGCCGGCGCGGGTGCTGGATGAGCTCGACAGCCTCGACCTCAAGGCCGAGGCCAGGCTCAAGATCGTTCGGGAGAACGCCCAGAAGCTGCTTCGTCTGGAACTGACTTAACTGACTTAGCCCCGGCCCGGATCCACCGAAACGAACTCGCATCTTGGGCGCGGATGCGGCCGATCCGGTCGTTGGCTCCTGTGCGCGCTCGGTCAGATCAACGGATCTGCTCCCTCGCGTGCTCGTCGCCGCCTACGGCTCGGCTCGCCCCGCATCCCAACCTGCTTCGTCCGCTCGGTGGATCCGGGCTTGGCCTTCCCAGCAGGTGACGCCATCGGGGCCGACCAGGGCGCCGTGCGGCGTCCCCGCCGGGATCTCGATCCGGTCGCCGGGGCCCATGTGCACCGGCTCGGCGCCCTCCGGGCTGAAAGTGATCGACCCGGCCGTCACATACAGGATCTTTCGGTAGGGATGCGCGTGCACCGCGTACTGCGCGCCCGGGCCGTTGCTCCACGAGTAGCAATGGTCGGCTTCGTTTCTCAGCCGGGTGATCACCCAACTGGGGGAAGGGTCCCCCAGCTGGCGGTTGCTGCGGGCCGTCAAAAGCCGCTTCGCTCCTTCTGTTTGACGGCCCGCACCGGCACTGCGTGGATCGCAGTGCCTGCCCGCCGCTCCCCCTCCGGCCGAAAGGCCGGGCGGCCTCTGGCCGCCGTACCACCCATCGATTGCATAGCTTGCCAGGATAATGGCGAGGAATGAGGGGATCGGCCCACGCCCGCTATGTGCTGGGGGTCATGGTGACGATCAACTTCCTCAATGCCGTGGACCGCTACATCCTGCCGGCGGTCCTGTCCAGCATCAAGGCTGAATTCCACCTCTCCGACTTCGAAAGCGGGCTGCTGGGCACGGCCTTCCTGATCGTCTACGCGCTGACCGTGATCCCCTTTGGTCTATGGGCGGACGTGGGGGTCCGGCGGACGGTGATCGGGGTAGGGGTCGCCATCTGGAGCATCGCCACCCTGTTCACCGGACTGGCCCGTAACTACGCCCAGCTGTTTGCCGCCCGCGCGGTGCTCGGCGTTGGCGAGGCCGGCTATTTCCCGGCGGGGACGTCTCTGCTGGCCGACTACTTTCCCAAGGCGACGCGGGGACGGGCGATGTCGATCTGGAATGCGGGTGCGGCGCTGGGCATCGCGGTGGGGTTCGCCGGCGGGGGTGTGATCGCCAGCCTCTACGGATGGCGAGTTGCCTACTACCTGACCGCGGTGCCCGGCCTGATCTGCGCCATCCTGGCCTTCCGGCTACGCGAGCCGCGACGGGGCGCGGCCGAGGCAACCGGCAGGCCGCTGGAGCAGGTGCGGGACGTGAGCTGGGCCCGGCTGATCGGCTTACTCCGCGTCCCCACCTTGCGGGCCTCCATCGTGGCCGAAACGCTCCTGTACTTCGTCATCGGCGGCTTGGGCATCTGGCTCCCCACCTTCCTCCAGCGTCGCTTCGGCATGGGCGTGGGGAGCGCGGCCGTGTTCGCCGGCGGCGTGCTGGTCGTGGGAGCCCTGGTGGGCACCCTGGCCGGCGGCTGGATCGGCGACCGGCTGAACGCCCGCGACCCACGCGGCAACCTGCTGGTCTGTGTCGGCGGATTCGCGGCTGGCGGGGTGCTGGTGGTGGCCGCCCTGGCGGCGCCGTCTCTGGCCCTGTTTGTCCCGGCTTTTCTGCTGGGCGCCGTGGCGCTGTACCTCTACAACGGCCCGATGACGGCGCTGCGCCAGAACATCGTGCTGCCCACGCTACGGGCCAGCGCCATCATGCTGGGCCTCTTCATCGCCCACTTCCTGGGCGACGCCATCTCGCCCACGGTGGTCGGGCTCCTCTCGGATCGGCTGGGGAGCCTACGCCTGGCGCTGCTGATCGTGTCCCCGACGTTTCTCTTCGTGGCCGCTCTGGTGGCCGCCACCGGATTGCCGACCGTCGCGGCCGACACGGCGAGCATGGAGACGGAGTGGGCGGCCCGATCTCAGGCCTCGGTCGGATAATAGGCGGATGCCCGAAGCCAAGCCGAAAGGTCGCGCCGGTCGCGAGGTGTCCGCCGGCGGCGTGGTTTACCGCCGCACGCCGGCCGGCCCCGAGTTCTTGCTGATCCGGGCCAACGGGCGCTGGGCGTTCCCCAAAGGCAACCTCGAGAAGGGCGAAACGCCCGAGACAGCAGCCGTGCGGGAGATCGCCGAGGAGACCGGCCTGCCGTCCGCCAGCTTGCGGATCGTGGGTGCCCTGCCACCCATCGAGTACGCCTTCCAGTCGCAGGGCAAGCTGGTGTTCAAGACCGTCCACAACTTCCTGGTAGAGGCGGGCGCCGACGCTCCGCTCAGCCCCCAGCTCTCCGAAATCGAGGAGGTACGCTGGTTCAGCCCCGAGGAGGCACGCCGCACGTTGAGCTTCAAGAACTCCCGCGAGACCCTCGATGCGGGCATTGCCGCTGCGGCGGAACAGGCCCTGACCCCATGACTTCGGCGCTGCTGACCCTGCACCAGGGGCTCTTTCGGGCCGGGGTGCTGATCACGCTGATCGTGGCGCTCTGGGGGTTGGTGACGTGGCTTCGGAAGCAGCCGGCGAGCGGCGGATATCGCTCCACCCTGGTACTGACGGAAGCGCTTTTCGTACTGCAAGCCCTGGTTGGGATCGGCCTCTACCTCAGCGGCCGCCGGCCGCACGACACCCTGCACCTGCTCTACGGCGTGCTGCTGATTGTGACCCTGCCCATCGCCGCCAGCTATACCAGCAGCCACGACAAGCGGCGGGAGGCGCTCGTCTTCGGGATCGCCGGCCTGTTCATGACCGGCCTGGCCATCCGGGCGCTCACCACCGCCTAGCCAGACCGATCGCCCTGCCCCCCCTCCGGGGAGCCACTGATGTCAGGGTCGCGGGATTTCCCGCGTGGGCAGGGTCGGGGTCGTAATCTCTCCGCTTTCCCTCCCCCTTGCGGGGAGGGGGTCTCGCTTCAGCTGGCTAGCTATTACGCCCGCTCCTTTCCAAAGAAGATCAGGCTGAAGAGGGCGACCACGCCGAACACGGTGAACCCCAGGAAGAAGGCCATGCTGAGCACCTGGCGGCTTCGAGGAAGCCGGATCCCGAGCGCCAGGCTGAGGGCGGCGAGGATGAGAAGGCCGGCGATGGCGAT
The DNA here is from genome assembly GCA_005880615.1 of Chloroflexota bacterium. Lineage (GTDB taxonomy): Bacteria > Chloroflexota > Dormibacteria > CF-121 > CF-121 > CF-121. The sequence goes on from VBID01000062.1 coordinate 6,289, forward strand.
GGCCCCGACAGTGTCCGCGTTCATCTGGGACGCAATCCTATCTCGTCTCCGGGTCAAAAAGAAAGGAGAGGGGCCGATGCCCCTCTCCCGTACCGCTCGATCCGACCGGCAGGCTTTGGGCGGATGGAAACGCTTCCTCCCGAAGCTGCTGCCAGGGTCAGGACCCTAGCGGCTCTTCCGAGTCGACTTCTTGGCCTTCTTCGTGGCCTTCTTACGTGTCGCCATGCGTCACCTCCTTATCGCGTGAGCGGCGAAACCGCGACGCACTGCGATGTGCGTGCATGGAGATAACGACTCGCATCATGTGAACTTGCAGAAAAAAGCTGCTGCGCGCTTAGAGGAGCGAGAGCTGCTGCGGTTGGCGCAGGGGCGCGGCGCGCACGCCGCGTCGGCGAAGGTGGAGCGCGAGCTCGTCGTCGAAACCGAGCACCGTGTACGTCATCGTTGCACCCACGTGTTCTGCGTAACAGCAGAGTTCGTCGAAGTCCGCGTGATCAGACAGGGGGAAGACCGCATCGACACCGCGCCGCTGGCGGCAGCTGGGGTCCATGGCCCATCCGGTGAGCATGGCGGTCCGCACCGCGTCGATCGAGGACGGCAGATCGGCCGTCCGTGACGTCGGCGGCATGATCAGCACCGAGTTGGGCGAGGTGTCGTCGCCCATCCTGACGTACGGAGGGAACACCTGGCCGCACTCGCGATACACCTCCGTTACACCGAACAGGGTCGGGTGCAGGGCGATGGCGAAGCCCTCGGTCCAGAGGGCCGACAGGATCTCCTGGCCCTTGCCGAGCGCATAGCCGAACAGGACCGGGGTGGCGCCGTCCGCCAGCGTGCGGCGGCACCAGCGGGTGACCGCCTCGACGACTTCGGCGGAGTCCGGGAATCGGTACCGGGGCCGGCCGAAGGTGCTCTCCAGCACCAGCACGTCCGCCGGCACCGGCTCGGCCGGCTGGGCCGTCAGCCCGGTCCTGGTCTTCAGGTCGCCGGTGTAGAGCAGCCGGCCGACGTCCGTTTCGATGAGGGTCTGGGCGCTGCCCAGCACGTGGCCCGCCGGCCAGAGGCTCAACCAGGCCCCGCCGACATCGACCCGCTCGCGATAGGGCAGGGCGTGCAGCCGGCCGGTCATCGCTCGGCGGTGGGTAACCAACCGCTCCGTCTCCGCCGTGCAATAGGCAAAGGCGTGATTGGCGACGTGATCGCTATGGGCGTGGCTGATGACCGCCCGCGGCCGGACCTGGGTCGGATCGAGCCAGAGTCCATAGGTGGGAAGGTGGATCCCCTGGTCCCAGAGGAGGGGGACCTGCGCGGCGGTCAACTCGAGCCGGTTTTGGAGTCGAACAGTTCTTGCCGCAGGGCGCAATGCATGCAGTATCGATGCCCCGGTGGGCCGGCGAACATGCCGGTCCGACCGCAGTCGGGGCAGGTCTCGCGCGGCTCGACCATGTTGGGGCCGACCGCCACCGCGATCGCTTCCGCGTCGGCCGTCGGCTGTCCGGAGTCCGGCCCGGGCAAGGTGATAACTGCGGCCTGAGGAGCGAGCGCTGCCCCGGAAGTCGCCCCCTGCGCATCGGATTGCTGGGGCCGAAGGAGCCGGGTCAGCCAGCGGAGCACTCGGGGCACACGGTAGACCACCCTCGGCCGCCTGTCAAATTTCGGCTGGCCAGCACCACTCTCCTGTATTCAGGAGATGAGTGCCAGCTGGGTAGGTTGGACTGGTTGGATTCGAGCCGGCCGGGGCTGAGTGCCTACCTGATGGCGGTCTCGCAACCGGCCTACCTGCTCCTGCACGGCGGTCTTGTAGCGGGCCGGCACATAGGCACCTGGAAAGAGACGGTCATAACTGGGACGGAGGTGCGGGTACTCGCGATCCAGGAATGCGAGGAAGTACTCACGGGTGCCCGGTTTCAGGTAGACCGGGTTTGCCCAGAGGAACCCCGCCCCGGCTTCGGCCGCGGCCGCGACGGTGGCTTCGAGCTGAGCCGGCGCATCGCTGATGCCCGGGAGGATGGGCGCCATCCCGACTCCCGCGGTAATGCCCGCGGCGACCAGCTCGCGCAACGCGCGCAGGCGCTGTCGGGGCGGCGGGGTCCCGGGTTCGGTGCGCCGCCACACCTCCTCATCCACGGTGGGGACGCTGAAGCAGACCGTGGTCTCGGTGCGGGTGGCGAGCTCCGCCAGGACATCGGCGTCGCGGATGACCATCGTCCCTTTGGTGATCAGGCCCACCGGCGTCCACGAGTCGCGGAAGGCTTCCAGGCAGTGGCGGGTCAGACGGTATCGTCCCTCGATGGGTTGGTACGGGTCAGTGGCGGTCCCAAAGGCGACCCGCTCGTGGCGCCACGAAGGCCGCGACAATTCCTGGCGGAGGAGCTGGGGCAGGTTGACCTTGACGGCGATGTCGGTGGAGAATCCCTCGCCGGGGTCGCGGTCGGCCAGCTTGGCGTGGGCCCGGGCGAAGCAATAGACGCAGCCGTGGACGCAGCCCTGATACGGATTCAGTGACCAGCCAAACCCCATCCCGGTGACCCGGGTGAGGGCGCTCTTGACCAGCACTTCACGATACTGGGGGCGGACCATGGAACGCCCATGATAGAACATTTGTTCGTACGCGGCGTCATTCCTCTATTAATGATGTGCCTGGCGGGCTGCGCCGGTTCGGTGCCCACCGCCGATCCGGGCGGCCAGCCCCCCGGTTCGCCGCCCTTGCACGCCGAGGAGTCGCCGCCAAGCCCCACGGCGAGCACTCTCCCGGAGCCGGTGGTCCCCTCGGCGGCGGCGCAGTCCGTCTTCACCATCTCGATGCCGGTCTACCGGCAGGTGATGAACCTGGATTGCGAAGCGGCTGCCCTCCAGATGGCCCTGGCCAGCCTTGGGCACCCGTACTCGCAGCCCGCGCTCTTTGCCGAAGAAAATGCCGACCCACGCCTCCCAATCATGAACCCCGACCGGAGCGTCAAGAATTGGGGGAATCCATATGTGGGGTTCGTGGGCAACGTCAACGGCAGCGACCTGGCGCCCACGGGCTATGGCGTGTATTACCCGGTCATCCTTGCCGTCGCTCGCTCGCACGGAGCCCCCGACGCCACCGGTGGCGAGAGACTGTCGCCGGCCGACGTGTACGTGGCGCTCAAAGCCGGCCGCCCGGTTATGGTCTGGGTGGAGACCGGATGGGAGCGGGTGGGATATCCGCTGATTGGGACCTGGATTGCTTGGGACGGCCAGCCGATCCACTATTCGCTGATCGAGCACACGGTCACCCTGAGCGGCGTTTCCGAGACCCAGGTGCGGGTTAACGACCCGTGGCACGCCGGCAGCCAGTACTGGATCAGCAAAGCGGTGTTCGAGAAGTCGTGGCGCGACTTCAACAACATGGCCGTCATCTTCTGAGCGAGCGAAGCCCGACCGGTTGCGATAGGTGCTCGCAGGCGTCGGTGAATCGGGCTAGGCGATAATGGATGCTGCCCCTCCATGAACGTTTTCGTGTGCGTCAAGCAGATCCCGGACCCCAACGCGCCTGGAAAGTTCGATCCGGCAACGCGGCGCCTGGTGCGTGACGGTGTCGATGTGGTGCTCGACCCGGGCGACGAGCACGCCGTGGAGGCGGGCCTCCAGCTGGCCGAGCAGCAGGGGGGCGATGTCACCGTGGTGTCGATGGGTCCGCCGAAGGCCATGGATGCTATCCGCAAAGCCCTTTCCATGGGCGGGGCCCGCGGCATCCTCATCTCCGACCCGGGACTCGAGAATTCCGACGCGCTGAGGACGTCTCGCGCCATCGCCGCCGTGCTCAAGGGCCAGGCGATCGATGTCATCATCTGCGGGACGGAGAGCACCGACGGCTACTCGGGTGCCGTCCCGGGCCAGCTGGCCGAGCTGCTGGGACTGCCGCTGCTCAGTTTCGCCAAGAAGCTGGAGGTGGCCGGCGGCAAGGCGACTATCCAGCGGCAAACCGACGACGGCTACGACGTGGTCGAGGCGGCCCTCCCCGTCGTGGTGACCGTCACCGGCGGGATCAATGAGCCTCGCTACCCGTCGCTGCGCGGGATCATGCAGTCCAAAAGCAAAGAAGTGAAGCAGGTCGGCCTGGCCGAGCTGGCGCTTGATGGACCGGCGGGGACGGCCGCGCTCACCCAGGAGGTGGTGGCCATCACCCCGGCAGAGACCCGAAAGGCCGGCCAGGTCATCGA
>VBID01000025.1 GCA_005880615.1 Chloroflexota bacterium
CCGGAAAATACGCCTCGAATGAGGTCCTGGCTCACTGCCTCGAGGCCGCCCAACCCGACATGATCACCGTCGCCATCCGTCGGTTGAATCTCGAAGGCGGCCGCTCCGAGCTGGAAGGGATCGATCTGCGCCGCTACACGCTCCTGCCCAACACCGCGGGGGCGACCACGGCCGAGGGCGCGGTCCGTCTTGCCCGCCTGGCGCGCGCAGCCGGCTTCTCCGACTTCATCAAAGTCGAAGTCGTCGGCGACGAGGACACGCTGCTGCCCGATCCGCAGGCGACACTGGAGGCCACCCGGCAACTGGTCAAGGAAGGCTTCATCGTGATGGCGTACACCAGCGATGACGTGGTGCAGGCGATCCGCCTCTACGAATCCGGGGCGGCCGCCGTCATGCCGGGCGCGGCGCCCATCGGCACCACGCTGGGGCTGCAAAACCTGTTGAACCTGGAGCTGATCGTCCAAAAGGTCAAGGTCCCGGTCATCGTCGACGCGGGGCTGGGCGTTCCGTCCGAGGCGGCTCGCTGCCTGGAGCTGGGCGCCGCCGCGGTGCTCGTGAACACCGCCATCGCCCGGGCGGAGAACCCGCCGGAGATGGCCCGGGCGTTTGCCGAGGCCGTGGTGGCGGGCCGCCGGGCGTTCCGCGCCGGCCGGGCCCACATCGGACTGAAAGCCGTGTCCAGCAGCCCGGTGGAAGGGGTTCCCGTTTAGCAACAAGCTCCGCGACGTCGGGGAGCGGGGCCTGCTGCGCCGCCTCCGCCCATACCTGAGTCCGCCTAGCGCAGATCTGATCATCGCTGCGCCCGATGACGATGCCGCCGTCTGGCGGTCGCGGCGGGGGCTGACGGTCTCGACGGTGGACACGCTGGTGGAAGGGATCGACTTCCGCACCTCATGGCGCGGATTTGACTTCGCCGCATTGGGGCGGCGGCTCATGACCATCAATTTGAGCGACCTGGCCGCCATGGGCGCCGAACCCCGCCACGCCCTGATCTCGCTCTGCCTGCGGCGAAACCTCCCCGTTTCCAGCGTGACGGCGCTCTATCGGGGCATCCGGGCCCAGGCCAGGCGCTATGGCTTCACGGTGGCGGGTGGAGACCTCAGCGAGATCGACGGTCCGCTCGTCCTGTCGGCGACCCTGTTCGGGGAGATCCGCCATGGCCGGCCCATGAGCCGAGGCGGGGCCCGCCCCGGCTGGCACCTGGCGGTGACGGGAACGGTGGGCAAGGCCGCCGCGGGCCTCGAACTCCTCGAAGCCCGCCGGCTGCCCAGGACCGCGTCCGAGCGGCGGCTGATCCGCGCGTTGCTCGATCCCGTCCCCCGCCTGCGCGCCGGCCAAATTCTCCGGGAGTCCGGGATCCGCGTCGCCGGTGACATCAGCGACGGGGTGACCACCGAGGTTGCGCGGATCGCCGAGGCGTCAAACGTGGGCGCGGTCATCATCGAAGCGGGACTGCCGATCGACCGCGGAATGAGGGCGCGCCATGGCAATCGCAAGTCCTGGCAGCTAGCGCTGGGCGGGTCCGAGGACTTCGAGCTGATTTGCGCGGCCCCCTCGAGCAGAATGACGGCAGCCGCGTCCACGCTGTTTTCGGAAACCGGTCTCCGGCTTTGGAGGGTCGGACTCATCACCGAAAAGCGGGAGGTACTCCGGTTGGATGACCGTGGCCGGTACTTCCGGGTTCGGCGGATTGGGTATGAACATTTCCGTTGAGACCCACTCTCCGGCGGAGACGCAGGACCTTGGTCGGTGCCTGGCTCGGGTCCTGCACCCCGGTGATGTCATCGGGCTGGAAGGTGACCTTGGAACCGGGAAGACGGTCTTGGTGCAGGGCCTGGCAGCCGGTCTGGGCGTGACGGCTCGGGTGCACAGTCCGACCTTCGTGCTCCACCATCGCTATCCGGGTCCCGTGCCGCTCGAACACTACGACCTGTACCGGCTGGGCGAGCCGGACTGGCACGACGCCGGCCTGGACGAACCCGCCCCCGGGTCCATCACCGTGATCGAGTGGGCGGAGCGTGGGGCGCCCCTCCGCGACTGGACCACCATACGGATTCAGCTCCAGTCCGTCAGTGAGCACGTGCGGAGGCTGACCTGCCTGAAGGGCGCCGAGCGCGTGGAGGAGTGTTTCAGGTCAGATGCCGATCCTGGTCATTGACACCTCGGGGAGCCGCCAGGCGGTGGTGCTCCTTGACGGAAACGGCGTGATCGCCGGAGACGAATGGACCCGCAAACGCGATGACATGCCGTTGCTGACGCGGGTCGAGGCGCTGATGGCCCGGGCCGGCTGGTCGGCCGGGGAGCTCTCGGCGGTGGCGGCTGCCCGCGGTCCGGGGTCGTTCACGGGCATCCGGCTGGGGTTGGGGCTGGCCCTGGGGATCGCGGCGGGCCGGGGGGTGGCACTCTTCCTGCTCGAGAGCCTGCGGGTGCTGGCGGCCCAAGCCCCGCGTAACGGCTCGCCTGCCGGGGCCCTCCGTGACGCTGGGCGCGGCGAAGTCTACGCCTGGCGTCCCACGGTGGCCCCGGCGCGGATCGCCACCACCAGCCTGCCAGGGTGGATCCGGGCCGACGACCGGCTGGTGGTGGACCCGCCGGGGGCGCTGGCCGAGTGGTCAGCGGGCCAGGCAGCCTGGGAGGTCGCGAGCGCACGGCGCCGCTCACTGCTCGAGGCGTTGGCCGACGAAGCGAATCGAGTCACGAGTCATGAAAAACCTGTGCGATATCATGAGGTGGAGGCGATGTACGTCCAGCCGGCAGCGGCTGAGGAACGCCGTTCTAGATGATGCAGCTCAAATCGCGCACGCTCGTCGGCCCGATGCGGGAGGAGGACATCCCGCAGGTGCAGCTGATCGAGAAGGAGATCTTCCCGACGCCGTGGCCGAAGAACGCCTACTACCGTGAGCTCAATCACAACCGGTCGGCCTTTTACATCGTTCTGCGTCGCGATGACCAGATCGTTGGCTACGCGGGGCTGTGGAAGATGAGCGACGAGGCGCACATCACGACCGTCGGGGTGCGCGTCGGCGAGCAGGGCAAGGGGTACGGCCATGCGTTGATGGCGGCGCTGATCCAGCGCGCCTATCAGCTCGGCTCCCGCTGGTTGACGCTCGAAGTGCGCCCGTCCAACGACGTGGCCGTGCGGCTGTATGAGAAATTCGGGTTCAAGGTCATCGGCCGCCGGCGCGGCTATTACACCGACAACAACGAGGACGCCATCGTGATGTGGTCGGACTCCATTCACACCACCGCCTTCAAGCGGCGCTTCAAGGAGATTCTCGACTCCATCGAGATCGAAGGGCTCGATAGCACCCCCGCCTAGTGGGCTGCACCGGCCGATTTCCTGGCATCCGCCGGCCCACGTCCGCCGAGCTCCTCGCAGGCGCTGGCGACCAGCGCCTCTGCAGTCGCTGATGCCGGCGTCATGGGGCCCGGCGACTCGTCGTCACGCACCAATGGGTGCGCTCCTCCTCCCGCCACCCCTCCCTTGGCCCCGCCGCCCTGGGCCGCCGGGCTGCTAAGGAAACGACCGATGCAGCCCACTCGACTTCTGGCGATCGAGACGTCCTGCGATGAGACCGCCGCGGCGGTGGTGGCCACCGGTCCGCGGGTTCTTGCCAACATCATCCGATCGCAGGACGCGATTCACGCCCCGTACGGCGGAGTGGTCCCCGAGCTGGCGGCCCGCAGCCACCTGCAGACCCTGGTGCCGACGGTGGAGCGTGCCCTGGCGGAGGCGGGAGACGGCGGCTGGTCGGCCATCGACGCGGTAGCGGTCACCCGCGGCCCGGGGCTGGTCGGGGCGCTGCTGGTAGGCATCCAGGTGGCGCAGGGCCTGGCCTGGGCCCGGGGACTGCCGGTCATTGGCATCAGCCACCTGGCTGCCCATCTGTACGCCGGCCAGATCGCCGAACCGTCGCTCCGGCCCCCAGCGCTGGCCCTGATCGTGTCCGGGGGCCACAGCGACCTGGTCCGCTGGAATGAGGACGGCAGCATCGCGGTCATCGGCCGCACCATCGACGACGCGGCGGGCGAGGCCTTTGACAAAGGCGCCCGCATCCTGGGCCTGTCCTTCCCGGGTGGCCCGGCCATCGACCAGCTGGCGGCGAGTGGCGACCCGCGGGCGTTTCGCTTCCCCCGCCCGCGCGCCCCGGGCCTCGATTTCAGCTTTAGCGGGGTCAAGACTGCGTTGCTCTACGAAGTCCGCAAGCACGACGAGCTCGCGGACGGCGAGCGGGCCAACCTGGCCGCCAGCTACCAGGAGGCGATCGTGGACGCGCTGCTGCAGCGGGTGGAGGCCGCGCATGCGGCCGACCCCACCCCGGTGATCATCCTGGGCGGCGGGGTGGCGCGCAACCGGCGGCTGCGCCAGGCCGCCGAGGAGCGGCTGGGAAGTCGCGCCCGGCTGGTCATTCCGGCCCCGGAGCTGTGCACCGACAACGCCGCCATGATCGGCGCGGCGGCGCTGGTCGAGTGGGCGCGACGAGGCCCGGACCAGGCGCCTTTCGACGCCGACCCGGGCCTCGGCTTCGCCTAGTCCACGGCTTCGATCGCGCGGGCCAGCACCTTCTGGCCCATCTTCGATGGGTGGATGTCGCAGCCGCCGGTTGGCAGCTGGATCAGCAGCCCCGCCAGGCAGCTGTCTCCGCCCGCCTCGGCCGCCTCTGCCTTGAACGCGCCAAATCCGTCCGCGACGCGTCCCCCAAACGCCGTCGTCACGTTCATAACGACGGAGTTGATCGCCCCGATAGCCGCGGCTGCATTCGCGTCGTTGTAGTTGGTCAGGTAGTAGGTCAGGGCCACCAGATGGCCCGTAAAGCCGGCGGCTCGGAGCGACCCGTAGATGGTGGCCAGGTTGCTGCCGAGTCTGGACAGCAGGGCCGGGAAACCGGCGGCGAAGCAGCTGCTGGACCCTGCGCAGGTCCGGAGCAGGATGAACAGATCGTTAGCCCCAATGTCGATAGTCAGCAGCTCCGTGTCCGGGTGGGCACGGATGTACGCGACCGCGAAGGCCAGCTGGGTCCCGGTATAGCTCACGTGCAGTGGGGCGACTGACCTGAAGGCTGCACACCCATTGTCCGGAGGGCCGGCGATGAGGCTGCCGCTGGTCTCTCCGGAGCACGAGGCGTTCACCTCGTGTTTGCTGAGGACTTCGGGATAGCCTACGTAGGCATCCGTGTCGGTCGGATTGAGGACGAGCGGGCTGAACCCGAAGGCGACAGAGTCACCGAGTGCCAGGTAGCCGCCCTCATCATTGGCCGAGGCCGGCACCATCCCTGCCAGCAGGGCAAGCGGCAGGAGCACGAGGAGCAGGCGAACGACTGTCTTCATGGATCCCTCCTCAAAGAACGGCCAGGAATGCTGGCCCGAGCCGAGCGTACTCCGGCCGGCGAAACCTGACAAGGCCGGTGCCGCTTGTCAGCCGCCCCGGCTTCGGCTATGATTAGCACTCAGGCCATCAGAGTGCTAACCGCCACCGTCAAGGAGGGTTCGAACATGCGTTTACGTCCACTGGGTGATCGCGTCGTGATCAAGCCGGTCGAGCGCGAGGAGCGCACTAAGAGCGGGATCGTCCTGCCCGACACGGCCAAGGAAAAGCCGCAGGAAGGCATGATCGAGGCCGTCGGCAACGGCCGCTTCATCGAGGCCACCGGCAAGCGCGAGCCGCTCGATGTCAAGGTCGGCGACCGGGTCGTCTACGCCAAGTACGCCGGCAGCGAGGTCAAGCTCGATGAGACCGAGTACCTGATCCTGTCCGAGAAGGACATCCTGGCCGTCGTCCAAGGCAACGGCTCGAAGAGCTAAGCGGCGACGCCGAACAGCTAGAAAGCCGGCCTACGGGCCGGCTTTTGGTTTTGGAATGCGGGGCAGGGCGAGCATCGCCTCGCGCAGGGCGGCGTACTGGTTCGACTCGTTCCAATCGAAGATCGGATTGCTCCAGCGGATGCGGCCCAAGTAGTCGATCAGGAACAGCGATCGCCGAGCGGCGCCGCGTTCCTCGTTCAGAACGCCGTAGCGCCGGCTGACGGACTTGTCCCAATCCGCGAGCAGCGGGAAGGGCAGGTCGCCCAGCGCCTTGGCGTAGGCCTTGTGGGCCCAGATGTGGTCCACGCTGATCCCCAGGATCTGGACGTCGGCCTTCTCGAACTGCGTGTGATCTTCTCGCAAGGAGGAGAACTCCTTGGTTCAGGTCGGGCTGAAGTCGAAGACGTAGAAGGCCAGCAGGACGTGCTTGCTCCCGCGAAATGCGGAGAGGGTGACGGGCTCACCCTCGGGGGTGCCCGGCAGGGTGAAGTCGGGGGCCAGATCGCCAACGGCTGGCATCTTCTGAACGGAAGTCTGCATCGGCCTATTGTAGGATCGCGATGCTCTTTCGCGATCGGATCGATGCCGGCCAGCGGCTGGCCGCGCGCCTCACGGCCTACCGCGGGGCGGCCGGGACCATCGTCCTGGGCATCCCGCGGGGCGGCATCATCGTCGGCCAGGCGATGGCCGAGCAGTTGGACCTGCCGCTGGGTGTGTGCCCGGTCCGCAAGATCGGCGCCCCGGAAAACCCGGAGCTGGCCGTCGGCGCCGTCGACGACCAGGGCGAGAAAGTCGTCGACGACCGGCTGCTCGATCGGCTGGGCCTGAGTCCGCTGGAGCTGGAGGCCGAGGCCGTATACCAACGGCTCGAGCTGCAACGCTGGATGCAGCGGGTGGCAGTCGAATCCTGGTCCGCCGATCGATACCCCCAGGCGATCCTGACCGACGACGGGATCGCGACCGGGTTGACGGCTCGGGTTGGCATCGCCTCCGTCCGCCGGCGCGGGGTGCGCCGGCTGATCCTGGCAGCCCCGGTCGCGCCGCAGGACACCGTCGACGAGCTGAAGCCGCTGGTGGAGGAGTGCGTGGTGCTGGCCACCCCATCGCCCTTCTACGCGGTGGGCAACTTCTATGAGAACTGGCCGCAGGTGACCGACGAGCAGGTGATCACCGCGCTCGGCCCCCGGTAAGCCCTCGTGACAATTCGATAACGGTGCCGTTTACAGAGCTGTCACGGGTTCTTCGGTCGAGAGACGAAAATGCGCCCCTATAGTAGGGGAACGCATGAAGCTCTTCCCAAAGAGCAAGCCCGGCGCGCCCGCGCCCGCCGGTGCGACGCCACCATACCAGCCGATCGACCGCGTAAACCTGCTCGGGTTGCTCGACCGCGTGGTGAACCAGGGCGAGTCCTGCGTCCTGCGCCTGCGTGAACCCCGAGGCGCCTGGACGTACGCCTTTCAGGGCGGGGGGCTCGTACACGCCAGCGGCGGCGCGGTGCGCGGGGCGCGCCAGGCCTTCGACCTGCTCTGGGAATTTCAGCAGGGCGAGGTCAGCATGTCAGCCGGGGTGGATCCCACCCTCGGCTCCAACCTGTACATCGACAAGGCCCGCCTGCAGGACATGCTTGCTCGCAGCCAGGCCTCGCTACACGGACCGGGATCGGCCTATATCCCGCCCGATCAGCAGCGGCCGATTCAGCCGGTGAATCAGCCCTGGGCGCAGAGGCCCACCGCCCCGCCCCCGGGGTGGAATCCAGCACCCCAGGCGCCGCCGGGCTATCCCGGCCAACCACCGCAGGGCTATCCCGCTGCCCCGCCGGGCTATCCCGGCCAACCACCGCAGGGCTATCCTGCTGCGCCGCCACCAGGCTATCCGGGCGGCCCCCCGCCAGGCTACCCGGGAGGTCCGCCGCAGGTCTATCCAGCGCCCCGTCCAGCCGGTTATCCGGCCCCTCAGCCCAGTGGCTATCCGGCCCCACCTGTCTATTCGCCGCCGCAGCCCGCTCGTCCGCAGGGACAACCGCCGCAGGGGTGGCCAGGCTATCCCGGCCAGCCGCCGGTGCCGCCGCCGTATCCGGCGGTGGCCGCCCAGCCGCCTGCCCCGCCGGCACCCCCGCGGCACCAGCCGCGGCAAGCCACCCCGCCCACCTTCTCCGTCCCGCCGATGGCACTCCCGAAGCCGAGAGGGACCGTGAGCCTGCCGGGGCGTTCCGCCCCTCCCCCGCCGGCTCCCCCGAGGGGACCCGCTCCCCAGGCAGCCCCGGCCCAAGATCCCAACCGGGTCGCCACTCCGGTCGACGACCTCAAGAACCTGCGCGCCACCCTCATGTCCCAGGCGCCGGTGGCGCCCGTCCAGGGGCCGCCTCCCAACTGGAACGTCGTGGGACCGGGTGGGGCGGTCGCACCGCCGCCGCCGGCTAAAGGGGCACGCGGCAAGGTTGCCAGGCCGGCCAGGACTGGCAAGCCGGGCCCATTTCGCGCCTGGGCACGCGTCAAGCTGATCACGTTCTTGCTCTGGGCCTGCGAGCGACGGTACTCAGAGGAAGACCACTGGACCGTGAAAGACGCTTTTGAGGTCGCCACCCTCGAACTCCGTGACCAGTTCTTTGGGGCCTTTTCCCAGTCGTTCAAGGCCGCCAAGCCGACGGGTCGGCCCAGCGACGAATTTGAGGGCGACCAGATTGCCTCCGGACGCGGAAAGCGCGGCCGGTCGCGCGGCCGCAAGCGCTAAGCGCGCAAGGTCGCCGGGATTCGGCGCCAGAGGCCCGGATAGTCGAGGACCAGTCCGTCCTCATCGACCGGTAGGTCCGCCCGAAAGGTCCCGGACTCGTAGCGATAGTGGGTAGCGTCGAGCCGCGTGTAGGTCTGCGTCGCCGGCCGAATTTCCAGTGTCGGCACCAGGATGTAGACCACCAGCAGCCGGGCCGATTGTCCGACCTGGAGGCCGAGCCGCCGGATGGGCAGCGTGTTGGTGAAGGGAGAGGCGGTGAAATCCACGTCAATACAGCCGGCCAGCGCCGCCATGTCTTCTCCCTGCGCGGTCAGCCAGTGACCCGTGCCGTCCGTGCGGAGCTGGATCGGCGCGCGCTCCTCGCCGAGCAGGCGGGCGTCGACCGTTCGCACGTGCCAGCCGGCATCCCATGTCAGGTGGTACGAAAAGCTGTAGGGGTGGCCGGCATCCGTCGCGATGAGCACACTCGCGCACCGGTCGGCAGCCAGGTGCAGGTGCTCTAGGCCCGGTCCCGGAATCGGCGCCCACATCACGTCGCGCATCAGCCTACGATGGTAATTGACAAGTAAGATTGGTTTCGACCGTGGCCTCCACTCCATCGCCGGTCGCTGAGACCGCTCCCCACCTGGATGTCCTGACCACACTCAATCCCCCGCAGCGCGCCGCGGTGACGGCGGGCGATGGGCCGCTCCTGATCTTTGCCGGCGCCGGCAGCGGCAAGACCCGAGTCCTCACGTACCGGATCGCCTGGTTGATCGAGCAGGGCCGCGCTCGACCCGGCGAGATCTTGGCCGTGACCTTCACCAACAAGGCGGCCCGCGAGATGCGGACGCGAGTCGAGCAGCTGCTGCAGCTGGGCGCCACCGGGATCTGGATGGGCACCTTCCACGCCATCGGGGCCCGCATCCTGCGCCGCGATGGGAGTGCCGCCGGGATCGATCGCCATTTCGTCATCTATGACGAGGCCGACCGGCTGGCCGCGGTCAAGCGGGTCATGGACGAGCTGCACCTGGACGAGAAGCGCTACCCAGCAGGCGGCATCGTGACCCTGATCTCCCGAGCCAAGGACGAACTGCTGAGCCCGGCCGAGGCCGCGGCCCGGGCCGCCACCCCGGTCGAGGAAGTGGCGAGCCAGATCTACATGCGCTACCAGCCGCTCCTCGAGCGCAACCGCGCGCTCGACTTCGATGATCTGCTGGGGCGTACCGTTCGGCTCTTCCAGGATCACCCGGACGTGCTGGAACGGTACCAGCAGCGGTTCAAGTACATCCTGGTCGACGAGTACCAGGACACGAACAAGCCGCAGTACCTGATGGTTACTCACCTGGCGGCGAAGCACCGTAACCTCACCGTGGTGGGCGACGATGACCAATCGATCTACCGGTTCCGGGGAGCGGACATCCGGAACATCCTGTCCTTCGAGCGCGACTACCCTGACGCCCAGGTGGTGAAGCTGGAGCAGAACTACCGCTCCACCCAGGCCATCCTGGACGCGGCCCATCACGTGATCAAGGCGAACGCGAGCCGGGTCGCCAAACGGCTGTGGACCGAGCGCCAGGGCGGGCCCAAGATCGTGGTGGCCCAAACCTACGACGAACAGGAGGAGGCCCTGGCCGTGGCCCAGGAAGCGCTCAGGCTGGTCGCGCAGGGCGACTATAGCCTGAGCGACCTCGCCGTCCTCTACCGCACCAACGCCCAGTCCCGGGCGGTGGAGGAGGTCCTGCTCCGGCGGGGCCTCCCCTACAAGCTGATCGGCGGGCTTCGCTTCTATGAGCGGCGCGAGGTGAAGGATATCCTCGCCTACCTCCGGTTGATCGCCAACCCGGACGATACCCTCAGCTTCTCCCGGGTCATCAACGTCCCCCGCCGGAAGCTCGGGGAGAAGACGCTCGTGCTGCTGGGCGCTTTCGCCGACGGCCACGAGCTCACCCCATGGGCGGCCCTCGAGCGCGTGTCAGAGATGGCGGGGTTGCCGGGCCAAGCGCTGCGGTCGCTAGAAGAGTTCAGAGAGACGCTGAAGGAAGTCCGCGCCGCCGCCCAGGAGCGTCCCCTGGTCGAGGTGGTGGAGCTGCTCCTGACCCGGATCGGCTATGAGCGCTACCTGCGGGAGAGCGGGCCCGAGGCGGATGAGCGTTGGGCCAACGTGCTCGAGCTGCGCGGGCTGGCCTCTGAGTACGATGGCCTGGCGCCGGGCGAGGGGCTGCAGGCATTCCTGGAGGACGTCGCCCTGATGAGTGACGTGGACTCGCTCGACGAGCGCCCCCAGGGCCTGACCCTGATCACAGTGCACATGGTCAAGGGCCTCGAATTTCGGGTGGTGTTCATCCTGGGGATGGAGGAGGGGCTGTTCCCGCATAGCCGGTCGCTGGACGACCCCGCCGGCCTCGAGGAGGAGCGACGGCTGGCCTACGTCGGGATGACCCGCGCCAAGGACCGCCTCTATCTCTTCCACACCTTCCGCCGCCACCTGTACGGGAATGCCAACCTGAACATCCCCTCGCGGTTCCTGAAGGACATCCCGGTCGAGCTGGTCGAGGGGAGCGCGGGCCTGCCCGCCGGGGTGCCCGCCAGCGGCATGGCCCCGGCCCGGGCCATCGAGGCGGCCCGAGCGGCGGCGCCGCTGACCGTGGTGCAGCGCTACGCGCCGGGTGACACCGTCGAGCACAAGAGCTGGGGGCGCGGCAGCGTCCTGAAGAGCACGCTGACCCGGACGGACGAAGAGCTGATCGTGAAGTTCGACCGGGTGGGGATGAAGATCCTGGCCGTCTCGCTGGCGCCGATCAAGAAAGTGTGATGGCGGCGGGCGCCGTCAAGTCCATCGAAGAGGCCCAGGCCCGGATCCTCGAGCTGCGCACGCAGATCGAGTATCACAACCGCCAGTATCACGAGCTGGACGCGCCCGAGATCACGGACGCCGAGTACGACGCGCTATTCCTCGAGTTGGTCGAGCTGGAGACGCAGTTCCCGGAGCTGGTCACGCCGGACTCGCCGACGCAGCGGGTCGGCGGGCCGCCCTCCAACGCGTTTGCCAAGGTCACCCATCGGGTGCCGATGCTGAGCCTCAACAACGCCTTCGAGCGAGACGAGGTCCGGGAATTCGACAAGCGGATCCGGCGGGTGCTGGGGGACGTGCCGGTGGAGTACGTCACCGAGCTCAAGATCGACGGCCTGGCCATGAGCCTGCTCTACGAGGACGGGCAATACAAAGTTGGCGCCACGCGCGGCGACGGCTTCATCGGGGAGGACGTGACCGCCAACGTGAAGACCATTCCCAGCGTGCCGCTGAGGGTGACCGTGCCTCCCGAATTCCCGGGGACCTTTGAGGTTCGCGGCGAGGTGTACATGCCCAGGCGCAGTTTCCAGCGGCTGAACGAAGAGCTGGCCAGGCAGGGCAAGGCGCTATTCGCCAATCCTCGCAACGCGGCGGCCGGCGCGGTTCGGCAGCTGGACCCGCGCGTCACCGCCAGCCGTCGGCTGGACACGTTCATCTACGCCCTCGATCCGGCCGGCCGGACGCGCAGCCAGGCGCAGATCCTGGAGCTGCTGCGGCAGATGGGCTTCAGTGTCAACCCGAATTCCCGGACGCATGCGGATATCGAGTCGGCTATCGGCTTCCTCGACGAGTGGGAAGAAAAGCGCCGCTCGCTCGACTATCAAACGGACGGGATCGTGATCAAGGTCAACTCCCTGGCGCAGCAGGCCGAGCTTGGCTTCGTTTCGCGCAGTCCGCGATGGGCGCTCGCCTTCAAGTTTCCGCCGGAACAGGCCGAGACCAAGGTGGAAGAGATTCGGGTGTATGTCGGGCGGACCGGCGCCGTGACCCCGGTCGCCTGGCTACAGCCGGTGGTCATCAGCGGGACCACCGTCAGCCGGGCCACCCTGCACAACGAGGACGAGGTCGCCCGCAAGGACGTCCGCCCTAAGGACTACGTGATCGTCCAGCGAGCCGGCGACGTGATCCCGGAAGTGGTCCGCGTGATCCGTGAGAAGCGGCCCAAGGGGAGCCGCCCATGGCATATGCCGGCCAGCTGCCCCGAGTGTCACACGCCGCTTCACCGGGAGCCGGGCGAGGCGGTGACCCGCTGCATCAACCCGGTCTGTCCGGCCCAGGTGCGGGAGCACCTGCGCCACTTCGTCAGCCGGTCGGCGATGAACATCGAGGGTTTCGGATACGCCACGCTCGACCAGCTGCTCGACCGTGGGATGGTCCGGGACCCATCGGACCTGTACCACCTGACGAAGGCC
This sequence comes from Chloroflexota bacterium, assembly GCA_005880615.1. Classification (GTDB taxonomy): domain Bacteria; phylum Chloroflexota; class Dormibacteria; order CF-121; family CF-121; genus CF-121. Next base: position 12,778 of record VBID01000025.1, read on the forward strand.
CAGCTGCTGTCGCTGGAAGGGTTTGCCGACAAATCCGCCCAGAACCTCCTGGACCGGATCGAAGCCAGCAAGGAGGCGACCCTGCCCCGATTCCTGCTGGCCCTCGGCATTCCGCACGTGGGTGAGCACATGGCCGGGGTCCTGGCCGAGCACTTCGGAACCGTCGAGCGCCTCCAGGAGGCAACCACCGACGAGCTGATCGCGGTGGGCGGGGTCGGAGCCATAGTGGCGGACGCCGTCCACGAGTTCTTCCAGCGGCCGGAGTCGCGCCGGCTGATCAGCCGCATCCTGGAGGCTGGCGTCATGATCAAGCAGCCGAAGAAGGCGACCGGGCCCCTGGCCGGCAAGACCTTCGTCCTGACCGGGACGCTCCAGGCGATGACCCGGGGGGAGGCGGAAGAGCGAATCCGGGAGTTGGGGGGCGTGCCCAGCTCCAATGTCTCCAAGAAGACCGACTACCTGGTGGTCGGTGCCGACCCCGGGTCGAAGCTGGAAAAGGCGCAGCGGCTCAAGGTCGCGGTCCTGGAGGAAGACGCGTTTCTGGAGCTGATCGGGGGTCAGCCGGTCCAGCAAGCCCATCCATATCACTCTCAGTGAAGGACACCACGTCAGTATCACAATTTGTAACGGGCCCGTAACGCCCTCTTAACGGGTTTTTCACAGCGCTTGACTGATACTCGCCGGCGTGGCGCGCTGGCGTCCGGGTGCGTTCGACGTGAAAAGCCGCAGGATTGTGGCCGGCCTGGCCACCCTCACCGGGAGCCTGGTGCTCCTCGTCGGCCTGGCGCTGCCGCGCGGCCCGCTGGCGGCCATCGCCCTGGCGACCGGCGTGCTGGCCCTATACGCCTGGTCCGCGTTCGCTGGGCGCGAGTCGGAGGATCGCCGCCGGCTGGTGGCGCGGTTACGCGAGTCGCAAGCCGAGCTGAAAACCATCATCGACACGTCGCCCAGCGCAGTGATCACCGCGGACGACCGGGGGGTGATCGTGGGCTGGAACCGCCAGGCCGAGCGGATGTTCGGCTGGTCGCCCGAGGAAGCCCTTGGTCGCAGCCTGGCCCGCACCATCGTCCCGAGTCGGTTCCGACGGGCGCACGAGCGAGGCATCGCCCGGTACCGGCAGACCGGCGGGGGCCGGCTGCTGGGGAAAACGACCGAGATCCCCGCCCAGCATCGCGACGGCCACGAATTCCCGGTGGAGCTGACCATCTCGCCCGGGTGGCGGGTGGCGGGACGCGCCATCGTGGTCGGGTTTGTGCAGGACGTCAGCGAGCGAAAACACGCGGATCGCTTGCGGAATGCCGAGTATGCCGTTACCCGCCCGCTGGCGACGGCGGCTAGCTGGGAACAGGCCGCGCCCCAGGTCATCCGTGGGATCTGTGAGAACCTGGGCTGCGACCTGGGTGAGTTCTGGATCGTCGACGGCGAGGCCGGCGTCCTGCGGTGGGAGTGCGCCTGGCACCGGGGCTCGCGTGGCTTCGAGGAGTTCGAAACCGTTTCCAGTGAAGTCACGTTCCTCCCAGGGAGCGGGTTGCTCGGCCGTGTCTGGGCGACTGGAAGGCCGGCATCGATTGTGGACGGGGTCTCGGACGCCGAACCGGCGCGCGCCGCCGCCGCCGCCAGGGCGGGCCTGCACAGTGAGTTCGCGTTCGCGACCATGAATGGCTCAACCGTGACCGGCGTGCTGGCGCTCTTCAGCCGAGGGCAGCGAACCCTCGATCGGTCGACCTTGCGGGTCATGGGCAACCTCGGGAGTCACATCGGGCAGTTCATCGAGCGCCGGCGGGCCGAGGAAGCCCTCCGCGAAAGTGGTGAGCGCATCCGGGTCATCCTCGACAACGTGGTGGACGGCATCATCACCCTGGATGCCGAGGGGATCGTCCAGTCCTGCAACCCCCCGGCGCAGAAGCTGTTCGGCTATGCCCCCGACGAAATCATTGGCAAGCAGGCCTCGATCCTGGTCGACCCCGCCGAGCAGGCCGAATTCACCGGCTCGCTGGGCCGCTGGCTTCGGTCCTCGGGAAAGCATGGAACGTCCGCGCCGCAGGAAACGGTCGGCCGGCGCACGGACGGGTCCACCTTTCCTCTGGAGTGTCTCTTGAGCAGGGTCAAGCTGGAGCGCGGATCGCTTCACATCGCGACCTTGCGCGACATCTCGGCGCGCAAGGCTCAGACCGAAGCCCTCGAGTACCGCGCCCACTATGACCTGCTGACCGGGCTCCCCAACCGAACCTTCCTGGGCGACCGCTTGGAGCAGGCCGTCCTGGCCGGCGAGCGCGAGAAGAAGCCGCGAGCGCTCCTCTTGCTGGACATGGACCGCTTCAAGCAGGTCAACGATACGTTCGGCCATCCCTCCGGCGACTGCCTGCTGCAGGAGGTCGCGCTCCGGCTGCGGCAGGCTCTTCGGCGGGCCGATACCGTCGCCCGGTGGGGTGGCGACGAGTTCGCCATCGTGCCGTCGGGGACGACGGACGTGCCCCGCGCCATCCTTATCGCCGAAAAGCTGCTGGAAACGCTGGAGGCTCCCTTCACGGTTGCCGGGCAGCAGGTCGAGGTCGGCGCCAGCATCGGCATCGCCATTTACCCCCAACACGGCAACGACGCCAGCACGCTCATGGGCCGGGCCGACGTAGCCATGTACGTGGCGAAGCAGGCACGAAGCGGCTACAGCCTCTACAGCGGCGAGCAGGACAGCGCGATGCGGCCGCTGACGCTGGTCACGAAGCTGCGCTCAGCGATCGAGCAGTTTGAGCTGGTTCTCCACTACCAGCCCATCGTCGACTTGCAAACCGGAAGCCCGCTCCGGGCGGAGGCACTCGTCCGTTGGGGCCACCCTAGGCACGGTCTGATCCAGCCGGACGACTTCATCCCGGCGGCCGAGCAGAGCGACCTGATCAAGCCGCTGACCCTCTGGGTCCTGAATGAGGCCCTGTCGCAGTTACAGACGTGGCGGAAGGCCGGGCTCGACCTGGGCGTGACCGTTAACCTGTCGGGCCGGACCCTGCTGGATCCGGAGTTCCCAGACACCACCCGCCAGCTGCTCGAGACCTGGGCAATTCCTCCCGACCTCCTCACCTTCGAGATCACCGAGCGCAGCATGCTGGCCGCCGCCGAGGACGAGGCGTTGCACCAGTTGCAGGCGCTCGGGGTCCGGTTGGCGGCGGACGATTTTGGGACGGGCTACGCGTCCCTGGCGCACCTAAAGCGTCTGGCGCTGGACGAGATCAAGATCGACCGCTCGTTCGTGACCGACATGACGGCCAACCGCGACGACGCCACCATTGTCCGTTCCACGATCGACCTGGCGCACAGCCTCGGGATTCGGGTGGTCGCGGAGGGGGTGGAAAACGCAGAGACCTGGGACCAGCTCGCGCAACTCGGCTGTGACTTCGTGCAAGGGTTCTATGTGAGCCGCCCGGTCCCCGGCAGCGACCTCGGGCCGTGGTTGCGGGCCCCGAAGTGCGCGCTCCCGGCGGACGGGTCTCGCGCGGTCAAGCTGGCTGTCTAACCAAGCCCGATTCGGGCTTTCTCGGGGCCGGCGTTCGGCGATAATGGGAACCTTGCCAACGCCTGATTCCGGCCTCTCCTCCGAGGAAGTGGAACATGTCGCGAGGCTGGCCCGGCTCGGTCTGACCGCCGACGAGGTGACCCGCTATCGCGACCAGCTGCGGTCGATCCTGGCCTACATCGACCAGCTGAACCGCGCCGATACGTCGAAGATCCTGGCCACTGCGCATCCCCTGGACGAGCGCACCGTGATGCGCGACGACGTCCCGCAGCCGTGTCTGCCGGTCGAAGCGGTCCTGCGCAATGCGCCCAGCACCGAGGACGGCTACTTCAAAGTCAAGGCGATCCAGGAATGACGCAGTTCTGGCGCCCGATCCACGAGCTGCACCAGATGCTCGTGGACCGGGAGATCTCGGCGGTCGAGCTGACCGACGCGATCCTGGCGCAGGTCGACGCCGTGGACGAGAAGACCAGGGCCTACCTGCTGGTCACGCGCGACCTGGCCCACCGGCAGGCGCGGGCGGCCGACGAGCGCCTGCGCGCCAAGCGGGACCTGCGGCCGCTGACCGGCATCCCGATGGCCATCAAAGACGTGCTGTGCATCGATGGTGTGGCCGCCACCGCGGGCTCCCGCATCCTGGAGGGCTTCGTGCCTCCCTACAGCGCTACCGTGGTGGAGCGGCTGGCGGCCGACGGGGCGGTGTTTCTGGGCAAGACCAACTGCGACGAGTTCGCCATGGGATCGTCCAACGAAAATTCCGGCTACTGGCCGGTCCACAATCCGTGGCAGCTGGACCGCGTCCCCGGCGGATCGAGTGGGGGCTCGGCGGCCGCGGTGGCCGCCGGCGAGGCGGTTGCCGCGTTGGGCAGCGATACCGGTGGATCCATCCGGCAGCCTGCCGCCCTGACCGGGATCGTGGGGGTCAAGCCCACCTACGGCCGGGTCAGCCGCTATGGCCTGATCGCCTTCGCCTCATCACTCGACCAGGTGGGGCCCATGACCCTCGACGTGCGCGACGCGGCCACCGTCCTGCAGGCAATCGCCGGGCACGATCCCCGGGACTCGACCTCCTCGCCGCGCCCGGTGCCGGACTATTTCGAGCACCTGGCCGAGGGGGTCAAGGGCCTCCGGCTGGGTGTGCCGAAAGAGTATTTCGTTGACGGGATGGAACCCGAGGTCGAAGCGGCCATCCGGGCGGCCATCCGCCTCTACGAGCGGCAGGGGGCGCACATCGAAGAGGTCAGCCTGCCCAATTCGCGCTACGCGCTGCCCGCCTACTACATCATCGCCCCGGCCGAGGCCAGCTCCAACCTGGCCCGCTACGACGGGATCCGCTACGGCCGCCAGGCCGGGCGCGGCCGAAACCTGATCGAGGAGTACCAGGCCACCCGCCAGGATGGCTTCGGCAATGAGGTCAAGCGCCGGATCATGCTGGGGACCTACGCCCTGAGCTCGGGATACTACGACGCCTATTACCTGAAGGCGCAGAAGGTGCGGACCCTGGTGGTCGAGGACTTCGCCAGGGCCTTCAAGAAAGTGGACGTGCTGATCAGCGCTACGTCACCTACCGTGGCTTTCCCGTTGGGCGCCAAGACCCAGGATCCGCTGGCCATGTACCTGAACGACGTCCTGACCCTGCCCGGCAACCTGGGCAACGTGTGTGGCATCTCGATCCCCTGCGGCCTGGCCAACGGGCTACCGATCGGCTTGCAGGTGATCGCCCCCGGATTTCGCGAGGACCTGATGCTGCGCGTCGCCTACGCGTTCGAGGCCGCCACCGAGTTTCATCGCCGGCGCGCCCCGCTGGTCTCCGTCGGGGCCTGATGGCCATCGCCACGCGATACCAGGCCGTGATCGGGCTCGAGGTGCATGCCCAGATCCTCACCCACAGCAAGATGTTCTGCGGCTGCTCGACGGACTACCTGACGGCCCCACCCAACGCCAACACCTGCCCGGTCTGCCTCGCCCTCCCGGGTTCGCTGCCGGTCATCAACCGCAAGGCCGTCGAAGCCACCATTCGCACCGCGCTGGCGCTCAACTGTGAAATTCCGGAGTTCACCAAGTTCGACCGCAAGAACTACTTCTATCCCGATCTCCCCAAGGGCTACCAGATCTCGCAGTACGATCTCCCGCTCAGCCGGAATGGCCGGCTGGAGTTCGAAGTCAACGGTGAGCCCCGCCGGTGTGGCATCACGAGGGTCCACCTGGAGGAGGACACCGGCAAGCTGCTGCACGCGGGCGAGATCCACCGGGCCCAGTCGTCGCTGGTCAACCTGAACCGCGCCGGGGTGCCGCTGATGGAGATCGTCGGCGAGCCAGACCTGCGCAGCGCGGATGAGGCCCGCGAGTACTTCACCCGCTTGCGAGCGATCCTGCAATACGCCGGCATCAACAACGGCGACATGGAGTCGGGGCAGCTGCGCTGCGACGCCAACGTGTCAATCCGGCCCGAGGGCTCGACCACCTACGGCACCAAGGTGGAGATCAAGAACATGAACTCGTTCCGCTCGGTGCACCGGGCGATCGAGTTTGAGATCGAGCGCCAGGTCCAGGTCCTCGAGAGCGGTGGCGCGCTCGTCCAGGAGACACGCGGCTGGAACGATCCCAAGGGCGTCACGGTGTCGCAGCGGAGCAAGGAGTACGCGCACGACTATCGCTATTTCCCCGAGCCCGATCTGCCGCCGCTGGTCGTGACCCGGGGATGGGTCGAGGAAATCCGGCGGACCCTCCCCGAGCTGCCGGCGGCACGGCGCGCCCGTTTCGTCAGCCAGTTCGAGCTCTCCATCTACGACGCCACGTTGTTGACGTCCTCGAAAACCGTTGCCGACTTCTTCGAGCAGGCGGTCAGGGCCGACGGGGGCGCTCCCCCCAAGGCCGTCGCCAACTGGATCCTGGGCGACCTGAGCCGGATCCGGGGTACCGAGGCCTGGGATACGGCCGGAGCGCCCCTGTCTCCGGCCCACCTCGCGCAGCTCATCCGCTTGATCGACTCGGGCACCATCAGCGGCAAGATGGGCAAGGACCTGCTGGGGCAGGCGGTGGCGTCCGGGAAGGCGCCCCAGGACCTGGTCGCCGAGCAGGGATTGAGCCAGGTCACCGGCGAGGACCAGCTGGGCGCCTGGGTCGACCAGGTGATCGCGGAAAATGCAAAGTCGTCGCAGGACTTCAAGGGCGGCAAGCCGCAAGCGCTTGGCTTCCTGGTCGGCCAGGTGATGAAGCTGTCGAAGGGTCGCGCCAACCCCGAGCGGGTGAACGCCCTGCTGCGAGAAAGACTGGGCCCGGGTCCACCGAACGGATGATGCAGATTGGGATGCGGGGCGTGCCGAGCCGAAG
>VBID01000063.1 GCA_005880615.1 Chloroflexota bacterium
TGCCCCGCGGACTGTCCCTGGGTTCAACCTACAGCCAGCCGATTGACGATCGCTACAACTATCCGGAGAGCTACCTGCGCGGCCGCATCACGGCGGCCCTGGGCGGCCGAGCCGCGGAAGAGGTGGCCTACGGCCAGGTGACCACCGGCGCCGAGTCCGACCTGCAGCAGGTGAACCAGGTCGCCCGATCGATGGTGGTGCGCTGGGGCATGTCACCCCGGCTGGGTCCCATCAACATCACCCAGCCCGGCGGCGACGGCGATCCCACCACCCATTTCAGTGAGGAGACGGCCAAGCTGCTGGACGAGGAGGTTCGGCGGATCGTGGACGAGTGCCACAAAGAGGCGGTGCGCCTGCTGACCGAGAATCGACCGCGGCTGGACCGGCTCGCCGAAGCCGTGCTGAAGCAGGACACCCTGGACCGGGACGAGATCTACGCCGCCGCCGGCATCCCCAAGCCGCCCGAACGGACGGCGCCGGTCATCGCCCCGCCGCTTCCGCCCAACGGCGCCCAGCGGGAGGAAGCCCTGGCTGGCACGTCGCCCGCAGAGACCAGCTAGCGCGCTCGCTCACGACGGACGCGCGACCAGCCCGGGGCTTGTCTGGATCCGGAGCCATCAGGTATGGCGGGCGAGACCGGCCAGGTCGGTGGCCAACAGCCTGGCGGCGAGCTCTGCGACCCCCGCGCCATCCGCTGCCTGGGTGACCAAATCGGCTCGCTCCCTGAGGAACGGAACGGCATTCGCGACAGCCACCCCGAACCCGCAAAAGCTGAGCAAGGCCTGATCGTTCTCCGCGTCGCCGATCCCAACCACACTGTGTGGGGACACCCCCATGCCCGCCAGGGCCGCGGCCAGGCCGGTGGCTTTGTTGACCCCCGACGGCAGGACCATCAGCGACCCCTTGTTGAAAATGAGCTGGAGCTCGAGGCCGAGATCCTCAATCACCTCCAGGACCGTGGTGTCGTTCGAGGTCGACGTGGCCACTACCACCGCACCCACCGAGAGAGGCTCGACACGCCTCTCCCGGAGGGCCCGGACGAATTGGTCCGGGGGACGTTCCGACAGGATTTTCGTGTCGTGGCTCGCCGGCCAATAGACGACAGCCCCATTCTCAGCGACGATGCAGTCGAAGAGGAGATCCATGGGGCCGAGGACGCGCAACAGGTCCGGGACCTCACGCCCGGTGACAAGGATCAGCCGGCGGCCGGAGGCGCGCAAGCGCTCCAGGGCCAGAACCGCCTCCTGGCTTACCAGCCCATCGGTGGCCAGGGTCCCGTCGTAGTCAGTGGCGAGCACCAGGTACCGCATGCCTATGCGCAGTCTATTGACGCCAGGTTTGAACACGCTCCAGAATGGGTAGAGAGAAGATCAAGGCATCGTCGGGACGCTTTGACGTCCCTCCCTTCCTCAGGTGTGCGCCTGAGCTTGGTCCTTCCAGGTCGATCGCTCAACCAGTCACGACTTCCCGAAGGTTGTCGGACGAGGAGGACATCGGATGTCAGCAGAGCGGAATCAGGCCAACGGCTACGTTCGCGTCGTACGACTCAAGGGGGATCCAAACAAGGTGGACGAAGCCATCAAGCAGTGGACGCAGGGCATCCTGCCTCTGCTTAAGAAGCAACCCGGCTTCACGGGCGCCACGCTCACCGGAAACCGGAAGACCGGTGACGCTCTGAGCGTTTCCTACTGGGAATCTGAGACGACGATGAAAGCGGCTCGTGGTCAGGTGCGCCCGGAGGCGCTTCGAGTCCTGGACATGACCGGGGGGAACATCGTCGAGGAGGACGAGTGCGAGGTCGCGGCGCTCCAGCGGTTCAAGCCAGCGAAGTCGGGCGTCTGGGCCCGCGTCACGACCGTCAATGGCGATCCGACCCGCGTCTCCGAGGCCGTCTCCAACTTCATGCAGAAGATCGTGCCGGTGATCGAGAAGCAGCCCGGCGCCCGGACGGCCCTCTTCTTCGTCAACCGACAGACGGGCAGGACGTTCGGCGGGTCCGTGTGGGACACCGAGATGGACCTGCAGAAGAGCGAGGCATCGATCAGTGGACTCCGCACGGAGACCATCCAGAAGCTAGGCGGCAAAGACACGAAGATCGAGATCTTCGAAATTTACGCCACCGAGATCCTCGCGCCCGTAGCCTCAAGCGTCTAACCGATCCGACTGAAGGGCGGCCGCTGACCTTCGACCGCGAAGGTGCGGTCGCCTCTTCTATTCGCGCTCGCGCCGGGCCTCCTTGTCGTCCTGCATCTCGGGAGCCAGGCCGAAAATGCGCAGCACCCCGTCGGCCTCTTCGCGGCGACGGTTCACCGCCTGCCGCTCCTCCGCCGACACCCCATCTCGCTTCGGACGAGTCCCACTGACGTCCATGATCACGTTGAGCAAATGGGTCACGCCGGTCTTGCTGCTCAACGGATAGATCTCCCAATCCCACTGGCTCGTCTCGCCGGGTTTGCCCCGCGCGACAATGCCGAGTTCGCGGAACTCAAAGCCCTTCAGGTGTTTGGGCCGGCCAGTCCGGCAGACCTCGCGCATGAGCTGGAGGACGCCGGCCGCCTCGGCGCTCGGAAAAAGTTCTCCGAGCGTCTTGCCGGCGACCGGCAGCTTTTCGGGGGCGAGCCAGCGTTCCCACACCCGGTTGGCATAGATGACGTGGAACCCGCCACCGCACTCGGTGACATGGAAGCCGATGGGGAGCGAATCCAGGAGCCGGCCAAGGATGACGAGGGCATCCGAGTCAGGTGCCGGCCGAAGCACGGAAGCGAGCGCATGCAGTGTCGATCTCGACTTCTGCACCGTAGCTATGACCCTTTGGAGCCCTCTGCTGGCTTCATGTTGCGCCGACTGGCCCCAAGACCCGGAGAAACCGACGGTTCAGGACATCTATCCCGCGTAGGGCCCTGGTTGACCAGGAGGCCCCGGGCCGTCGGTCTCGTAGGCGCAGTATGCGCCTATTTGGAGCCTAGCGGGGATCCACCTGCGTTTTGCCGCCAACCGGCCCAGAAAGGCCAATGTTTCAGATGCCGACGTTATAGGGTATGATGGTTGCAGTCATCTTCGGATGGCACCTCGCGGTGGCTCCCAGTCGGACAGGCCCGTCGCGTCAGGAAGCTTGTTCGAGAAGGAGGAGACACCAAATGACTGCAGGAACCATCAAGAAGCTGGTGCCGGATCGCGGCTTCGGCTTCATCGCAGCCGAGGACGGCAAGGAATACTTCTTCCACCGCTCCGGCGTCCAGGATTTCGACACCCTCGTAGGTGGCGAAAAGGTTTCGTTCGAGATCGAGCCCAGCCCGAAGGGGCCGCGCGCGAATCGAGTTCAACTCAGCGCCTAACCGCGCTCGGGTTGATCCCAGACCCTGACCCGAGCGGCGCCCCGGTGGGTGCCGCTCTTTTTGTGCCGACTCGCGGACATGACTTCCTTTCGGTAGGACGTGATCAGGATGCGCGGCGTGACTACGGCAGCATGGGACGCGATATAGGCTGGGTGATCTGGCCAGCGCCCTGGCTCGGCGGCCCAGCAACCAGCCGACCAGGAACTTGGGTACCGCGACCGCGAAGTAGGCAAACCCGGCAACGGCGCCCGTGGCAGGTGGAGGCACCACTTGAGCGGAGGGCTGCTGAGGCGAGTCCGACCGCCATCGTGGCAAGGTTGTCGGCGATTGAAAGACGGGTCACCAGGCGCTCCCAGTCGTTCAAGCCCAACTCCTCGCGCTTTCGGTAGGCGTGAGTGTAGAGCAGCGCCAGGACAAGGCTTACGCTGGCGAAGCCGATGCCGCAGATGAGGAACAGGAAAGGCACATCCCGCTCGTTGAGCGACATTCCCCCAACCCCGAAGGCGATACCGAACAGAAACTTCAGCGGGTAGACTTCTGGCCGTGGCCTGGTGACGCACTGCCCCGCTTCCGCAACCGGAGTGAGTCGGTATCACGGCTGGAGGGGTTCAGCGACACGGCGTTTGGCTTCGCCATCACGCTGCTGGTGGTCTCGCTGGCCGTCCCCAATAGGTTCGACGAGCTGCTCCAGCAGTTGCGCGGCCTCCCCGTCGTCGCGGTCACGTTTGCGCTGGTCGCCACGATCTGGTATGCGCAGTTACGTCTTCTTCCGACGCTACGCCCTGAGCGACGTGGTCACAGTCGTCCTGACCCTGCTGCTCCTCTTCGTGGTGCTCTTCTATGTCTAGCCTGAGCCTGCTGGTGGACGAGGACGCCTAGCGGTTGCGGACCTTTTCCCTGGATGCCTGGTAGGAGCGCAGCTTTCGAACCTTGGGCTGCGCGTTGACAACGATATAGGGGTTCGATGGATTCCGAGCCGCGTAGTCCTGGTGATAGGTCTCGGCTTCGAAGAAGGCCTCCAGCGGCCCGACCTCGGTGACGATCGGCCCGTCGAAGACCTGGGCGTTGTTCAATTGGTCGATGTATGCTTCGGCTACGCGCTTTTGCTCGTCATCGCCGTAGAAGATCGCCGAGCGGTACTGCCGGCCGGTGTCGGGCCCCTGGCGGTTCAACTGCGTCGGGTCGTGGGCGATGGAGAAAAATACCTTGAGGATCTGGCCGTAGCTGATCCGGCTCGGGTCATAGAGCACCTCCACGGCCTCGGCGTGGTTCGTGGTCCCGGTCGAGACTGTCTCGTAGTCGGCGGTGTCGGCCGAGCCCCCCGCATAGCCGGATTTCACCGAGGAGACCCCGTCGAGGTTTTTGTAGACGGCCTCCACACACCAGAAACACCCACCCGCCAGGATCGCCCGGGCTTGTCCTGCCTTATGGGCGAGCGGGGAGTCGACGATGGGGTCCGGGTAGTCCTCAGGTGATACGCGCGCCATTGCATCATTGTACCGGGGCGTCTGCCGGGTCGCGGGGCCGAGATCGGCTCGATTGAGTTCTGGCGACCACCAATTTCTGATCCCGAACGGCCGCATCAGCCGTCGAGCGCGGGCCGAACCAGGTCCCAAACCATGATCTGGTTCGAGGAACCATTGTGAACTGGCACGTACTGAACTGCCCTGAGCGAGGCCTACGGTCGCGACACCTGCGTGACGGCGCGATGACAGCTCGTGGTTGACCCGTGTAGAGGCGGAGACAAGCTGGGCCCCCTTGCCGCGTTGCATTACAAGGGACATTGCCCTCGAATGGGCGAGGAGGGGCGGTGGAAGAGCCCGTGCGTCACCGGAGCGGTCGATCGAAACTGGCGGCCGTCGCCAGCCTTGGAATCCTGACCATCGCCACCGCAATCTCGACCGCCCTGCCCGCGGCAGCCACGTCGGGCATCAATGTCTTCGTCGGCTATGCCGACTTCCTCCGCGCCGACCCGACCACGTTCCCAACCCCCTGGTACGGATCACCCCAGACTACGTTTGAGGGCTGCAAGCCGACTGACTGCACCTACGACGCGGGCGCGGTGCGAGTCTCGAACAACAGTGGATCAACAGTCACCGTCGACGCCATCGCGGTGCACGTCGACACTTGCACATACGGCGGATGGGCGCCGGCCATCCTGGCCCCCGGAGCGGATCTGATCGTCACGGAGCTTCCCACCGGTACCAAGACCGGCTGCCCAGGACCCGTGCACATGGACACTTCTGACGTCGGACCGGGTGGCTCAGACTATTCGCTGGTCTGCACGCCGGACGGCATCCTGCCGACGGTTGACGTGACTATCAACGGCCAGACGATGAGCTACACCGACTCGGGCCAGGTCCTCAACACCGGCGGCGCCGACGGAGCTTGCATGGGTAACGAATCAACCCAGTGGACCGCGATAGGCCACGCCCCCTGCAAGGGTTCGCTGCTTAGCCTGGCGCCCGCCGCGCAAACACACGGTGTCGGCACCACCGCGGTCATCAACGCCCTCTTCACCAACAGCTGTGGCCAGGCGTTGTCCAACGTCGCCGCCGACTTCCTGGCGCTCTCCGGACCGAACGCCGGTCGCACGGGAAACGGCGTCACCAACGCCAGCGGTGTGGCCAGCTTCAGCTACAGCAGCCAACTGGTGGGCACGGACACGTTCCACGCCACGGTCACCAATGTGGTCGGCACGATCACCTCCAACAGCGTGACGGTGACCTGGCTGCCGTATGCGTCGGCGGGTGGGGGCGCTTTCGTCATCAGTGACATGGTGGACAGCAGCGGCGCTCACATCTACTGGTGGGGCGCCCAGTGGTGGAAGCAAGATCACTTGAGCACCGGACTGGCCCCGGCCGCCTTCAAGGGCTTCGAGAACGGTAACGCCTCGCCTTGGTGCGGGCAGACCTGGACGACGCGCCCGGGCAACAGTCCAAGCCCGCCGAAGACGGTCCCGGGCATGATGCTGGTGATCGTGTCGAGCCACATCACCAAGAAGGGTGCAGTGATCAGCGGCGACGTCGTCCACATTGTGCTGGTCAAGACGAATTCAGGTTATGGACCGAACCCGGGACATCCAGGCACGGGTACGATCATCCGCCAGCTCTGCTGATGCGTATCTAGGCGATTGCTCGGGATCTCGGCTTGGCCCACGGGGGCGTGCGGCCAGACGGCCGGCACCATCCACAGCTCGGCGGTCGGCCTAGTGGTCAAAATGGTGGTAAGAATGTTGTTGTATCCCGCTGAGAGAACTTGCCGCGACCAAGATCCCTATTCGAAAAGCTGGAGGCGAGTGCGGGACTCGAACCCGCGGTGGAGGTTTTGCAGACCTCTGCCGCTTCGTATTCGGAACGCTGACCTGAGCCTGTTCCGTATTCGATTCGCGGCCACCGCTGACGACCGGCGACGACGCTCAGCGACTGGCAAATGGTGGTAAGAATGGTGGTACCAGACCCGGTCCATCGCGTCGGCCGCGTTGGCGTCAACGTTGCCGTCAAGCGCGGCTTGATGTCGACCATCATCTGGACAGGTGCAACCAAGAAATCTAAGATCGTTGGCCCCGCACCGAATCGCCGGGTTCGCCGTGCGGTAGGTTCACCGCGATGGCTGGATCGACAGGTCAAAGTTGGCCATAATCCTTGGTTCCCTTGGCGATTCGTTTTACCTTAGCGGTAAACAGCCTCCGCCGATCCAGCGCGCGGGCGCCGGTGCAGTCCCCGCCCGTTGCACATTAGGACGACGCTGATCCGGAGGAGCGGGCCCGCGATGGCTAGCACGCCTGGCACCGCTCCACGAGCGTCTGAGACAGATACTGGTACGACGAGGTGGGTTGGTAGTACTCCCCTACGGCCCAGACATCACCGGTGCTCGGGACGGCCGTGGCTGCCTCGAACGTGTTGTTTGAGGTCCCCACATTCGGGCTTGACTGCCGCGTCCACTGCGTCCCGTCCCACTTTTCGACAAAGCTCAGCCCTCCACTAACACCCACGGCCCAGACGCCGGTGGCGGAGAGCGCGGTTACCCCATAGAGGCTGTCACCGCCGGCAGACCCGCCAAGCTGCCACGACGAGCCGTCCCAGTGCTCGATCAGGGGACCATAGATGTAGCCCTCGCCCGATGCAATCTGCGCATAACCGACAGCCCAGATGTTGCTGGCCGAGACCGCGGCCACGGCGCGGAGATCGTAGCCGTTTCCACAGCAGGGCGGCTGTGGGCTCGGGACAACACTCCAGGCGGTGCCATCCCAGTGCAGGAGCTGCGAGCCGCCGACGGCCCAAACGTTGTTGCCAGCAAGGGCGGTGACTCCATAGAGGGGGTAAGTGCCCGGATTAGAGACCTTCTTCCAAGTCGTGCCATTCCAATGAGCGATTAGGGCTCCGTAGCTGGACGGGTTGTAGTTGAAGTACTGGCCCACGGCCCAGATGTCGCTAGCAGACACGGCCGCGATGCCATACAGGTGCTGGCTCGTGTAGCGGTTCGGACTGGACACGATCTTCCACTGCGTCCCGTCCCAGTGCTCGATCAGACTCTGGTCGCCAAGGACATTGGCATTGCCCGAGTAGCCCACCGCCCAGACGTTGTCCGAGGAGACGGCTGCGATTCCCCGCAGCCAGTTGTAGTCCGCAGCGCCCGTCGCGACGTTGGGAGTGGAGACAACGCTCCAGCCGCTACCGTCCCAGTGTTCTGCCAGGGTGCGCAAGCTGTTCGCAGTGAGGCCGGCGTTGTAGTATCCAACGGACCACAGGTCGCTCGAGGAGATGGGGGCGACGCCGAGAAGTTGATTGTTGCTCGTGCCCTGGTTAGGGCTGGAGATCATCGTCCACACGCCTCCTGACTGCGCCGTGGCGTCCGTGAGAGCAAGGCCTGCGCTGCTAAAGACGCCGAGCATTGCCGTCGTCGCCACCGCCGCCAGCGCTCCCCGCCGGACTCTAGTTTTCCTCGGTTTCTTTGTTTCCATTGGACCCCGCCCTTGAGTGTCGGTTCCAGAAAACGGCTTGCCTCCCAGGTCTGGCTTCCCATTTCCAGACCGGAAGACATGCAGCCGGTGCCGAAGATGACCCATGCCAGGGTTCGATGCCGGCGAACAGCAAGATGCTGGCCGCGATTTCCAGCGCGCCGAGCGCGTACACGAATCCCTTGAAGGCCAGGAACGGAAGCGACGCATGCAGCAACCCGACCACCGGGCTAAGGATCGGCAAATTTCAGCCCCCCAATCCAGAGCAGGACCAGACCGAGGCTGATCCACAGGAGCGGGCCCGCGATCCGCTCGGCCAGTCCGAATAACCTATTCACGCTCTTCTCCTCTATTTGAGATCGCCGGCCGCCTATGGCTGGACGGGGCAGCGGAAATCTGCGGCCGGGACCCGGGTCACCGTCACGTCGCCGGCTGCGGCTGCCGTTTGAACCGCCGTAGCGCCAGCGAGTAAGTAGGGCGCGACTCCGTCATTGAAGGTGACGAGGTTGACTGCCCAGGCGCCTCCGTGATAGCCAGCAGTCCCAGGTGCAACCCCAGCGATCCCAAGCTGGCCGGCGGCCCCGTTGGTCACCTTGTAGAACGGGTCCGTGCCGCTGTTCGGGAAGGCAGCCGGAGGAATGACGGTGTGAATGGTTCCCCCGTTGTAGAAGAGGGTGCCGAACCCCACCGCCGCGTTCGAGCTGTCGGCGAACGCCGAGAGGGCGGTGCCGAGAAGCAGAGCGCCCCCAAGGATCGAGCTGGCGATCAGTCGTTTCATGGTTGACCTCCTCGAGTTGGTATGGCAGCCATGCTGGCAGGGGTGTATGACGAGCACATAACGGACCGTCATGCGAGCTTCACAAACGAAAATCCAGTCATCCTTCATATGAATGTCATGAAGTCGGGCTAGGCTCGAAGGGACGATGGGCGCTTCAATCCTGGTGGTAGACGACGACACGAAGATCGTCAACCTGGTCCGGACCTACCTCGAACGAGAAGGCTTTGCCGTGGTGAAGGCAGCCAACGGCCGGGCGGCGCTTGAGGTCTTCCGGCAGCAACAGCCCCGCCTGGTGGTCCTGGACCTGATGCTCCCAGAGCTCGATGGATTTGCCCTACTCCGGATCCTGCGCGAGGACACGGACGTGCCAGTCCTGATCCTCTCGGCGCGCGGGTCTGCAGCCGACCGCGTGTACGGAATGAACGAGGGCGCTGACGATTACCTCCCCAAGCCGTTTTCTCCCGCCGAGCTTGTGGTGCGCGTCAAGGCCATCCTGCGCCGCGCCGACGGGACCACTCGGCAGGCACCCCGCGAACAGCGGCAGCTGGAATTCCTAGACCTGGCCATCGACCTCGACCGGCACGAAGTCCTTCGGGCCGGGAAGCTGCTGCCGGTGACTCCCGCCGAGTTCCGTCTACTTGTCGCGCTCGTGCGGGCAGAGGGCCGTGTTCTCTCTCGGGATGTCCTCCTCGACGCAATGTACGGCCATGCCGCGGGCGACACGCTTGACCGAACCATCGACGTTCACATTGGCCGTCTGCGAGAGAAACTCAACGACGACCCAGAGCGACCGCGCTATATCGCCACCGTTCGCAGCGCCGGCTATCGGGTCATCCGGCCGGTGACGGCATGATTCGGCGCCGGCTCACCGGCACCCTCGCCGTTCGAATCGCGATCGCGTCGCTGGTGGTCACCTCAGCCGCGGTTCTGGTCATCGCCGTCGGCGTTCTGGTCGTCAGTCAATCGCTCTTCCAGCATCTGATAGAGGCGCACGGTGCCACCGCTGCGGCGGCGAAAGACATGTTCGACCAGACGGTGGGCGCCGTCTTCCTCGCTGTATTGGTGCTGGCGGCAGCCCTCAGCCTCGCCCTATCTGCTCTGCTAGCCCGTCATCTGTCGCGACCACTCGAGCGGATCGGGCGAACGTCACGGCGAATCGCCCAGGGGGAGTATCACGCCCGCGCCCCTCGTCAGGGGCCGGAGGAAGCCATCTCGCTGGCTGACTCCTTCAACCAGATGGCAGAGAGCCTGGAGGAACAGGAGCGCCTGCGTCGCGAGTTCATCATCAATGCGGCCCACGAGTTGCGCACGCCACTCACGAACCTCCAGGGCTACCTCGAAGCCCTGCGCGACGCTGTCATTGCTCCCGGTCCGGAGATCTTTGCTTCGTTGCACGAGGAGGTTGATCGCCTGGTGCGCCTGT
>VBID01000026.1 GCA_005880615.1 Chloroflexota bacterium
TTCTCGAGGTCGAAATTGGTCAGGACGCCGTCCGGCACATAGGTACCAACGGATTTGATGCTGCTCTGCATGAAGGGCCTCGCGCCGACTTCCCGCCCCGAGAGTCCAATAGTATATACCGGCCAAACCGCCGTAGTTACGCCCCGCGACAGATTCGAAACACCTTCGCCGCGGCGATTGCAGATGGGGGTAGATGCCCGGTCTTCGGGCACTCGGGCCGCCCACTTCGCCGATGATGTCCGACGTGAACGGGCAGCTCTCCAAGCAGGAGCTCGAGGCTGCCCATTGTTGGGAAGTGGACGACCGGGTGCCGCTGCGCCCTGATATGACCGACTTCCGTTCTTAGCGGCCGATCACGCTCACGTGAACCTGGCGCTCTCGCGGGCCGTCGAACTCGGCGAAGAAGATCCCCTGCCAGCGCCCGAGCTCGAGCCGATTGGCGCGCACCGGGATGGACTGCGACGTCCCGATCAGGCTGGCCTTGATATGGGCGGCGGCGTTGCCCTCGGCGTGCCGGTAGTTCCGTTCCCAGGGCACCAGATGATCCAGCGTGGCGAGCAGGTCGTGCGGCACATCCGGGTCCGCATTCTCATTGATGAAAACGCCCGCCGTGGTGTGCGCCACGTAGACCGTGCACAGGCCGTCGCCGACGCCGGCCTCGGTCACCCGCTCCTGCACCAGTTCGGTGATATCGATGGCATCGGTCCGGTGGCGGGACGACACGGTGAGCACATCGGAGCGCCCTTGAGTTTTGGTCATCTACTTGATCCTAACTTTTGTGACGGCGTCCCACTTATCGTGCCCGCGGCAGCGTGTATGGTGTACGCGTGCCGCGGGACCTGCCCATTGGGAATGGCACGCTCCTGATCAACTTCGACCGCGCCTATCAACTGCGGGACATCTATTACCCGCGGGTCGGCCAGGAGAACCACACGTCCGGCGACGCCTGCCGCTTTGGGGTGTGGGCGGGTGATGCCTTCGTCTGGCTGGACGACGCGGCCTGGAGCCGCGAGCTCCGGTACGCGCAGGACACGCTGGTCACCGAGGTCCGGCTGCAGCACCCCCAGCTCAAGATTGGCGTCACCTTCAACGACGCCGTGGATCTCGGCCGCGACCTCTTCATCCGCCGCGTCCGGGTCGATAACCTCGGCCCGGAGCGGGAGGTCCGCCTGTTCTTTCACTACCCCTGGACGATCTACGGCATCGGCGTCGGCGACACGGCGATGTACTACCCGGCCATCCGGGCGCTGGTCGCCTACAAAGGCCAGCGCTACTTCGCCGTCTCGCAGAAGGTCGGCGACCGCACCGGGCTGGACCGCTTCGCCTGCGGCAAGAAGGACGTCGGCGGCGCCCAGGGGACCTGGCGCGATGCCGAGGATGGCGAGCTCGGGAACAACGCCATCGAGCAGGGATCGGTGGACATGACGGCCGCCGCCCACCTGGGCACTATCCCGGCCGGCGGGACGGCGGTGATGTACCACTGGTTGCTGGCCGCCCAGGATTTCACGGCGCTCCAGGCGCTGGCCGAAATGGTCGTGCAGCGCGGGCCGGAGTTCTTCCTGGAGCGGACGCGCTCCTACTGGCCGGCGTGGGTGAACAAGGAAGAGCGCGATTTCGCCAACCTGAGCTCGCAGGTGGCGGACCTCTACCGGCGCAGCCTGCTGATCGTGCGCACCCAGGTGGATAACGGGGGCGCCATTGTGGCCGCCAACGACTCCGACATCGTCAAGGACGCGCGCGACCACTACAGCTACATGTGGCCCCGCGACGGGGCGCTGGTCGCCTACGCCATGGACCAGGCCCGCTACCTGGAGGTCTCCCGGCGCTTCATCGACCTCTGCGCCCGCATCGTGACCCCGGAGGGTTTCTTCCTGCACAAGTACACCCCGGCCGGCGAGCCCGGCAGCAGCTGGCATCCCTGGATCGACCGCGCCGGTAATCCCCAGTACCCGATCCAGGAGGATGAAACCGGGGTGGTGCTCTTCGCGCTCTGGCATCACTACGACGTGCACCGCGATTTCGAGTTCGTCAAGACGTACTATCGGGGGCTGATCGTGCGGTCGGCCGAGTTCCTGGCCCGCTACCGGGACCCGCACACCGGCTTACCCGACGCCAGCTACGACCTCTGGGAGGAACGGCGCGGCATCATGAGCTTCACGGTGGCGGCGGTCTGGGCCGGGCTGCAGGCCGCGGCCAACTTCGCCGCCCTGTATGGGGAAACGGCCCTCGAGAATCGCTACCGGGAGGTTGCCGGGGCGATGAAGGAGGCCACCGAGCGGTACCTGTTCGATCCCGAACGCAACCGCTTCCTGCGACGCATCGTGCTGGGCGAGAACGGGTCCGTGGAAAAGGACCTGACCATCGACAGCAGTCTCTACGGCCTGTTCTACTTTGGCATGTTCGCCGCCGACGATCCCAAGATCGCGTCCACCATGGAAGCCGTCTACGGGCGGTTGTGGTGCCAGACCCCCGTGGGCGGCATCGCCCGCTACGAGGACGACTACTACTGGAAGCTCAGCCAGGACATCGAAAAGGTCCCCGGCAACCCCTGGTTCATCTGCACCATGTGGTACGCGCAGTGGCTGGTGGCGCGGGCGAAGACCCTGACCGAGCTGGAGGCGGCGGCCCGGATCCTGGATTGGGTGGCGGCAGCGGCCCTGCCCAGCGGGGTGCTCCCGGAACAGCTCGACCCCTACTCCGGGGCGCCGATCTCGGTCTCGCCCTTGACCTGGAGCCACGCCACCGTCATCTCCCTGGTCCAGGAGTACGTGCGCAAGCGCGCCCAGCTGCTGGCCGCGCCGGCGAGGCGCGCCCGGGCGAGGCGGATCGCGGCGGCCAGCTGACCCCGACCGAGCCCCGCTCATGTCGGGTGAGGGCCTGATATAGACTCGGCTGTGCGCTCTGCTATTCTCGTGCGGTGCGCGGCGCGCTGGAGGCCATCAAGGCGGATTTCGGATGCCTGCTCGTCGCCTTTCTCTTCCTTATCATCATGGCATCGACCATCATCTTCGCCACGGTATTGACGCCCAACGCGCATAACCCCTTCGTCTGATGCAGGACATCAAGCGCCTGATCGAGGACAGCCGGGAAATGTCCCGGCGCAGCTTTTTCTCCATCGCCGGCTGGGGGGCCTTTACCGTCGGTAGCGCCATCGCGCTGTGGGAAAGCCTGGGGCCACCGCCGGTGGGCAAGAACGGGGTGGATGGGTCGGGCGGCTTTCTCAACCCCAATGTGCTGTACGAGGACCCGGCCGCCTTCAAGGCCGGACTGCCGACCGACTACGCTCTGGGGTCGACCACCGTGCTGACGGATAAACGGGTCGTCATCAATCGAGACCCCAACGGCTTCTATGCCATCAGCTTGATCTGCACCCACCTGGGGTGCACGCCGCGCTACTTCAGCGACGTAACCTCCGACCTGGTCACCCAGGGGATCAGCGGCATCCGCGATCCGGACACCCGGCAGGTGGCCAACAAGGCCAATCCCATCCTCCCCGGATTCAAGTGCCCATGCCACGGCAGCCGCTACTTCCGGGACGCCATCAACTTCTTCGGGCCCGCGCCCCGCCCGATGGACCGCGTCAGCGTTGAGCTGGGCCGAGACGGCCGGCTCCTGATCGACCGGTCCGTCGTGGTGGACCGCAACTTCCGGCTCAAAGCGTGAACCCTCAGCGAGGAGAAGCAAAGGAATGAAAGTGCTCGGCGCCGCGTGGGATGAGCTCTATTCGGTCATGGCCCAGATGGTCCAGGGCCTTTTCCGCCATGGCCTGCCCCTCACCGATAAGATCGCCGCCCGCACCGCCCTCACGAATTTCTTCCTGCACATCCACCCGGTCCGGGTTCGGCGCTCCTGGATTCGGATGTCCTACACGCTCTGCCTGGGTGGGCTGTCGTTCTTCCTCTTCATCGTGCTGACCGTGACCGGCCTGTACTTGATGTTTTATTACGTACCCTCGGTCGAGCACGCGTACCAGGACATGTACGACCTGAAGTTCGTGGTTACGTTCGGCGGCGTGATCCGGAACATGCACCGCTGGGCGGCGCACGCCATGGTGATCACGGTCTGGCTGCACGTGGCTCGCGTGTTCTACACCGGGGCCTACAAGAAGCCGCGCGAGTTCAACTGGGCCATCGGGACCACGCTGCTCCTGATCACGCTGCTGCTGAGCTTCACCGGCTACTTGCTGCCCTGGGACCAGCTGTCCATCTGGGCCATCACGGTCGGCACCAACATGGCCCGCTACGCGCCCATCGCTGGCCCCTATACGCGGTACCTTATGCTGGGCGGCAAAGTGGTCGGCGCCAACGCCCTGCTCCGCTTCTACGTGGCCCACGTGGTCGGGCTGCCGCTGGTCGCGTTCTTATTGATGGTTGTGCACTTCTGGCGCGTCCGCAAGGACGGCTTCTCGGGCGGTCTCTAGTGTCCCGAGTCAGAAGTCCATTGGAAGTTCGTCGACTTTCTCAACGAACCTCGGACTCGGGACACTAGCGGCGCATGGCCACCGAAGCCCGCGAGCGGATCGAGGCCCGGCGGCGGCTGCAGCGGGCGGAGACGCCGCTGGCGGTCCGGGACGACAGCCAGGACGAGATGATCGTGTCCTTCCCGGAGTTTGTCTTCAAGGAGTTCATCGCCTCGGTGGCGATGACCGTGTTCCTGCTGATTGTCTCCATCTGGCTAGATGCGCCCCTGCTGAATCGGGCCAACCCGGGCATGACGCCCAATCCCTCCAAGGCGCCCTGGTACTTCCTCGGCCTGCAGGAGCTGCTCTCCCGCTTCCCACCCCTGATGGCGGGCGTGGCCTTTCCGACGTTCGTGATCGTGCTCATGATCCTGCTGCCCTACCTGGATCGCAATCCGAGCCGGCGGCCGGCCGAACGCAAGGTGGCAATCATCCTGTTCACGCTGTACATGCTGATCGCGGTGGCGCTGGTGCTGATCGGGACCTTCTTCCGGGGCGAGGCCTGGACCTGGAACTGGGGCCTGGTCCTGGGGAGCGGGTAAATCGATGCTCGGGAAGTGGTTCCTGGGGACCAGCGTCGCGTTCGTCCTCCTGCTGGCCTTCGCCCTCTACCAGGACGGCGTGCTCAATCGGCCGTACGGGCAGTATCAACAGCGATACTTCGCCAGCGAGGGGGTGGCCTATCCCGGTCCGCAGGTCTACCAGCTGTTTCCCAAGGTCAAGGTCAACGGCAACTACCAGGTGGAGCGCTGCATCACCTGCCACGTGCCGGACGTCCTGAAGCTCGGCCCCCAGGAAGCGGCCCGCAAGCTGGGCCCCAACCACCCGGCCGTGATCGACGACAAGGTCTTCGCGGCATACGGCCAGGACACGATGGCCTGCCGCCCGGTGGTCGCGGCGGCCCAGGTCTCGCCCAGCCCCAGCCCATCGCCCAGCGCCAGCGCGTCGCCCGCCGCGTCGGCCAGCCCCAAGCCGAGCGCCTCCCCCAGCCCGACCCCCAGGGCCGGCCCGGCGGTGTCGAGCTCGGGCGCCCGCTGCCTCGATCCTCGCGCCCAGGCCTTTTACGTGCTGGATGTGAACGGCAAGGTGGTGAACGACCCGCAGACCGGACAGCCGATGGTGGCCAATCTGCCCGGCTTCATCACCAGCCAGTACAAGGGGCTGGGGATCGACGAAAGCGGCTGCATCATCTGCCACAACGGCCAGCGGCAGGCGACCACGGTCACGTCCGCGCACCGCAACCTGATCCCCAACCCCTTTGCCGTCTTCGACCAGGCGCCCAACCTCTACGAGAACAGCTGCGCCCAGTGCCACGGGGCGACGGGGGAGGGGCTCAAGGGGCCGCCGCTGAACGACCAGGATCGGCTCGGCTTCTTCAACGACGAGTACTACCAGAAGTGCATCTACCTGGGATACCTCGACCCCAGCCGCAAGGGCACCATCATGCCGCCCTGGGGCATCCGGCACATCCTGAACGCGTCCCAGATCCAGCTGCTGGTCCACTGGATTCGCCTCTGGCAGGACTACACGAGGCTGCCATGAGGAGGCAGTGGTGGCGCGATCTGCTGGGCACCACGATTGCCTTCATCATCCTGGCCACGGTGACGTTCGCCCTCATTTACGGCGAGTTCCTGCTGGACGTCACCAAGGCCCACAAGGCGGGAGGCTAACTCATCTTCAGCACGGCATTCCTGCTCAATTTCGGGGAGACCGGCCCGGGCGACTTCGTGTTCGTCGTGATCTGGGCGCTGGCGACCCTCCTGCTGGCGTCCTACTACGTCTACAAGATGACCCAGCGCTAATGTCTGGCTTCTGAAGACCGTGGTCGAGCCAGCCAGCACCCCGACGATCTCATCCCGACGCCTGAATCCGCGCCGGGCTGCCTACCTCTCCCTCATTCCGGGTCTGGGGCAGCTGTCCAACGGCCAGCCGAAGAAGGCGGCCGCCTTCCTGGCGGGGGTGATCGCCCTGTTTGCGCTCAGCTTCAGCGTCCCGGGCGTGACCACGGACGTGGTGGGGGCCTGGCGTCCGCGGGGCAGCCTGATGGTCTCGCTGTCGGTGATCCTCGAACTGGTCTCGTTGCTGGTCTTCATCGCCCTGTTCATGGCCGCGCTGGTCTTCTGGTACGCGTCCATCCATGACGCTCGGCTGACCGCGGTGGAACGCAACACCGGGACGCCGACCCGGGGGCGCTGGTGGTTGTTCCACCGATGATGCACTCAGGTCACCGCGTCCGGAAGCTCGGGTGGGCTCGGCTTGACCACCGTCAGCCGGCCCTACTAGACTTCCGGGGAGTGTCGGCGATCATCACGGTGGTGGGTGCGGTCGTGATGGCGGCGACGCCCCTCTCCGCTTCTGCCGCGATCGACGTCAGCCCCCTGGACTGCGCCGGCGCGAACGCCTGCCGGATCCAGTCGGTCTACGCGGTCGTCTTCTGGATGGCGATGTTCGTGCTGGCGGTGGTCGGCGGCCTGCTGGTGTACGCCGCCATCCGCTTCCGGCGGCGCGACGAGACGGAGCCGGCCCAGATCCACGGGAACTCCCGCCTGGAGGTGGCCTGGACAGTCTTCCCCCTGGTCGTTCTGCTGGCGATCTTCACCTTGACGTTCACCAACATGGACTATGTGCGCAACGGCCCGCCCGGCCCCATCACCATCACCGTGACCGGCCAGCAGTTTGCCTGGACGTACAAGTATCCCAACGGCTTCGTGGCGGGGACTCTGACTATCCCGGCTGGCGAGGTGATCCGGCTGGACGTCACCAGCCGGGACGTCTTGCACTCGTTCTGGGCTCCCCGGCTGGGCGGTCAGGTCTATGCCCTCCCCGGGCAGATGAACCACGGCTGGCTGGAGGCCGACCATCCCGGGACCTATTACGGGCAGTGCAATGAGCTCTGCGGCATTGGCCATGCGGAGATGCAGGTCAAGGTGGTTGTGATGAGCAAGGCGGCTTACGACCAATGGTATGCCGGGCTGAAGGCCGCGGTTTTCGCTCCCGCGGCCCGGATCTGAGGTAGGAGGACACATGGCAACTGCCGAAATCGCGCTCCCGCAGCGCCGCCCGATGCGGCTGGCCGGGGTCGCGGAGTGGCTGACCACCACCGACCACAAGAAGATCGGCGTCCTGTACATCTACACGACGTTCGTCTTCTTCCTGATTGGCGGCATCTTCGCGCTCCTGATGCGCACCCAGCTGGCGCTGCCCTTCAACAACGTCCTCAGCCATCAGCTGTACAACGAAATCCTGACCATGCACGGGACAACCATGATCTTCCTCTGGATCATCCCGGTCTTCAGCGGGTTCGGAAACTACTTCGTGCCGCTGATGATCGGAGCTCGCGACATGGCCTTCCCGCGGATCAACGCCTTCTCGTTCTGGCTGATCCCGCTGGCCGGCGCGACCATGTATAGCGGGCTCTTCCTCAAGACCGGGTCGGCCGCCTGCGGCTGGACCTGCTACACGCCGCTCAGCGAGAAGCCGTTCGCCCCCGGCCTCGGCCAGGACCTCTGGATCCTGGGCCTGCATCTCCTGGGCTTGTCCTCGATCATGGGCGCCATCAACTTCCTGGTGACCATCCACAACCTGCGGGCGCCCGGGATGACCTGGTTCCGACTGCCGCTCTTCGTCTGGTCGGTGGAGGTGACGCAGGCCCTTGTCCTGCTGGCAAGCCCCTTCCTGGCGGGCGCGCTGGCCATGGTGCTGATGGACCGGCAGCTGGGGACCGACTTTCTCGGTCGTGGGGCGGATCCCCTCCTCTACCAGTTCATTTTCTGGTTCTACTCCCACCCGGCCGTCTACATCATGATCCTGCCAGCCTTCGGCATCGTTTCCGAGATCATCCCCGTCTTCAGCCGCAAGCCGATCTTCGGCTACCGGGCGATGGCGTTCTCGATGGCGGCCATCGGCGTCCTGGGGTTCATGGTCTTCGCCCACCACATGTTCACCACCGGCCTTCCATTAGCGCTCCAGGAATTCTTTATGACCACCACCATGTTGATCGCCGTGCCGTCCGGGGTGAAGGTCCTGAACTGGCTTGCCACGCTGTGGGGCGGGTCGATCAAGTACACGACCGCGATGCTGTTCGCGGTGGCCTTCGTGCTGATGTTCCTGGTGGGCGGGGTGGATGGCGTGTTCATGGCGTCGCTGGCCGTCGATTACCAGCTGCATGCCACCTACTGGGTGGTGTCGCACATCCACTACGTGCTCTTCGGCGGCAGCGTGTTCGGCGTCTTCGCCGGTCTCTTCTACTGGTTCCCGAAGCTGACCGGCCGGTACCTGGATGAGACGCTGGGCAAGCTCCAGTTCTGGCTCCAGCTGGTTGGTTTCAACGTGACCTTCATGCCCATGCACTTCCTGGGCCTGCTGGGCATGCCGCGGCGGATCTCCGTCTGGGGCAACCGGCCGGACTGGGAGCTGTGGAACTTGGTGGCGACCATCGGCGCCTTCATCATCGCCACGGCCGTCCTGCTCTTCATCGTCAACTTCTTGATCAGCATCCGCGGCGGGCGCCGGGCGCCCGCGGACGCATGGCAGGGCAACACGCTGGAATGGGCCACCACCTCGCCGCCGCCTCCGTACAACTTCGAGACCGTTCCCCAGGTTCGGAGCGCCCGGCCGATGCGTGAGCTCCGCAAAGCCCAGGTCTGAGGCGAGGATGCGGCTGTTTCGTCTGGCAACCGTGGCGGCCGCGGCCGTGACCTACGCGCTGGTGGTGCTGGGCGGCGTGGTCCGGGTCTCCGGTTCCGGCCTGGGCTGCCCGGACTGGCCGCTCTGTCACGGGCACCTGCTGCCGCCGCTCCAGCTCCACGTCTTGATCGAGTACTCGCACCGGACGGTGGCCACCCTGGCCAGCCTGCTCATCGTTGCCACGGCACTGGCCGCCTGGCTCGCCGTGCGCAACCGGCCCGACTTGCGTCTGGGAGCCACCATCGCCGCCGGCTTGCTGATCCTCCAGGTGGGCCTGGGTGGAATCACGGTCCTGCTCGAACTTCCCTCAGCGATCGTCCTCGCCCACCTGGCCACCGCCATGGCTTTGCTGGGGGCGGTCTGTGCCACCGCGGCTGCCGCCTGGATGCCTGAGGCGACGGGAACGGTGAACGATCGCGCGGGCGCTCACTGGGCGCTGGCCGCCGCCGGGGCCACGTATCTGCTGATCCTGACGGGGTCGCTCGTGACGGCCACCGGCGCCAGCTCGGCCTGCGCCGCCTGGCCCCTCTGCGGAGGCGGCCTCAGCCTGAGCCTTGACCGGCTGCCACTGGTGCAGCTGCTGCACCGAGGGACGGCAGCCGCGGTCGGCTTCATCATCGTGCTCAGTCTGGTCGCCGTGCTCCGACGCCTGGGTGAGCACCGGAGCGTCCGGCTGACCTCCGCCCTGACGCTCACGGCGTTGGCGCTCCAGATCGCGGTGGGGGCGGCAGTAGTCCGGCTCCATCTGCCGGCGGCCCTGCGCGGCCTGCACTTGGCGTTGGCCGCCGCGGTCTGGGTGGGCACGGTCATCCTTGTTGTGCTGGCCCGACGCCTCTCCGCGGGTTCAGAGCCGGCGGTCCTCCCCGCCATGGAACGGCATGGCAGCCGGCCGTTGGGGGAGGTCGTCCTCGACTACGTCAGCCTGGCCAAACCGCGGATCATCGCGCTGCTCCTGGTCACAGCGCTGGGCGGCATGATGATCGCCCAGCGCGGCTGGCCGTCGACCGGACTGGTGCTCATGACCCTGCTTGGTGGAGCCCTGGCCGCTGCTAGCGCCGGGGCCATCAACTGCTGGATCGACCGCGACATCGACCGGGTAATGCTCCGCACCCGCCGGCGGCCGCTGCCCGCCGGCCGCATCGCGCCCTCCCACGCGCTGACGTTCGGCATCGCGCTCGGTGTCCTGGCGTTCCTCCTGCTCGCCTTCGAGGTCAACGTGCTGGCCGCCAGCCTGGCCGTGGCCGGCCTGCTGTTCTACGTCCTGGTGTATACGCTCTGGCTGAAGCGCTCTACTCCCCAGAACATCGTCATCGGAGGCGCGGCGGGCGCCGTGCCTCCACTGGTGGGCTGGGCAGCCGTCACGCACGGCCTGGACCTGACCGCTGTGTACCTCTTCGCCATCATCGTGTTCTGGACGCCGCCGCATTTCTGGGCGCTCGCCTTGCACACCAAGGCCGACTATGCGCGAGCCCGGATCCCCATGCTCCCCGTCGTCGTGGGAGAGCGCCAGGCGCGCTGGCAGATCCTTGGCTATACGCTGCTCCTGGTGGCGGTGACGTGGATGCTGTTCGTCACCGGGTCCGTGGGCTGGATCTATCTCGCGGGCGCGACGGCGCTGGGCGCCGGCTTCGTGTTTTTGGCGGGCCAGACCGTCCGTGACCAGGGGGTCCGCTGGTCGCGCCGGCTCTTCGATTACTCGATTATTTACCTGGCGATGCTGTTCGGGGTGATAGTGGTGGACAGGATGGTGATCACGTGAAGCGAGAAGAGGCTCGAATCAACATGCGGTTCGGGGCGTTGATGTTCCTGGTGGCGGTGTTGATGCTGGGCACCTCCATCGCCTGGGCCGTCATCTACGGGGGGTTCGTCAAATGACCGCCCCTGATGAAAAACACGAATCGGGACCGCATCCGGGCATGCACGTGTCGCCGGGCAGCTGGTGGCCGCTGACCATGGCCATCGGGGTGGCGCTGACGCTGACCGGGCTGGTGATCAATCGGGTCGCCATGGTGATCGGCATCGTGATCGGGCTGGCCTCGCTCGGGCTCTGGGTCCGCGACGCCCGGCGGGAGTTCCGCGAACTCGAAGAATAAGGCTGTCGCCTGATTTCACGGAGTCGAATTGACCCTTCCGGGGGTCCCCCCGTAGACTCTTTCCGAGAGCGTTCGCTATCGGGAAGGAGGCACAGTGTGAGCGTGTTCAAGATGCTGGCCGCGGCCGCGGGCACCGCCCTGGTGCTGGCCGGGCTGACGGCGTGCGGCGGCGGGGGCGGAGACAACGGCAGCGGATGCACCCCGAAGGGGGCGGGCAGCGGGACCGCCGGGCAAACCGTGCAGGTCGTGTCCGACCCGAACACGGTCGGGGCGTTTCAGCCGAAAACCATCACCGCGAAGAAGGGCGACTCGCTGGAATGGGACTTTACGGATCAGGGAAACCAGCACAGCGTGACGGCCGACGATGGCAGTTTCGACTCCTGCCTGCAGAGTGCCGGCGCCAAGTTCCTGGTGACCTTCGCCAACGCTGGGACGTTCAACTATCACTGCACCATCCACGCCCAGATGACCGGGGTGATCACGGTCAGTTAAGCAGCGCCGAGGAGGGCCGAACCTCGGCCCTCCTATAGTGGGCCGGGGATGCGGCGTCCTCTTCTTTCGTTTGTCGCCACGGTGGCGCTGGTCGCCTGTGGGGCGACGGCTCAGCCCGACGACGGCGCCATCGTCCAGGACTTTCAGAACCACCAGTCCCCCGTCGAAGTCACCGCCGACGCGACGGTCGTGCAGGTGCTTCCCGATCGAGTCAGTGCCTCCGGCACCCATGAGCAATTCATCGTCAGGCTGACCTCGGGCGACCTGACCCTGCTGGTAGAGCACAACCTGAGCATCGCCCCCCGCGCGCCGGTCGCGGTCGGCGATCACGTCATCGTGCACGGCGAGTACATCTGGAATGCCCAGGGTGGGCTGATCCACTTCACCCACCACGATCCGGAGGGCCGTCACGAGGGCGGATTCATCCAGGACAACGGAACGGTCTACGACTGACACGGGGGGCAGATCCCCCCGTGTTCGGCGGCGTCAAGACTCGCTCGCTACGGCTCGCTCCTGTGTCTTGACTCCGCCGGATCGTGGTGCCGAGTGCACGCCGATCCCCCCTCGGCCTAAAGGGCCGCTGCCCTAGCGTATGCGCAGCTGGCGGACGTCGCCCGCGATGAACGTTTCGACACCACTGGGGCTGCGGACCAGCAGGGCGCCGCTCCCGGTCACGTCCTCGGCGATGCCGCGAACCGTCCGGTCGGGAAGCACCACCTCGACCGGCTGGCCCAGCATCCGCGTCCGCTCCCGCCATGCGTTGACGATCACGTCGATTCCGGCCGACGCGGCTCGCTCCAGCCACTGGTCGAGCTGCTCCAGTGTGGCGGCCAGCAGCGCGTCGAGGTCCACCGGGTGTCCGGTCCGGATCAAGAGCGACGTCGCCCAGTCGCCGGGCAGGTCGACCGCCTCCAGGTTGGCATTGATCCCCACCCCCAGCACGGCGAACGGGCCCGGGGGCCGCTCCACCAGGATACCTGCCACTTTCGCGCCGTCACTCAGGACATCGTTCGGCCACTTCAGCTCGGCCGCAACGCCAGCGGTCGAAGCGATCGCGTCCCGCACCGCGACTCCCGCCAGCAGCGGGAGGATGGCCGCGACCGGCCCCGCCGGCGCCAGCACGGCGGAGAAGAGGAGGGCCCGTCCCGGCGGCGCGCTCCACGGGCGCCCGTGACGGCCGCGACCGGCGCGCTGCCAGGCAGCTACGATAACCCGGCCGTCGGTGAGTCGTTCGCGGGCCACGTCCTGGGTGCTCTGGACCACCTCGTAGCGCTCGATGGTCCAACCGGTCACGGTTAGTCGGGGGAAACGGGAGCGGCGACCAAATCGGGCGGATCGGCCCCCAGCTGGACGACCACGATGCCGGCCAGCACCAGCACCGCGCCCAGCACCTGCGGCAGCTCGAGAAGATCGCGGAGCACGAAGAACGCGATCAGTCCGGCAAACACCGGTTCGGCGGTGGCCACGATACCGACCACCGAGGGACGTAGCCTCTGCAACGCCGCCACCTCCAGTCCGAACGGCAGGAGTGTGGCGAGCAGCCCGATCATCGCCATCGCGCCCCACACGAAAGGAGAGGCGGGCAGGGCCGGCCGGAGGGCCAGGTCGTAGACGATCCACATCACGGTCCCGGCGCCGAACGCGTACACAAGCATGGTCCAGCGGTCGATCCGCTGAACCAGGGTGGAGGCGCGCAGCAAGAAGAAGGCGAGCAGGGCGGCGGCCAGCAATGCCAGTCCGATGCCGGGCAGGTTGACCCGCAGGAGGTCGGGCCGGTAAGCCCCCACCATGAAGAACGACCCGATCAGCACCAGCCCCAACGCCGCCCACACCCGGGCGGCCACCTGTTGCTGGCGCCGGTACCGTTCCCACGCGGTGATCGCGACCAGTCCCAGGTACTGCACGAAGAGGGCGACCGCAATGTTCAGTCTGGCGATGGCGAGGTAGTAGACCAGCTGGACGCCGGCGATGGCTACCGTGCCGAAGACGGCGAGGGGCATCAGCTCGCGGCGGGGAATGCGGAGCAGCTGGGGACGGACCAAAAGAAGAATGAGCAGCAGCCAGACGAAGGCGAACCCGATGCGCAGCTGGGCCAGCGTCGCCGGGGCGTACCCCCGCTGGAAGAGTACTTTGACCCCGTTTCCGCCGGCCGCGTAACACACCGCGGCGGTCAGGACCAGCAGGTAGCCCGGCCGTGGCCGAGCCCAGGCGGGCAGATGGGTAGTCGAGGCGACGCCCCCGACGATAGCACAGGGTTGGCCCCGTCTGAACTCAAAAGTGCCAGCGTGCGGTGGGACTTTTTACCACAGTGGCGCTACCGGATTGTCAGAGAGACTTCTTGACCAACTGGGCATTCGACCGTAGAGTTATGGTTCGAACAGATGTCTCGCACGAGGAGTTCAGGACGGATGATCGAGGAGACTTCAGTTGAGATTACGGCCCAGCGCGAGCGGTGGCAGCTGGAGCGGGAGCAGCGGTATGCCCGCCGCAATCGTATCCGGTACATCGACGAGCTCCTGAACGAGCTCGAGATGCTCAACATTGCGGAAGAGACCCAGATGCCGCCCGACCTGGCGGTGCGAGTCCAGCGGCTGGCCGACGAGATGAGTCACAGCCTCGGCCATCACGCGCCCGAAGACTTGAGCATCGCCGCCTCCATGGAGGCGCTCTACGACCTGCAGGATGGGCTGATGCTGACGCTCGAAGGCGTCGACGACGAGGACGACTTCTAAAGCGATTCGGGCTTAAGCCCGGATTCGGACTAAGGCTTCCGGGCCTGCCGCCGTTGCCCGCAGCCCCTGTTTAGTCCTTCAGGCCGTCGTGCTCTGTGAGGATGTTCTTGCGCTGATGGTCCAGATCGGTGACGGCTGTACGTAAGCTGGCCGCGTCGGAGACCTCTCCGGCCAGCGCCTGGAGGTTGGCGATGACGCCCGCCTGGCGGAGGGAGTTGGCGGCCCACAGGCTCTTGAAGCCCTGGCTCTGGGCAAGGTCGCGGTCGGCAGCCTGCTGGAGCCGGTCAAAGTCCTGCAGCAGGCTCTGGATGATATCGGCCGTCGAGCCGCGCCCTTCGACGTTCAGCATGGCCTGGTTGAGGCCCGCGAAGAAGCCGCCCACCGGAGCCTTGACGTGCACGCCAGTGACCGTGGCGTAGAGGCCCGACAGCAGCGGATCGATGCCTGGCACGGGATGCGGGCCGGGGTCGGTGCTGGCCTCCGCCAGCAAGCTGTAGGCATTCAGGAGGTCCGTATTCGCCTGAGCCAGCTCGGCCAGCCCCCGCTGGGTCTGGTCTCGAGTCGTGGTTCGAGCCGCCTGGTCCCACCATTGCTGAAGGAAGTACCAGCCGCTGTCCGCGCTCAAGCCGCCGGGCTGGTTCCACAGGCTGTCTACGCTTACCGTCCCCGACGCTTCGCCGGCGGCCGCGGGAAGGGCGGTAAGGATCAGGCCGAGGACCACAGCGGCGAGCAGCATTGGCGCGCGCGCGAGCCCGCGCCGGGCGCTATTCTTGCCCATCTAGCTGTCCCCGCAGTTGATGATGGGCGCCGCCCCTTACGTGGCCAGACAACCTCCTGTCACAGGTCGGTCACAGACTGGCTTCCGCCGAGTGACGCGAAGGTAAAGCCCAATTCGGCTTGGCCGGTACTAGGCGACTCGCTCCACGACCAGGGCGATGCCCTGGCCCACTCCGATGCACATGGTGGCGAGCCCCCACCGGCCTTGCCGCCGGTGCAGCTCGTGGACCAGCGTGGCCGTGATGCGCGCGCCGCTGGCTCCCAGGGGGTGGCCCAGGGCGATGGCGCCTCCGTTTGGGTTGACCCGCTCCGGGTCCAGTTTGAGCTCCTGGATGCAAGCGATGGCCTGGGACGCGAAGGCCTCGTTGAGTTCGATCACGTCCACGTCCGACGCCGCGATCCCGGCTCGGCGCAGGGCCTTATGGCTGGCAGGGATGGGGCCCAGACCCATGACCGAAGGGTCGACCCCAGCACTGGCTGCCGCGCGCACGTGGGCCAGCGGGAAAAGGCCCAGCGACCGGGCGTGGCGCTCCGACATCAAGGTCAGGCAGGCCGCCCCATCGTTCAGCGGCGACGAGTTCCCGGCGGTCACGGTGCCGTCCTTTTCGAACGCCGGCTTGAGCTGGGCCAGCTTCTCGAGAGACGTATCCGATCGGGGCCCTTCGTCGCGATCGACGACCGAGCCGTCCGCCAGCGTCACCGGGACCAGCTCCGCCTTGAAGTGGCACGCCTGTTGGGCGGCCACCGCCCGCCGGTGGCTTTCCAGCGCGAACCGGTCCTGCGCCTCGCGGGTGACGCCGAACTGCCGGGCCACGACCTCGGCCGTTTGGCCGAGGCCGATCGTCCACCGGTCAGGGTGGCGGGGATTGACCATGCGCCAGCCCAACGCGCTGTCGTACACGGTCTGCGGCCCGCGAGCGAACGGTTGCGTCATCTTGGGCAGCACGTAAGGGGCTCGGGTCATGCTTTCCACCCCGCCGGCCAGGAAGACGTCGCCGTTGCCGGTCTCAATCTCGCGGGCAGCGGACACGATCGCCTGGAGACCCGAGCCGCACAACCGGTTGACCGTGGCCCCCGGCACCTCGACCGGCAGGCCGGCCAGCAGGACCGCCATCCGCGCCACATTCCGGTTGTCCTCGCCTGCCTGATTGGCCGCTCCGAAATAGACGTCCTCGATGCTGGTGGGATCGAGGTTGATGCGCCGGACGGCTTCGGCCACCACGAGGGCAGCCAGGTCGTCCGGCCGCACATCCTTGAGTGCGCCGGCGTAGCGACCGATCGGTGTGCGGAGCGCGTCGACGATGACTGCCTGGTCCACGGCTCCAAGATTACATCGATACAATCAGCGCGATGGCCGACCTGGCGCGCGGTTACGATGCGGTCAACCTGGTCGCCGACCCGCTGCATGGATACATCAAGATCACCAAGCGGAGCGCGTCCGGAGATATCGCGGCGGAGCAGGACCTGCTCGATGACCCCTGGCTCCAGCGGCTGCGGCGGATCCATCAGCTGCAGTCGGCGTGGTGGGTGTTTCCCAGCGCCGAGCACTCGCGTTTCCAGCATGCGCTGGGGGCCATGCACCTCGCCGGCGAGTGGGCCCGGCACGTCTACCCGAACCTGCGTTTGGTCGTCCCGGACGCGCCGTCGGCCGCCTGCGTGGAGGAAACGCTGCGGGTGGCGGGTCTCCTGCACGATGTCGGTCACGGGCCGTTCGGGCATTTCTTCGACCAGAACTACCTGGACCGGTTCGGCAGTGACCACGAGGTCATCGGCCGGCAGCTCATCCTGGGGCCGCTGGCCGCGGTGATCCGAGCCCTGCAAAGCAGCCCAGCCGGCCCCTTCGAGCCTGGCGAGCGGATCGATCCGCGGTGGGTGGCGGAGCTGATTGCGGAGGATCCGCTCGAGGGGCCGTCGCCACCGCGCTGGGTCCGCCTGTTGAAGCCCATCCTGTGCGGCACCTACACGGTGGACAACCTGGACTATGTGCCCCGGGACGCCTACATGTGCGGCGTCGCCGTCGGCCCGGTGGACGTTGCCCGCCTGCTGCATTACACGTTCCTGGGGGAGGAGGGGATGCTACTACACCAGCACGGCACGCAGGCGTTGCTGATGTTCCTGAATGCTCGCCTGTACCTGTACAACAACCTCTATTTCCATCGCACGGTGCGTCGCATCGACCTGCACATGCGAGAGATCTTCCGGGAGACGATCGACCAGCTCCTTCCCGGCGATCCGCTGGCAAATCTGGACGCGTATCAGGCCCTCACCGATTGGTCGCTCATCGAATCGGTCACCCGCTGGCAGCAGGGGGCAGGGCGGCTGCGCGAGCTTGGCCTGGAATGGGAACGGATCGTCCGCCGGGAGCTCAAGTGGCGGATGATCTTCGAGGACTACTCCGAGATCTCGGAGATGCCGGCCGGCTTCTCCCCGCAGCCGGCTGGGGTGGAGGCCATCCTGCGGGAGCACCTCCCGGCCGACCTGCGTGACGCGTCGCTGGTGGTGGACGTCGCCTCCGTCGATCCACGGCCCCAGAACCCGCTCCAGGACCGCGGGGCGGTTCGGATCTACAACCCGATGAGCCGCGCCGTCGAATCGAGTGAGGTGGCAGAGCTCTTCCGGCGGCTTCCCATCCGGACAACGCTGCTGCGGGTCTTCACCGCCGACACCGCCAGAGCTGAGGTGTTACGCCACGCGGTGGAAGGAGTCCTCTATCGCCGGGACGTCCTGGTCGGGCAGGCCGGCTGATGGCCGTCCAACCCCAGGAGGCCATTCGTCCGCTGAGCGTCCTCGAGCTGAACACCCGCATCCACGAGCTGCTGGCCATGCGGTACCAGAGTGTGGTGGTCAAGGGTGAGGTCAATGGCGTCAGCCTGAGCGGCGGCCACGTCTGGTTTGCGCTCAAGGATCCCGGCGCCCGCCTGGATGCGGTGATTTTCAGCTCCACCGCCCGGCGATTGCCCTTCCTCCCCCAGGACGGCCAGGAGCTGGTCGTCACCGGCCAGGTCGACTACCACGCTCAGAGCGGGCGGATGAAACTGGTGGTCAGCCGGCTCGACTACGACGGCGCCGGCAAGATGCGCGAGGCGACGGAACGGCTCAAGCGCCAGCTGGAGGCTGAGGGCGCCTTCGACCCCAGTCGTAAGCGCCCGCTTCCTTTCCTGCCGCGATCGGTCGCCCTGATCACGTCGCCCAGCGGGGCGGTGATTCACGACTTGCAGGAGACGATCTGGGAGCGCTTCCCCAACATGTCGCTCTACGTCTATGCCGCGCAGGTGCAGGGCACCGCGTCGCAGCGGAGCCTGGTGGCGGCGCTCCGCCAGTGCGACCGGGACCGTGCCGCCGACGTCTGCATCGTGGCGCGCGGCGGAGGCAGCCCGGAGGAATTGATGGCCTTCAACCAGGAACCAGTGGTGCGGGCCGTCCAGGCGATGCGCATCCCGGTGGTCACCGCGCTGGGCCATACTTCGGACCGGACACTGGCCGACCTGGTGGCGGACCGCGAGGCGCGCACCCCGACGGCCGCCGCCGAACTGGTGGTTCCGCGCAAACGGGACCTCCTGCGTCAGCTCGAGGAGGGCGCCCATCGTTTGCGCCGGGCCGCCGGCATGGCGTTGCTGGGCCGGGAGCAGGCGCTGACCCGGCGCCTGGCGACCGCCCCTATCCTCCAGGATCCGATCCGGCTGCTGCTGGTGCCGGCTGGCACTGACCTTCTGCAGAAGCAGCAGGCGCTCCGCCGGCTGCAGCAGGACGCGGTCACCCGACGCCGCGATCGGCTGGAGGAGGTGATCCGCCGGCTCGGCCAGCTCAACCCCATCGAGGTGCTGCGCCAGCGCCAGCGTGGCCTCGACGAGCGGCGCCTGCGGTGGACGCGGAGTCTAGACCTGGTGACGAGTTTCGGACGGCGCGAACAGGAACGCGTTCCCACCCTGCAGTCGCGGCTGCGAACCGCGCTGGAGCGGACACTCCGAGAGCTGGACGCGGCGCTGGTGTCGAGGGCTCACCGCCTGCGCAGCCTCGGCACCCAGGAGACCCTGGACCGGGGGTTCGCTATCGTTCGGGATGCGAGCGGCCGGGTGCTGCGCGACGGCGCCCAGGTGGGCCCCGGCCATCCGGTCGGCATCACCCTGGCGCGCGGGTCGCTGGACTGTACGGTCGAGCGAGTCGAACCATGACCGAGTCCGCGACGCCGAGCTACGAACAGGCCCTGGCCCGCCTGGATGAGGTGCTGCGCTCCCTGGAAGAGGGCGGGCTG
>VBID01000027.1 GCA_005880615.1 Chloroflexota bacterium
AGAGACGATTGCGGCCGTGGCCCGCGGTCGTGAGTACCTGCAGCTGTGCCAGGACAAGCTGGAGGAGGCGCGCCGCAAGATCGAGAGTGTGCCCGTCACCCAGGAACCGCTTCCGGAACAAGACGCGCCCCATCCGGCATCGGTCGCCGAACTGCGAGAGCAGGCAGGCGGCGCGAGCCGTCCGCCCCAGGGCGAGATTCCGTTTTAGCGACTCCTAGTCCGTTTCCTCGTGCGGATCCGGATGAGGTGGGCTTGCGCGCCGCAAGATGCCCCACTCCTGAAGAGACCGCCGGAGCATCTCGGGTGTGGTGCGGTAAGCCTGCGCCAGTTGCTCCAGGTCATCGGCTCGGAAGGTGACAACGGCGGTGTCGAAGTCTCGCCGCTGCTGTTGCAACGTGGCGATATGGCGCGACAGCTGCGCGCTCTGTCGTTCCGGAAGCCCCGACAACTTATCCAGGTCGATGGCCATCTTGCTGGGTGCGTCGGGCTCGGCACCGGCGTCGGGCTCCTCCGGAAGCAACTGGGTGACGGCCACGGCGTACAGCATTGCGATCTGGTGCAACCGGCTGACAGAGATGTTTCGATCGCCGCGCTCATAGGCAGCCAGCAGCGACCCCTTGAGGCGCTTGCTCGAGAGGACCTCCACCTGCTGCAGGGTGAGCCCGCGCTGCTTCCGCAGGCTCCGGAGCCTGGCTCCTACTT
Source organism: Chloroflexota bacterium (assembly GCA_005880615.1). Classification (GTDB taxonomy): domain Bacteria; phylum Chloroflexota; class Dormibacteria; order CF-121; family CF-121; genus CF-121. Next base: position 703 of record VBID01000027.1, read on the forward strand.
TCTGCGAATATCCACTCATGGCCTCCCCTGTGGCCAGCGTTTCGCTCAGTCTAGCGCACGATCATCGTCACGTCGAAGGATTTCGTGGCGAAAAGGCATCCAGCCGATATAATCGAGCGTCGGCCGCGCTGTCCCCGTAGCTCAGCCCGGATAGAGCACCGGCCTCCGGAGCCGGGTGCACAGGTTCAAATCCTGTCGGGGACACCACCCAAACCTCAGGGTTTCACAGGCATTCGGTATGCAGGGGCACTCCAGACCGTGATGGTCGGGACACATTCCTCTGCACGCACGGCCACCCTGTCCCGACTCCACCGGGACATTCTCGCCTGCACCCGATGCGTGGACGCGGGGTACCTGCCGAGGGCGGCGCCCGTCCTCAGCGGCTTCGCCGACAACCGCATCATGCTGATCGGCCAGGCTCCGGGTATGGTCGAGGAGACACGCCGGCTGCCGTTTCAAGGCCGCTCCGGCAAGACCCTGATGCGATGGCTGGTGCGTGCCGGGTTCAGCTCTGAGGCCGACGTCCGGCGTCGCGTCTACATGACCTCGGTGACCAAGTGTTTTCCGGGCAAGGGCCCGGGCGGGGGTGATCGCCGGCCCAGCCGGCGGGAGGTGGACCTCTGCCGGCCGCACCTGGACCGGCAGCTGGCACTGATCCGCCCCCACGTCATCCTGCTGGTGGGCGGGCTGGCCCACGAGCGGTTTCTGCCGGGGCGTCCGCTAGACCAGCTGGTCGGGCGCATTTTCGACGCTAAGGGTCACCCGTTGCTGGGCACTCCGACGACTCGACCGCTCCTGGTTCCGCTGCCGCATCCTTCCGGCGCCAGCCGCTGGCTCAATGATTCCGCCAACGTCAAGCTGCTGGACCGAGCGCTGCGGCGGCTGCGCTCGGTGCTCGCCGTCATTGACGCTCCCATGGCCGTCACCTAAACTTCCGACGATGGTGCGCCCAGGAGGGGAGTCTCGCGAGACGGTCGAGCCCAAGCCGAAGGTCGAGACGCCTCCGGCGACCAAGAGCGCGGACGACATCCTGGCCTCCATCTTCGCATCGGTCACGCCCGAGGCGACGCCACTAGAGCAGCTCGAACAGGCGCTCCGCCACCCCAAGAAGCTGATCTACACGGCCATGTCCAACCGCAATTTCTTCTGGCGGATGCATATCTCGAAGTTCGTCCTGGATGAAGGACAGGTGCCGATCAATCCCTTCATGCTGTTCGACTACTACTTGCTCCACACAGTGGAGAAACAGATCGTCCGCGAGGCCTTCAACAATCTGCTGGCTCGCTGCGATGAAGTATGGGTCTTCGGCCAGATGAGTCTGGGGGTCAAGGTCCAGGTCGGGATCGCCAAGCGGTTGCGGAAGCCGCTGCGTTTCTACGACATCGCGGATCTACCGGAGCGGGTGGTGCGGATCTCGGAGCAGCTCGCGCAGGAGGAATCGCGGGGCTGAGGAAGTGAGGGCGTCGGGCCAGACGCCCGGTTCGCTGAGTCTGACGGGACCCCCTCCCCGACCCTCCCCGCAAGGGGGAGGGAGCATCAACGCCCGCATTGACGAGACCCCTCCCCGACCCTCCCCGCAAGGGGGAGGGAGCATCAATGCCCGCATTGACGAGACCCCTCCCCGACCGACCCGGCAAGGGAAGGGAGTTGAATCGGCTTAGACGCGGGTGATCAGGTCTCTCTCCAGGCTGGCGCGGGATTTCCGCACCAGCTCGTGGAAGGCGGGTCGGTCCAGGACTGCCCATTCGATCTGGCGCAGCGCGCTGTAGAGCCCTTTCAGGGCCTTGATGGCGTCGCCCAGGTCGACGCCGGGCGGTGGGTCCATCTCGGTGAGCGGGACGCCGGACGCCCACTGGTAGGTGAACTCCACATAGTCGGTCGACAGCGGCCGGAGCGTGTCCTCGCCCCGGTCCTTCTCCCGGCCCGAGAACCGGAAAAAGATGACGCGCAGCCGTCTGTGGGCCAGCGCCACCTGCGAGTTCGGGAAGCGCGGGCGGGCGCGCACCCGGTCCCGGCCCCGGTCCTCGGCCGTCACCATGACCAGGGTGGCGGCTAGCTCCGCCGGCACCAGCTCCTGGAGCCAGCCGTCCTCGATGGCCTGGGTGATGATGAGGCTGTTCTCGCCGTAGATCCGGGAGGCCAGCAGCCCCTTCGGGGTCGGTGTCGAATCCTGGAGAAACCCCAGGTCGGTGAGGATGCCCCGGATGGCCGCCATGCGCCGGCGGTATTCTCCGGCGCTCTGTTCCGCCTCCTGCTCTGCGCTCTTGACCTGGACCTGCAGCCGGCGAACCTCCTTGTGGTGCGCGGTGTGCTCGACGAGATGGGGGCACGTCCCGCAGGGCAGCTGGTCGCGCCGGGCCACCCAGCTGCGTAATTCCTCGCGCCGCTCGGCCGCCGACGCAGTACCGCCCTCGCCGCGGCCGCCGCCCCGCCGGCCGCGAGCGCCGCGCCCCTTCCCGCGCCGGTCTCGACGCAGGCGGCCGCGCAGGCTGTCGACCGCTTCCTTACTGTGCAGATACGAAGCGATCGTTCGCTCGCCGCAGCACGGCGACGGCTCGGCCTCCAGGTCCTGTAGCCGGCGGCGCAGGATTCCCACCCGGTCGTCCAGCTGGGAGACGGCGTTACGGCGCTGGTACTGGCCGAAGGAGCGGTCCATCAACTGGTCCACCTCGGCCGGCGGGTAGAAGCGGAGCAGGTTGAGGGCCATGTTGTAAGTGGGCGCGAACTTGCTGACCACGGTCATCTCTTCGCCCACCGCCGCTTCGTAGATGGTCCCGATCTCGACGTCGGGCTCCTTCAGGATTACCCCGTGGCCGACCGGATCGATCCCCCGCCGGCCGGCTCGCCCCATCAGCTGAGTCAGCTCGCCCGAGGTGAGGCTGGCGAAATTCACCCCGTCGAATTTGGTGAACGACGAGATGACCACCGCCCGGGCCGGCATATGGATGCCAAGGGAAAGGGTCTCGGTCGCGAACACCACCTTGATCAACCCCTGCTGAAAGAGCTCTTCGATCAGCTCCTTCAGGTAGGGCAGCATGCCGGCGTGGTGCATGGCCAGGCCCCGCGTCAACGCATCGGTCCGCAGCACTTCCCGGTAGAGCGCCGCCTCGTCGTCGTCTGGGATTTTCCCAAGTCGCTCTTCGACAAACGCCTCGATACGGGCCTTCTCCTCCGGAGTGGTCAGGTCCAGCCCGTGCTCGCCACATCTGACCAGGGCCTCCCGGCATCCGCGACGGGAGAAGATGAAGTAGATGGCGGGCACGAAATCGCGGCCGCGCAGCCGGTCGACCACCGCCAGGAGATCGTTTTCCGGCGTCCCGCGCAACCGGGCCAGGCGATATTCGGCCACCGTGTCTGCCTGCGCCCGGGCCCAGGTGTCCCGCACCGGGCGGCCCTCCGGGTCCAGCAGTGGCAAGAACTGGTTGCGCAGCGCCAACCACAGCTTCAGCTCCACCGGCCGCTGGTGGACGACCACGGTGGCCACATCGCCCCGTTGCTCAGTCATCCAGCCGGCAACTTCCTCGAAGTTGCTGATGGTGGCCGACAGCCCGATCAGCTTGATATGCGGGGGCGCCTGGACGATGATCTCCTCCCATACCGCACCTCTCGGGAAGTCGTCGATGTAATGGATCTCATCGAGGATCACATAGCGGACCCGGTCCAGTCGCTGCGGATCCTCATAAATAAGGTTGCGCAGCACCTCGGTGGTCATGACCACGATCGGTGCCGCCGGGTTGATCGTGTTCTCGCCGGTCACCAGGCCGACCCAACCCTCCCCGAAGCGGCGCTTGTAGTCGCGGAACTTCTGGTTGGAGAGCGCCTTCAACGGTGTCGTGTAGATCGCCCGGGCATCGGTCTCCATCGCTCGGAAGATGGCGTAGTCGGCAATCACGGTCTTCCCCGCGCTGGTGGGGGCGGCCACCAGCACGCCTTGATGGGCTTCCAGCTTCTCGATCGCCTCCACCTGGAACGGATCGAGCGGCCAGGGGAGGGTTGCCTGGAAGGCCGCCACCAGGGCGGGCGCCGATGCCGGCGGCGGTTCAGGCTGGGCCAACTCGATAGAGACTATCGCCTACGGGCGGGACCCACCAGCAGGGCGGTGGGCGCGCGGTTGGGGTCCTTCGCCCAGCTCCGAAGCGCCTCGGCCACCTCCTCCGGGTATCGCTGGCGGCAGCGCCGGACCGCTTTGGCGACGCCCATCCGGACCAGCGGCTCGGGCCCCCGGGCGAGCCGCTCCAGGGTGGCTCTGGCTGCCGGCCAGTGGAAGGACCCAATCGCGCTGGAGAAAGCCATGGCTACGTTCCAGCGCACCATGGGATCGCGGTCGCGGCTCCAGGCGCGCAATTGAGACAGGGTCGTGCGAGGGTCGATGCGGAGCAGGCCGTCGCCGAGCGTGAAAGGACCAAGGTTTCGGCGGACGTAGGTGCTCTCGTCGCGCAGTAGGGGAGCCAGCAGATCGAGAAGCGCCGGGGTGCGCTCCGGATGCTCGCGGCGGGCGGCGTACTTGACCGCCAGGACGACAGCCCGGCGCAGGTTCTCCGACCGCGAGTTTCGCAGCGTCGCCAGCCAGCTGCGGATCGTGGCGAAGTCCTGATCGAGGAGCGTTCCCATCAAGCCCGCCGCCGCTTCCCGGACCTCCCAGTGGGCATCCTCGGCGAGCGCCTCCGCGATCCGCAGGACACCGGTGCGATCTCTCGGATAGCGGTCGGCCAGCACGAGGCAGGCCACCTGCCGGGCGGACGGTGACGGCGACATGGCCAGCACCTCTATCCAGCGGCCCTCCCGGGCGGGGTCGACCGCCAGCCCGGCGGCCAGTCGCTCCCCCACCTGCTGGCGCAGCGCCGAATGGCTTCCGGGCCGGCGGTGGTGGAGCTGGCCCTCCAGGGCTCCCATCACGGCGGTTGGATCGTCGCGGGCCAGCGCGGTTTCCAGGGCGGCCATCGGGCCGTCCGCTGACACGCTGGCGCTCGAGGGCTGGGTTTCCTGGCTGGACATGACGTTCATGAGCGGAGGATCTCGATCCGGCTGTGCTGGACCACGGCGCTGCCGTTCTGGCCATCCACGAAATCGAGCACCTTGCTGAGGATCTCGTTCGCGTGGCGTGGGTCGTCGGTGACGCAGGTGATCCCCAGGCTGAGCGTTTGCCAGCGGTCCTGGTCGGCCACCTCTGACACGGCGACGTTGAACCGATTCCGAATTCGCTGCACCAGGGAGCGGCTCACCTGCCGCTTACCTTTGAGGCTGCGGTTGTCGGCCAACTGCAGCGTAATCTCACACGCCCCCACGACCACCCCTTAAGCATTACAGGAAGTCCGTGCCTTCTGGGAACTGGCGCCGTTATATTGGCGCCATGGGCTCGCTGGCGCAGGAGGTCCGCGACACCCCGGTTGGCCAGACGATCCCCGCCCAGTTCCAGCGGATGGTCCAGCAGCGAGGGGACGCGCCGGCTCTCCACTTCAAGGTTGGCGACCGCTGGGCGCCTATCTCGTGGACGCAGTACGGCCAGGCGGTGGCCCGCTGCGCCAACATGCTGCTGGGCGAAGGTCTCGAGCCTGGCGACCGGGTGGCCATCTGGGCGGCCAACCGTCCCGAGTGGCAAATCGCCGACCTGGGCGCTATTCACGCGGGCGGGGTGACGGTGGCCATCTACCAGACGCTGGCCCCGGCGCAGGTGCAGTACCTGCTCCAGCACTCGGAGTCACGGATTCTGATCCTCGAGAACCGAGCTCTCCTGGAGCAGATTCTCCCGATGCGGGACGAGCTGCCCGCCCTACGGCGGGTGATCATGCTCGACGGCGAGGCGCCCGAGCGGGAAGGGTGGGTGATCTCCTGGAACGTTGGGCTGGCGCAGGGCGACGGCTTCGGTCGGACCCGGCCCGGCCTGTTGGCCAGCCGGTGGCAGGCCGTAGCGCCCCAAGACCTGGCCAGTCTGATCTACACCTCGGGCACGACTGGGACCCAGAAGGGTGTGATGCTGACCCATCGCAACCTGACCTGGACAGCCCAGGCGACCCTGGAGTGCCTGCCGGGTTCCACCGACGACCGGGTGCTGTCGTACCTACCGCTCAGCCATGTGCTGGAGCGGGTGGTGAGCCACCTGCGCCAGGTGGCGACCGGCTGCCAGATCTACTTCTGCTCCAGCATCGACCAGGTGATGCCCATGACGCGCGAGGTGCATCCCACGTATTTCACCTCCGTCCCGCGGCTGTGGGAAAAAATCTACGCCGGCATCCGGGCCCGCATGGACCACGTAAGCGGCCTGCGCCGCCTCATCCGCGACTGGGCGCTGGTGGTGGCTGCCCGCAAGACGGCGGCGTACGAAGCCCAGGTGACGCCATCAACCTGGGTCCGCTCGCAGTGGGCCCTTGCCGATCGGCTGGTCTATCGCAAGATCCGGGAGACCCTCGGCTTTGACCAGATCCGGATCTGCGTCAGCGGATCGGCGCCGGTGTCGCCGGACATTCTGCGCTTCTTCTACGGCCTGGGCGTCGAGATCCTGGAAGGGTATGGCCTGACTGAGACCACGGCGCCGGTCACCGTGAACCGGCCGGGCCAGGCGCGCTTTGGAACGGTGGGGACCGCCCTTCCCGGGGAAGAGGTGCGCATCGCGGCCGACGGCGAGATCCTGGTGCGCGGTCCCAACGTGTTTCAGGGGTATTTCCGAGACCCGGTGGCCACCGCCGAAGCCCTGCACGACGGCTGGCTACTCACGGGGGACGTAGGCGAGCTCGATGCCGACGGATATCTCAAGATCACCGATCGCAAGAAGGACCTGTTCAAGACCTCGGGTGGCAAGTATGTCGCGCCGGGGGCGATCGAGAACGTGCTGAGCGGGCGCGGCGGGATCGCCCAGGCCGTCGTGATCGGCGATGCCCGTCCGTTTGTGACGGCGCTAATCACGCTGGATCCGGAGGACGCCAGGCGAGGCCCGAATGATCCGCAGGTGAAACAACGAGTTGATCAGGCCATCGCCCAGGTGAACCGGACGCTCTCACACCCGGAACAGATCAAGAAGTGGAAGATCCTGGACGGCGAGTTCGTGGTCGGCGACGAGCTGACACCGAAGATGTCAGTCCGCCGCAAGCGGATCTACGAGAAGTACCGGGCGCAGATCGAGGACCTGTACAGCGCCAGCACTGGCTAGGACCGTAGGCCTTCGCTGCGTCGATCACCACCAACCGCGAGGATTGAGGGCGCGATGTCCGTCAAGCGTTCGCTTCCGTAGCACGCGGCTTTAGCCTCTCGAAATACCCCCACCCCACCCTCCCTGCAAGCAAGGGGGAGGGAGACGGCTCTGCTACCTGAGCCGAAGGAACGGGTTTTGGATCCGTTCCGTCCCGATGGTCGTGTTCGGACCGTGGCCCGGGTAGACGACGGTGTTGTCGGGCAACGTCATGAGGCCGGCGTGAAGGCTCATGGCCAGCTGCTGGGGGCTGGATCCGGGGAGGTCGACGCGCCCGATCCGGCCCGCCATCAGCGTGTCGCCGGTGAACAGGTGGTTGCCGACCTTGAAGCTGAGGCCACCGGGGGAGTGACCGGGTGTTGCCAGCACCTCCAGCGCAAAGGTCCCGAATGGAAGGCTGTCGCCGTGGGCCAGGTACCTATCGGCCGACTTCAGGTTGGCCGTCGCGTCGGCCAGGTGCATCGCGGTCGGGGCCCCGGTGGCGGCCTTCAGCGCGTCCTTGGCGCCTACGTGTCCGGGATGGGCGTGGGTGAAGACGAGCCAGCGGACGGGCAGCGAGCCCAGCTGCTGCTGGATCTTGGCGGGGTCATCACCGGCATCGATGACTACGGTCTCCTGGGTCTGGGTGCAGGTCACCAGGTAACAGTTGGTGTCCTTCGCCCCGACGTGGACCTTCTGGATGCCGAGCCGAGCCATGGTCAGAGGTTAGCCCGAAGCCCGACGGGGTCGCCCGGTTGCTAGGCTGATAGGGGACATGGCCGACGACCGGCAGCTCGTCACTTACACCTTCTTGAAGGTGGCTGGACCAGCCTTCGCCTGGCCGCCCGACGAGCGGCGCACGGCCGCCCAGGAACTGGCCGCGGTGCTGGACGAGCAGGCCATCGCCGGGACGCTGCTGACCTACAGCACCGTCGGCCTGCGCGGCGACTGCGACCTCATGGTGTGGCAGGCTGGCGACAGCCCGGAAGCCCTCCAGGCCCGCCAGTCAGCCTGGCGGGCGACCAGCCTGTGGCTGCAGCTCACCATCGCCCACAGCTTCCTGGCCATGATGCGGCCCTCGCCCTATCTGCGGGGCCACCGCCATCCGGACCAGGAAGGCCGGCGGCGGCAGCTCAAGCCATCCGGGAGCAAGTACCTGTTCGTGTATCCGATGGTGAAGAAGCGGGTCTGGTACCGGCTGCCCTTCGAGCGCCGCAAGGCCATGATGGTCGAGCACTTCGCCATCGGCCACCGGTATCCCCAGGTCAAGATCAACACTGCCTACTCCTTCGGGCTCGACGACCAGGAGTTCGTGGTCGCCTTCGAGTCCGACGAGCCGGCCGCGTTCCTGGACCTGGTCACCGAGCTGCGCGAGTCGCAGGCGAGCCGGTATACCGAGCGTGAGACGCCCATCTTCAGCTGTGTCCGGATGGCGCCCGCCCAGGCGCTCGAACTGGCGCTCGGCCTGCAGCGGCCAGCCGATGCGGCCATCCCCGAACTCGCGGAGCTGAGCCTGGCCGCGCCAGGATGAAAGTCCTCGACTCCAGCCGCCCGGCCGGCCGCGAGGGTGCGGTCGAGAAGCCCCTGCCGTGGGTGGTGCGAGCCGCGCACCGCGAGCCGCTGGCGGCGACCCCGGTCTGGTTTATGCGGCAGGCAGGCCGCTCGCTGCCCGAATACCGGGCAATCCGCGAGCGGTACGACATCCTGGCCATCTGCCAGTCGTCCGAGCTTTGCCTGGAGGTCACCCTGCAGCCCGTCCGGCGGCTGGGCGTGGACGCCGCCGTGCTCTTTGCCGACATCATGCTGCCGGTCATGTTTGGCCTGGGCGTCGGGGTGCGGCTGGTGGAAAACGTCGGTCCCGTGGTGGACGTGCCCATCCGCGAGGCGGCCGACCTCCGCCGCCTTCGCGCCCTGCCCGCCGAGGAGGCCGTCCCCTTCGTTCTGGAGACCATCCGGCTTCTCCGGCGCGCGCTCGAACCCGAGCGCGCCGTCATCGGTTTCGCCGGCGCCCCCTTCACCCTGGCCGGGTATCTGATCGAGGGCCGGCCGTCGCGCGACTTCCTGATCACGAAGGGCCTGATGCGGGGCTCGCCCGACCTCTGGCGCGGGTTGATGGACCGGCTGACGGCGATGGCCATCGACTACCTGCGCGCCCAGGCGGGCGCCGGGGCCGACATTGTCCAGCTGTTTGACAGCTGGGTCGGCTGCCTCTCGCCTCACGACTACCAGGCCCACGTGTATCCCTACACGGAGCGCATCTTCGACGCGCTGCGAGCGGACGGAATCCCGGCGATTCATTTCGGCACTGGCACAGCGGGCATTCTGCCGGCCATGGTGGCGGCGGGCGGGGACGTGATCGGGCTTGATTGGCGGGTGGACTTGGTGCAGACCTGGGAACAGGTGATCGGGCCCATGCGGGGCGTTCAGGGGAACCTTGACCCGGCGGTGCTGCTCAGCCCCTTCGCGGTGGTGGAGCAAGAGGCCCGGCGGATTCTCGATGGCGTCAACCACCGCCCCGGACACATCTTCAACCTGGGCCACGGCGTGCTGCCCGAAACCCCAGTCGAACACCTCCAGCGACTGGTGGAGCTGGTCCACGGCACATGACCGGCCGTACCGCCGTTCTGGTGATGGCCTACGGCAGCCCCGATCGGCTGGAGGACGTGGAAGCCTACTTCACGGACATCCGGGGCGGCCGGCGACCATCCCCCGACGCGGTGGCCGAGCTCACCGAGCGCTACCGGCAGGTCGGGGTGCCGACCCCCCTGCTAGCCATTAGCCTCAAGGTCGGGCGGCAGCTCGAGGCGCTGCTCGGACCCGGCTACCGGGTCCATGTGGGGATGAAGCACTGGACGCCGCGCATCGCCACCGCCGTGCAGCGGATCGTGGATGACGGCGCCGACCGGCTGATCGGCATCGTGCTGGCGCCCCATTACTCGCGGATCAGCACCGGCGGCTACCGGGCCCAGGTCGATCGAGCCTTAGCCACGGCTAGTGCCCACATCCCGATTGATTTCGTGGACAGCTGGTTTGATTTGGAGGGGTATCTCCAGACCGTCGCCGAGAACGTCCACGAGCAAGCCGTCAAATTCGCCAGGCCCGACGACGTCGTTGGCATCTTCACCGCGCACAGCCTGCCGGCGCGGATCCTGGAGGAGGGCGACCCGTATCGTGACCAGCTCCTCTTCAGCGCCGGCGAGATTGCCCGGCGGGCCGGGATCCGGCGGTGGGAGTTCGCCTTCACCAGCATGAGCGACACGGGGGAGCCCTGGCTCGGACCGGACCTGCTGGATGTCCTCCAGCGGCGCGCCGGCGAAGGCGACCGGCAGTTCGTGGTGGCCTCGGTCGGCTTCACCGCCGACCACCTGGAAATCCTGTACGACGTCGACATCGAAGCCCAGGCGAAGGCCCGCCGGCTCGGCATCGAGGTTCGCCGACCGCAGATGCTCAACGCGGATCCCCGCTTCGTGGAGGCGCTCGCCGAACTGGTCCGCCAGCGAGACCGCTTACTTCAGACCGTCTAGGAGAACCTGGCGGAGCGCTTCCAAGCGCTCGAACTCCTCCATGCTCAGCTTGGTGGCGGTCTTCAGCGTGTGCGGGTACTTCAGCTTCTGCACCGCGTCGACCAGCGCCTGCACCTGCGTCTCCGTCAAGGCGAACTGGTAGTAGACCGTGCCGTCCGTGGAGAGCGGCAGCGGGTGGATCGGCGCCGGCATGGTCTCGGGCTCGGGAAGGAGATCGACGGGGCCGGTCGTCTCCTTGAAGAGTTCGGCCGAGCCGGCCAGCGAGACTCGCTTAAACACTGGTGGCCACCGGTTGTGGGACCGGGGTCTCGGCGGCGGGTTCGCGCTCGACCACGGCTTTGGCCAGGGCCCGATAGGCGTTGGCGCCCTCCGAACTGCCCGCGTACTGCAGGATCGACATCCCGGCCAGCGGCGTCTCGGCAAACCGGATGCTGTCCTTGATCACGACGTTGAAGACGGTGTCGCCGTAGCGCTCCCGGACCAGCTCCAGCACCTCCTGCGAGTGCAGGGTGCGCGACTTGTGGATGGTGGGCAGGATGCCACTGATGTGGAGCGCCGGGTTGAGCTTGATCCGGACGCGCTCGATGGTGTTCTGGAGCAGCTGCATGCCCTTCATGCCGAAGTACTCACACTGCAGGGGGATGATCACTTCATCGGCGGCCACCAGGGCGTTGACGCAGAGCAGCCCCAGCGACGGCGGGCAGTCGATGACCATGAAGTCGTAGTCGTCCTGCACCGGGCGCAGCTTGTCCTTGAGGAAGCTCTCCCGGCCCATCTCCTGGACCAGCTGGATCTCCGCCCCGGAGAGCTCGATGTTGGAGGCGATGAAATCCACGCCCAGGTTGGTGTGCTTGATGGCGTGTTCCACCCGGACCTGGGGGTCCAGCAGCAGATGGTACACGGTGACGTCGATCTCGTCCGGGTGCTTGTACCCCATGTTGATGGTGAGGTGGCCCTGGGGATCGAGGTCGACAAGGAGGACGCGCTTCCCAAGTTCGGCCAGCGCGCACCCGAGGTTCACCGCGGTCGTCGTCTTGCCAACCCCGCCTTTCTGGTTGGCAATGGCGATCACTCTGCTCAAACGGGGGTTAGGCTCCTACGTACCGTGGTTGTGGCCAATTAAACCCCAACGGCTAGTTAGTGTCAAGGCAAGGTCGATCTTAACCCGAATCCACCGAATCGATCGATCCGCGCTTAGCTAGACTCAGTCCGTGACGTCGTTCTTTCCTCTGGCGGCCACGATCATCAGCGTGCTCTTCGCGGGAACCCTCTGGCTGCAGTACCAGCGCAAGCACCGGCTATACCTGCTGGTCTGGTTCGTCGCCCTCGCCATCTACGCGGTGGCGGCCTTCACCGAGTTCGTGGGCAGTACCGCCGGGTGGAGTCCCTGGCTGTTCCGGACCTACTACTTCCTGGGCGGGATCGTCCTGGTGGGCGTGCTCGGCCTGGGCACGCTGTACCTGCTGTTTCCGCGAGTCGCGCCGGTCGCGCTCTGGATTCTGGTTACCCTGTCGGCCATCGGCCTGGTCAGCGTCGCGGCCGCCCACCTGGATCCCAGCTACCTCGACACCCACCAGGTCCCGTCCTTACGGGCCATGCCTCCTGGGCCCAACCTCTTCAACGACCTGGCGGTGGCGATGGCGGCCATCATCAACATCCTCGGCAGCCTGATTCTTATCGGGGGCGCCCTCTGGTCGGCCTACGGGCTCTGGCGCCGCGGGCAGCCGGGTGAGCGGCTGGTGGCAAACATCCTGATCGCCGCCGGCGCGTTCATCGTGGCCGGCGCCTCCAGCCTGACCCGCGTGGGGATCTATGAACTGTTCTACGTCGGGCAGTTCACCGGCGTGTTGATCATGTTCCTGGGCTTCCTGGCGGCCAGCCGAGTGCCGAGCCGGGTCGCGCTGGGAGTGCCGGCGCCCTCCTGAGCGGGCTCGACGTCGCGCTCGTCGTCCTGGCGGTGGCGGCCATGGCGCTGGGCTGGAGCTGGGGATTCGTCCGCCCCCTGGTGGCGGAGATCTCCTTCGGTGTGGCGTTCGTCGTGATCGCCGCATTCCGCGTCCCGTTGCTGGCGCTGCTCCAGCCGCGGCTGAACCTGCCTCCGGCGCTGATCCTGATCCTGGCGACGCTGGGGCTCGCGTTTATATTCAATATCCTGGCCGGCCGGGTTGCCACCCGCATGTGGGCCGCCCGGCTGGGTCCGGTGGACTCGCTGCTGGGAGTCGGGCTGCAGCTGGGGATTCTCTTCATCGTCGTGTATGCGGCCCTGGTCACCCTGGTCAGCACCGAGCGCGCCGTTCGGCCGTTGCTAGCCAGCCCGATCACGGTCTCGGCGGTCGACTCCTTTGCCGCGGTGGTGATGCACGACGCCTTCCTGAGCACGCTGGTGCGGCCGGAGCAGCTGGCGGCGGATCGGCGGACCGCCGCTACCGGCCGGCTCACTCTGCCGCTGATCGAGATCCAGCATCCCTGGATCCGGTTGTACGTGGACACGATCCGTCAGCCATTTCTCCACTCCCGGCTGGCACCGGTTGTTCTCCGGCTTGGCGACCGACTACCATTGGTGGGCCGCCCGGGAACGGCGATGCCATGAGAGCCATCAATTTCAAGTGTCTGTGGTGGGCCGCCGCCGACGGCCAGCCTCCGCCCGCGCATGGATCCGGCCGCGCGTCCGATCCATTTGCAGGGGCAAGGAGGCTCTATGAAGGCAATCCGGGACGACTCGCAAAGCGATAATTCCGCCTGGTGGCTGGCGCGGGAGCGGGCCCACCTGGCTCCCGTCCTCTACCGGTACACGCCGCTGGTCATCGACCACGCCCAGGGTTCCTACCTGTATGCCCGGGACGGCCGCCGCTACCTCGATTTCAGCTGTGGCATCGGGGTCACCAACCTCGGTCACGGGCATCCCCGCGTCCTGGAGGCTGTGCACCGTCAGGTCGACAAGCTGATTCATATCTCGGTGGTGGCCCACCACGAACCAATGATCACCCTGGCCGAAAAGCTGGCCAGCGTAACGCCCGGAGAGCTGGACAAGGTCTTCTTCAGCAACAGCGGCGCCGAAGCCGTCGAGGGCGCCATGAAGCTGGCCCGCTACGTCACCGGCCGGCCCGCGATCATTGCTTTCCATGGCGCGTTTCACGGCCGGACCTACGGCGCCATGTCGCTGACCGCGTCCAAAGGTCACTACCGCGAGCGGTACGAGCCGCTGCTCCCATCCGTCTACCACGTCCCCTATCCCTACGCCTACCGCAACCCGACCGGGCCTTCGGACCAGGCTGCCACGGACTATGTGATGGGTTTCATCGACGAGATGCTGGATACCCGCGTCCCGCCGGCGAACATTGCGGCGTTCATCGTGGAACCGGTACTGGGCGAGGGCGGGTACATCGTTCCCCCCGCCGACTTCCTGCGCCGGCTGCGGGCGCTGTGCGATGAGCACGGCATCCTGCTGGTCTTCGATGAGGTCCAGTCGGGCTACGGTCGCACCGGCAAGATGTTCGCGTCGGAGCACTTTGGCGTGGTGCCCGACATCATGACCCTGGCCAAGAGCATCGCCTCCGGGTTTCCGCTGGCGGCCGTGGTCGCCCGCGCCGACCTGATGGACCAGTGGGAGCCGGCCGCCCATGGCTCGACGTTCGGGGGCAACCCGGTCTCCTGCGCCGCGGGGATCGCTACCCTAGAGGTGTTTGAACAGGAGGGCGTGCTCGCCAACGCGCGGGCTCGGGGGGACGAGCTCATGCGCAGGCTGCGCGGCCTGCAGAGGACGGTGGCGGCGATTGGTGACGTGCGAGGCCTGGGCCTGATGATCGGGGTCGAACTGGTGAAGGGCGATCGAGCCCCGGACACGGACCTCAACGCCCGGATTCGAAAGGTTTGCCTCGACTCGGGACTGGTGATCCTCAGCTGTGGGATCCACGACAACGTGATTCGGTTGGTGCCGCCGCTGACCCTGTCAGAGGCGGAGCTGGAGGAAGGCTGGCAGGTTCTGCAGGGAGCGTTCCAGGAGGTAGCACGATGAGCCAGGCGATCAAGGAAGCCGTCGGGGCGAAGACCGAGGTCAAGACCTATCGGAACTACATCGGGGGGAAATGGGTACCCTCTCGGACCGGCCGCACGTTCGAGTCCACCAACCCGGCCCACAAGGCGGAGGTGCTGGGCGTGCTGCAACAGTCGGATATGCGGGACGTCGATGCCGCCATCGAGGCCGCCAGCAAGGCCTTTGCCGGCTGGCGCCGCACGCCCGCGCCCGCCCGCGGCGAGATCGTCCTCAAGGCCGGAATCATCCTGGAGGCGCGCAAGGAAGAGCTGGCCAGACTGATGACCCAGGAAATGGGCAAGGTCCTCAAGGAGGCCCGCGGCGACGTCCAGGAAGCGATCGACATGGCCAAGTACGCCGCCGGCTTCGGCCGCCTGCCGCACGGCGAGACCGTCCCATCGGAGCTGCGGCACAAGTGGGCGATGACGGTTCGCGTGCCGCTGGGCGTGGTGGCCTGCATCACCCCTTGGAACTTCCCCATGGCGATTCCGTCCTGGAAGATCCTGCCCGCCCTGATGGGCGGGAATACGATCGTCTTCAAGCCCGCTTCGGACACGCCCATCATCGCCACCAAGCTGGTCGAAATCTTGGAGGAAGCGGGTCTGCCGAGTGGCGTCCTGAACCTGGTCACCGGCTCCGGCAGCGAGGTGGGCGATCCGCTGGTGCAGGATCCACGGGTGGCCGGGATCTCGTTCACCGGCTCCACGGCCGCCGGCCGGCAGATCGCCGAGCTGGCCGGCCGCAACCTGAAGCGGCTGGGGCTGGAGCTGGGCGGCAAGAACGCCATTGTGGTGCTGGATGACGCCGACCTCCCGCTGGCGGTCGACGGCGCGCTGTGGGCCGCTTTTGGCACCACCGGCCAGCGCTGCACGGCGGCCTCCCGCCTGATCGTCGATAAGAAGGTGGAGAAGGATTTCACGGACCTACTCCAGGAGCGGGCGGCCAAGATGCGGGTGGGCGACGGGCTGCAGCCCGACACCGACATGGGCCCGGTGATCAACGAGGCGGCCCTAAAGAAGGTCCACGAGTACACCGAGATCGGCAAGAAGGAACATGCCCGGCTGGTCCATGGCGGCGACTTCGCCGGCGACCAGGGCTGGTTCTACCGGCCGACCATCTTCGCCGACGGGCGCAAGGACATGCGCATGGCGCAAGAAGAGATCTTTGGCCCGTCGACTCTGGTGATGCCGGTCAACGGGCTGGACGAGGCGCTGGAGGTGGCCAACTCCACCCAGTACGGCCTCTCCATGTCCATCTACACCAATGACCTGCGCAAGGCCTTCCACGCCATGGACGAGATGCAGTCGGGCCTCGTCTACGTGAACGCACCCACCATTGGCGCCGAGATCCAGCTGCCCTTCGGCGGTGTCAAGAACACCGGCAATGGGCACCGCGAGGCGGGCACGGTGGCCCTGGATGAATTCACGGAGTGGAAAACGATCTACGTCGATTACTCCGGACGGCTGCAGCGCGCCCAGATCGACACGGCGCTGGGAGAGTAAGCCTGGCGATCAAGCCCGAGACGGTGCAGGTCGCCGAGGTCTCGGACCTTCGGGTCCGGTACCTCGACCAAGGCACCGGCCATCCGTTGGTGCTGGTCCACGGGTGGATCGGGTCGCTGGAGAACTTCCACACCTGGAGCCCGGCCTTCGCCGGCCACCGCCGGGTCCTGATCCCGGATCTTCCCGGATGCGGCGAGACCAAGCTGGGGCGGGAGACGCCCGACGGGGTGCCGGCGCTGGCGACCTTTGTGCGCGCGTTCGTGGAGCGGCTAGGGCTGGGACAGCACGATATCGGCGGCATCTGCCTGGGCGCCACCGTCGCGCTCGACTACGCCAGCCGGTTTCCCGATTCGGTCAGCCGGCTGGTCCTCCACACCCCCGTCTATTCGCCGGCCACCATTCGTCCCACGTTCGCCCGGCAGGCCCGATGGCTGACCTGGGGGCCGACCTCGGCGGCGGTCGCGCGGCTGCGCCGGAACCGCACGTTCTCCGACCTTTACAAACGATTTCTCAGCGAGGGGCCGGGGGTGGATCCGTATGACGCCCAGGTCAACTTCGACAACCAGATCCGTGCCGACAGCGGCGTCGCGCGCAACTGGCTGCGGGACGGCATCCGGCGTGATTACCGGGAATTCCTCGCCACCTGGCGCAAGCCGGTGCTGGTGGTGGTGGCGGCCGATGACCGGCTTGTAAATGTGGATGACATCCGCAACCTGGTGCAATTGATGCCGCAGGCCGAAATCCGGGTGATTGAGGCGGCCGGCCACGGGTGGACGCCCACCCTGATTGCCGCCCAGGTCGAGACTATCGGCGGGTTCCTTCGGGCGAGCGATGGGGGTATGGGGTGACGGGATTCAACACCGACGGGCTCAAGCCCTGGGCCGGGTTGCCCGCGCCCAAGCCCGGGTCGGCGCCGGATGCCCGCATCTTCGGCGTCCCGCTGGATCGGGGGTCGTTCTATCGGAAGGGCGCGGCGCAAGCTCCCGCGACGCTGCGCGAACTGTCCGCCATCTTCGCCCCGGTCACCGAGCGGGCCGAGCTGTTCAACGAAGTCACGATCGAAGACAGCGGCGACCTCCCCATCGTCGACGGCGACATGGGCGCCAATGTCGAGGCGATCTCGGCCACGATTGCGAAGACGCCGGCGGGCACGGTCCCGATCGTGCTCGGCGGCGATCACACCACGGTGGCGCCCACCCTGGTGGCCCAGCAGCAGCGGCTGAATGGGCGGGTCGCCGTCCTGTACATCGACGCGCATCCAGACCTGAACGACATCTCGCGGAGCTCCCGCTGGTCCAACGGGTGCGCGCTCCGCCGGGGGCTGGAGCTGGGGGAGGTCGATCCCCGACGGGTTCTCCTGCTCGGCTGCCGGGATTATGACTGGGAAGAGGTCGAGTACATCCGGCAGGCGGGGGTAACGTTGATCCCCAGCGCCGAAGCCCATCGCCTCACGCCTGAGCAGTTCCGAGACCGGGTACAGGACGTTGCCCGCGACGGACGCCTCCACATCTCGCTCGACATCGACGCGCTGGATCCTAGTGCCGCGCCCGGGACCGGCATTCCGGCCGCCGGCGGGCTCACCTCGCGCGAGCTGCTCGACTTTCTGCATGCCTTGCGGGGCCTGCCGCTGGCCGGTCTTGACGTGGATGAGGTCGCACCGCCGCTGGACCAGGGCCACGTCACCAGCCTGGCCGCCCTGCGCTTCATCTTTGAGTTCCTCGGAGCGCTGAAGCTGGCGCGCTAGGCTAGGGGCGACCGATGGGGCACGAAGCCGGCGGGCTATCCCGACCACACTGAGCCCGGCCAGGCAGATCAGCCCCAGTAAGGATCCGAGTGGGGGGACGCCTGCGGCCGCGTTCGGGCTGGCTGGAACCGACTTCGTCGCCGCAGCCGGAATGCTGACTTCGCCGTCCAGGGGAATGATGGAGTCGGTCGTTCCCCGGATGCCGAACTGGATGGCGGCGATTCCGCCGGCCGGCACTTTGACCCTGGCGGCGTACTCGCCTCGCGCGTGATCTCCCCCTGTGGCAAACGCGATCGTCGCCTCACGGGTAGGGCTCAGCAGCTGGACGAATACATACTCGGCGCTGAAGGGCTGGCTCTGCATGTTGCCATCGACCACCGTCAGCGTCCAGGCGAGCAGGATCTCGTCACCGGGCGCTGCTCTGGATGGAATCGGCGTCGTCAAGCTTGCCCGCATGCCCTCCTTGCCGAGAACGACCGTTGTCGAGGCAAGCAATGCCAGCACGGCCAGCCCGATCCCGGCAAGCAACGACGGATACTTCATCTATCTCACTACAGCGACAACCAGCTCTTGGTTCCTCTTCAGAAGCGAAGGTGGTGATCGTCGGGGCGGGCGTCATGGGATGCAGCCTGGCTTACCACCTGGCCCGAATGGGCCTCCGCGACATCGTCGTCCTGGACCGCGGCGACATTGGCCGGGGGGCGACGCTCGCCTGCGCCGGAGGCGTCCGGGCCCAATTCTCGACCGAGATCAACATCCGGATCGGGATGGAGGCGAAGCGGATGCTGCGCGGATTCGAGAAGGAGATCGAGGACGTCCGCTGGCTGGAGCCTAAACAGGCGGCGACCCTGGTCGGCGGGTTGGAGGTGACAGACCTGACCGGCGCGGTGTTCTGCCCGAGCGATGGGCTGGCCGGGCCGTCCGAGGTGACCTTTGGTTACGCCGACGCCGCGCGCCGGTTCGGCGTCACCATCCACGAGAACGTCCCGGTTACGGAGTTTCTGATCCGAGGGGACCGGATCGAGGGGGTAATCACTCCGCGCGGCGAGCTCCAAAGCGAACGAACCGTAATCTGCGCCGGCCCGTGGGCGGGCCAGCTTGGAGAACTGACTGGCATCGAGATCCCGGTCATCCCATCGAAGCGGAACGTCTTCGTCAGCGGTGCCCTGCCCGCGATCACCCCCCGCACGCCAATGACCATCGACTTCCATACCTCGTTCTATTTCCATCCCGAAGGGGAGGGGGTCCTGTTCGGGATGAGCGACCCCGACCAGGCGCCGGGGTTCGACGTCACCGTCGACTGGGCATTCCTGGACCGGATCGCGGGGGTGGCCCGCCATCGTTGGCCACCCCTGCTCGAGGCGCCGGTGAAAACCGCCTGGGCAGGCCTGTACGAGCTCACTCCCGATTCCCAGCCGCTGGTCGGCCCGCTTCCCAATCGGCCCGGTGCCTGGATCGCGGCCGGATTCTCCGGGCACGGCTTCATGATGGCGCCGGTGATCGGGAGGTGGCTGGCCGAGTGGATGATCCGCGGGCAACCGGCGGTCGATCTAGCCGCGTTTGCACCGGACCGCTTCGCCGCAGGGCCCAGCGAACCCGAGCGGAACGTCGTTTAAGATCGGTCAGGGTGATGCGCCGGCTCCTCCTGATCGGTCTTGCTGCCGGCCTCGCCGGCTGCACGAATCAGCTCCCATTCCAGGAACCGGCTGCCGCCATTGTCGATGGGCACACCATCTCGATGAAGACGTACCAGGCCCGGCTGGAGGTCAGCCGCCAGCGTGACCCACTGGCTGGGCTGACGACCTCGCCATCTAGCTCCCCAAGTACGCAACGGCTTGAGGATTTCACCATTCAGCAGCTGATTCGGGAGGAGGTCATTCGGCAGGAGGCCGCCCGCCGCAAGATCCAGATCTCTGACAGCCAGGTGGACGGCCGCATAGCACGACTGCGTGGCCAGGCTGGGAGCACTGCGTTCGATGCCGCGCTGGCTCGCAACGGCTTCACGCCGGCCAGCTTTCGCGACTATCAGCGCGCGTTTCTGACAGAGGTGGCGTCGGTGAAGGCGATGGCCCGCGAGCGGGCCGCCTCGGCTGCGGTGGCGCTCGCTCATGGAGCCAGCTTCATTGCGGAGGCGTCGCAATGGAGCGATGACACCGGGACCCGTTTCCGCGGTGGCGATGTCGGCTGGTTGAAACCCACGGATTTGCCTGAGGCATCGCTGGCGACGGCCGTCGCACTCCTGCCCACAGCCGGCCGGACCAGTATCGTCTCGACCAGTCGCGGATTCGTCATCGCGACGGTCCTCGACCGCCAGGGCGAGCAGGTGCACCTGGCCGTGATCCTGGTGCTGGCTCCAGACGCCGACCTCTACACCGTCGAGAGCCGGCCGCCGTGGTTTGAGCAGTGGGTGCAGGACCGGCGGCAGTCGCTGGAGCGAGACGGCCGCATTCAGCTTCGGGTCGGTAGCGGCGCGCGTGGCTGAGGCGGACCGCTGGCGGCTGTTCGTGGCGATCGAACTGCCCGATGCGATTAGCGAAGCCCTGGAGGCGCCACTCCGCTCGCTCGACCCGCTGGACTCGGTGGTCCGGCGCAGCCAGCGGTCGGGGATCCATCTGACCCTCGCATTCCTCGGGGTGGTCGACCGCACACGCGTGCCGGAGATTGCGAGCCGGCTCCGATCGGCGACCACGGGCGCCGCCCCCTTTACGGTGGAGGTGACCGGGGCAGGGATGTTCCCGTCCGTTTCACGACCCCAGGTCTTGTGGATCGGTATCGGCGGGGATGACCGGCCCAAGTTGGTCGAGCTGGCGGGCCGCGTGGCCAACGAGCTGCGGCAGGTGGGCCTTGAGCCGGAGAAACGCGCGTTTCATCCGCACCTCACGTTGGGGAGAGTTCGTCGGCCGCCACGCCCGACGGAACAGCAGGTGTTGCGCGAGTGGCTTGCCGAGTGGCGCGATCGCGCCTACGGCCGGCTGCCGGTCTCCGCCATCAGCCTGATGCGAAGCCAGCTGTCGACCGGACCGCCAACCTACACTCAGCTGCAGACGTTCCGGCTAAACTAGGGCTCCGCGTGCGCCCATAGCTCAGCCTGGATAGAGCACCGGGCTACGGACCCGGGAGCGGGGGTTCAAATCCTCCTGGGCGCACTTTCTGTCTCCAGCTCCAAAGCTCGAAGGCGGCGACCGCGCGGGACCCCGGCCCGCAGCCAACCGATCAGGTGTCAGAGCACCAAGCCCGGGCACCTTCCCCTAGGAATTGACACGGGGTGTCTCCGAGAGTAAAAGAAAGGGTACACGCCGATATCCGTTTGTGCGGCGGGCGAACGGCTCTGTGCCCAGTTCCGGGCGGCTGCGGCTTTATCTTGTGGAGGTGGAAGCAATGCGTCGACTACGGTTTGGACTCATGCTGGGCGTGGCCAGCACCATGTTACTGGCCGCCTGCGGGGGCGGCGGGACGAGCAACCAGGCTTTCGATCCGACAACCATCACCGGGACCGTACGTCTGAGCGGGTGGACGTCGAGCCCGTCTGAGGACAAGCTGCTGACCGACCAGGTCGCAGCCTTCGAGGCAAAGTACCCGAAGATCAAGGTCGCCTATGAACCGGTTCCGCAGGACTTCACCACCAAGCTGAAGGCCCAGATGGCGGCCGGGACCGAGCCAGATGTCTTCTACGTCGAGCTCGGCGAAGCGGCGGGCTTCATGCAGAAGAAGGTCCTACTAGACCTTCGGCCCTACATGGCCAAGACCAGTACGAATGCCTCGGACTTTGCCGGCCCGCTTCTAGGCGCGTTCAAGCAAGGCGATGGCATTTACGGGATTCCAAAGGACTTCAATACCCTGGCGCTCTTCTACAACAAGGACATGTTCAAGGCCGCCGGCGTGAGCGAGCCCACCAAGGACTGGACCTGGCAGGATCTGCAGACCGCGGCCAAGAAATTGACGACCGGGAGCGTGTACGGATTGATGACGCCCCCGGACGTCGCCCGGTGGGCGCCGTTCGTGTACCAGAATGGCGGCCAGGTGGTGAGCTCCGACTTCTCAAAGTCGATGCTGACCGATCCCGCCACGATCGAGGCGACCAAGTTCTACACCTCCTTCCAGAAAGACGGGAGTGGGACATATCCGGCGAAACTCGGCGCCGGGATTGGCTGGGCGGGCGACGCCTTAGCCAAGGGACGCGCTGCCATGGTGATGGAAGGCGGGTGGTTGATCCCCTTCATGGGCAACTATCCGGCCATCAATTGGGGCGCGGTGGAGCTGCCGCGCGGGAAGAGCCAGGGGAATCTCTTCTTCACGGTCGGGTACTCCATTTCGGCCCGGACCAAGGTCCCGGATGCGTCGTGGCTGCTGCTGAATTACCTGACGAGCCTGGAAAATCAGAAGGTCGTGCTCAACTCAGGCTTCGCCCTGCCCACCCGGGTGGCACTGAAGGACGACCCCTTCTTCTCGGCCCATCCGGCGTCGGCGGCGATCTTCAGCGGGTACGCGTACGCCAAGCCATTCAGTTGGGGGATCCATACCGGCAAGGTCAATGACGCCGTGAACGCCGCCCTGGAGCGGATCTTGCTCGGCAAGCAGAGCGTGGAGGATTCGCTGAAACAGGCGGACAAGGAAGTCAACGACGCGCTTGCCGGTTAGCGGCTGACGATGTTCGGGAGGAGGCGCTCGGGTGGCGCCTCCTCCGTCGTGGGGAGGAGTCGATGGCGATAGATGTTCGTCCCAAGGTCGGAGCGCAGGCGAAGGTGCCGACTGGCGGGGGCACCCGGTTAAAGCGCCCGCGTCCATACCGGGAATGGCTGACCTCATATGTGTTCCTGATCCCAGCGATCATCGTCATTGGCGGCTTCACGTTCGTTGCCATGGGTGTGGCGCTATTCCTGAGTTTTTTCAAGTACGACCTCTTCACCCTGCAGTGGAACGACATTCACAACTACATCAAGGCCGTCGGAAACGCCGACTTCCACAAGGCGATGCTCAACGTCGTCTACTACATGCTGGTGGTGGTCACCCTGCAGACCATCCTGGCGTTGACGATCGCCCTCGTCCTCGACCGGATCATGGCCGGGCGCGGGGTGTTTCGGACCGTCTACTACCTCCCAGCCATCACCTCTTCGGTGGTCATGGGGCTGATCTTCTCGTGGCTGTTCACGCCGGGAGGCTGGGTCGGGACCGCCGTCGGCGGCGTGTTTCCGGGCCTTCGGAACTTTGGGTGGCTGCTCGATCCCGGAACCGCCCTGCCCGCCATAATGACCACCACGATCTGGTCGACCGCCGCCACGTTCATGATCGTGTTCGTGTCCGGGCTCCAGGACATTCCGGCCCAGCTTTATGAAGCGGCGCGCATCGACGGGGCCGTCGGGTGGCGGTCACTCTGGAACATCACGCTCCCGCTGCTCCGGCCGACCATTTTCCTGGTGACCGTCCTCGGCACAATCGGGACGCTTCAGGTCTTCGACCAGGTGTACGTCATGACCAACGGGGGCCCCCTCAAGTCCACCCTCACACCGGTCTTCCTAATCTATACCGAAGCGTTCAGGGACTACAGTGTGGGGCTCGCCTGTGCCGAGGCCTTTATCCTCTTCCTCATCATTTTCACGTTTACGCTAATCCAGCGGCGATTTATTGACACCACCATCGAGTACTGAGGACTGAATGATGGCCACCGCTGTCGCAATGGGTAAAACGCCGGCGAGAGGTTTGGCGATAAGGCAAATCCTGCTCTACGTCGGGTTGATTCTCTTCGGTGTCCTCACGCTCAGCCCGTTCATCCTGTCGATTCTGGGAGCGTTCAAGAGTACCGTCGAGATTGGCGCCTATCCGCCGACCTTCCTTCCCCAGGTCTGGCACCCGGACAACTTCATCCAGGTGTGGAAGCTCTTCCCGCTCTTCCCTCGCTGGTTCCTGAACAGCCTCGGGCTTTCGGTGACCGTTATGGTGCTCAACGTCCTCTTTTGCGCGATGGCGGGCTACGCGTTCTCGCGTCTCGAGTTTCCAGGCCGGAACATTCTCTTCCTGGCGGTCCTCGCCACCCTGATGATCCCGCTGCAGGTGACCATGGTCCCGAAGTTCATCATGCTGGCCAGGCTCCACCTGGTCAACACCTATCCCGCCGTCATCCTGCCGAACGTTTCGACCGCCGCCGGCATCTTCCTCATGACGCAGTTTATGAAGGCGATCCCGAAGGAGCTCGAGGAGGCCGCCCGCA
Organism: Chloroflexota bacterium; assembly: GCA_005880615.1. Taxonomy (GTDB): domain Bacteria; phylum Chloroflexota; class Dormibacteria; order CF-121; family CF-121; genus CF-121. The sequence goes on from VBID01000027.1 coordinate 24,873, forward strand.
TCGACGGAGCGGGGAAATTCACGACCTTCTGGCGGGTCATCCTGCCCCTCTCCGTGCCGGCCATGACGGCACTGGCGATTTTCAGCTTCCAGGGGCAGTGGAACGACTTCCTCTGGCCCCTCATCGTCCTCACGTCCCCGCATCTGTGGACCCTGCCCCTGGGCCTTGCCGGCTTCAGTACTGAGTACGTCTCCAACACGAACTGGGTGCTGGTGGGCTCAATCTTTACCACGATCCCGATGGCGATCCTGGTCTTCGTCTTCCAGCGCTACATCGTCAAGAGCGTGGCAACCACCGGAGGCAAATAAACTTAGCGAACCGTCGTCGCTAGGGCGGCGTCGTGCTGGGCGAGTCTGCGGAGGCCAACGTCCAACCGTCGTCGCCCGCACGCATGGGCCCGTCCACATGTCTGGCACAACCGTTTCCGCTAGGCCGCCTTGGCGGCGCGCTGGGTGCCCGCAATTGGGGCAGGGCCATGAACCGGAGTACATCAGGGGAGCGAACGCAACCAACAGGACGGACCAGAATCGGCGAGGCTGCTCTGACACCCCGGCCTCCAGTGCCAGTGTACGCCCAATTCTTCAGGGGCGAATGGACTCGCCCATAATGTCCGCCGTGCCCACAGCGTCGGCGGACCGTCGCTCTCCACGAGGAGTGCGGCTTGCCCGCACGACGATGGTCCAGCCGGACGGACGCCACGTGTATCTGTATGGCGCCTTCCAACCACCGCCGGCCTCCTACGTTGCTCCCCTGCTGACGAGTGGCGAGTGGCAGCAGCGCTGGAACCCGCTCCGCCAGGAGTGGGTGATGTACGCCTCGGGCCGGCAGGGGCGAACCTTCTTACCCGAGCGCGCGGCCTGTCCCCTCTGCCCCTCGACGGAAGGCCATTCGACGGAGATTCCCGCCTCGGCTTACGACGCCGCGGTGTTCGAGAACCGGTTTCCGGCCGTCCGCAGCGGAGCTCCGACCGGGCCTCTGCCGCCGGGAGCGAAGCCGAGCGCCGGGGTGAGCGAGGTCGTCGTGTACACGGACCGGCATGAGGGTTCGTTCGGAACGCTGCCGGCCGACCGGCTGGACGCGCTGGTCGAAGTCTGGGCCGACCGCTGTCGCGAGCTGGCCCGGCGATCCGATGTGCGGTACGTCTTCATCTTTGAGAACCGCGGCGAAGCCGTCGGGGTCACGCTCCACCATCCACACGGGCAGATCATGGGCTACCCATTCGTCCCACCGGTCCCGGCGATCGAGCTGGCGGCCGCGTCTCGTCACCAGCGCCGGACGGGGACCTGCCTGCACTGCACGCTGGCCGCCGACGAGCGCCGAGCGAAGGTCCGGGTGATCCTGGATCAGGACGGCATCGTTGGCTACGTGCCGGTCTCCGCCCGCTGGCCCTACGAGGTACACGTGGTGCCGGCCCGCCACGTCGGCGCCCTGCCCGACTCCTCGTCGGCGGTCCGCCGCGCC
>VBID01000241.1 GCA_005880615.1 Chloroflexota bacterium
CAACAACGGCATCCCGGACGACATCGTCTCGTTCGGCATGCAGGTGAACTGCAAGGCGGTGCCTCTGCCCACCCTGATCGTGAAGACGGTCACCGTGAACGATCTGAACGGCGACCATGACGGCTTCTGCGACACCGGCGAGGACTGCGAGATGACGATCCTGGTGCAGAACACGAGCGCGATCAACCTCACCGACGTCACGTTGCATCTATCGAGCGCCGATCCCGACATCCAGTGCATCAAGCAGCCTTCGGTGCGGATAGGAAACATGCCGGCCGGCGCCACGATCGATACGTCGAACGTCGGCGGTCAGCGTCTGCCGTTCGAGTTCGTGGAGTCCTCGAGCACGCAGACCATCGTCGCCGCGAACCCGCCCCATGGCGACTTCAACCTGAGCCTTACGTCGCGGGAGGCACTCGGAGTCAAGGGATCGGTCCCCATCACGATCGTCCTTGATCTCAATCTTCCGACAGGGGTCCCGGTTACCAAGATACCGGGCCCTGACGGTGTCCCCGGCACGTCGGACGACGGGCTCCTCTTCGAGAACTTCGACCTCGACAGGGACGGAAGCGGCGCGGTCGATCTGAGCGACGGGCGCACCGGGATCCCGAACGACACGATTGGCGTCGTGGTCGGGACGGCGCCTGGCGGGTTGAACGTCCTCTCCGGGATTCCCTGCGGCGGGTACCTCATCGACAAGGCCTGCCACATCGATCCGGACCCGCCGCGCGTCGCCAATGGGACGGCCCCATTCGGAAACCACCAGTCGACGGCCACAGCGGGCACCTGGGTGACTCCGGTTGCCGACTCGATGGCTTTCTCCAGCCCGAACTCGCTGCACTTCGGCAAGCACGACGACCCGAACACCCGCCTCGCCGACACGACTTCGTTCCGCGAGCTGGCGGCCTTCATGATCACCGCGAACCTGACGCCGCTGCCTGTGGCAGGCGACCTGAACCTCAGCTTCTACCAGATCGCCGATCTCATGGACAGCAGCTGCGGCAAGGCGGCCGGCTGCAGCGGTTACCTCAAAGGCCAGGCGCAGGACTACGGCGATGTCCAGATCCGGCCCGATCTCAACCCGGACCCGAACGTCCCGGGCGGCGACAACTGGGGCTTCTGGGACAAGCTCGTGCCGTTCGAGAACGTCTATGACCACATCCCGTACATCTGGAGCTTCTACGGCGCGAACCTGACCTACTGTGACTTCACGCCGGCCGACACCGGGAGCGCGCCTCCGAACCCGCGCGGCACGCACGAGACGATGTGCTTCCCGCTCGGCGTCTGGTCCCACTGCGGCAACCCTTGGGGCGGCCCGGGCTCGACGACCTGGGGTTGCCCCGGACCGGGCATTCAGGGCAACCAGTCTCCGGGCAGCGGCTCCCTCTGGATCAAGACCAGCTTCAATTTGGCGAACTTCCTCGGCCAGCGCGTCCAGATCCGCTGGATCGCCCAGACCTGGGAGTTCGACAACTCGAACGGTCCGTCTCAGGACTACCAGACCTACGGCCACGGCAGCTGGTCCAACGACCTGCATGACGACGGCTGGTGGATCGACGACATCGCGCTCACGGGCGTGATCACCCAGCAGGTTTCACCCCTGGCTGACAATGCGACGCCCCCGGTCAGCTCCTGCCAGGTTGCCGGCAGCAATTGCGATCCGGCACAGGGTGACAAGGGATACACCGTCGCGATGTCGGTCGCCGACGCGAACGGCGACGGGATCTTCGAGAGAGGCGAGGTGACCACGCTGGATGCCACGGCGACGACGAACCCCGGAGGGTGCGTCGGCGGCGTGACCGAGTTCCGTTTCCTCAAGAACGGCGCCCTCATCCAGGACTTCTCGGCGAACGCCGACTTCCGCGACTCGCCGGCGACCGACGCCACGTACCAGGTGATGGCGCGCTGCAGCAGCGCCCTGGCCTGCACGACGGTGGCCGCCGATGTCCGGTTACGACGTCCTGCGGGGAACCATTCCTCCGCCCGACATCGGGCTCAGCACGCTGACGCAGCTCGCCTGCGACCTCGCACCCGCTGCGGTCGGATCGCAGATGCAGACGACCAGCACCCTGGCGCCCGCGGTCGGCCAGGCGTTCTACTACGTCGTGGGCCACAGCAACCCGACAACGGGAAGCAAGGACGCCCTTGGCACGAGGTCGGACGGGACGATCGAGGTCTCCCCGGTGAGCTGTCCGTAGGCGAAGGCGGGCGTCAGGCCGCCGGGAGGCGGCGCCTGGAGATTGCGATCATCCCTTCCAGGGATGGCGGAAGACGGTTTCGATGCGCGGATCGTTCGGGTCGAAGCCGGTCCGCTTCGCGAGCAGGCTCCTGAGCTCCTTCTGAACCTCGGTCGGGAGCATCGGGACCTCGTGTTTGTCCAGGAGCAGCTTCATCCGCTCGCGGGCGAGCTGGACCTCGTCCTTGCCGCGCCGCTTCCAGTCACCGTAGGTGCCGCGGAAGCTGATGCGCGGCCAGTACCCCTTGCCCGACTTCAGAAACTCGCGGGTGTACGGCTCGCCGAGATGGTGGCTCGGGGAATGCCCGACCTTGATGATTGACTCGACCATCAGGGTCTCCCGCGAGACTTCCATCCCCTCGCGCACGAACGTGAGGATGTTGCAGATCTCCTCGTCGATCACCATCTGGGGGAACGACAGCGTGTTGCCGTCCTCGAGGATGCCGATCCCGACCAGGAGATCGCACCCGGACAGGGCGGCGGTCATCCCGGTCGCCATGTTCTCGTAGGCGCACTGGATCCCCGGGATCTTGGCGTCGGAGCAGATCCCGCCCGCCATGTAGGGAACGCCGTAGAACTCGGTCATCTGGGCAAACGGCAGATTGAGGAGTGTTCCCTCCGGGGATGCCGTGCTGGCGAGCCCCGTCTTCATGTCGAGCGTCTCCGGCCCCGCGGGGTAGATCATCGGCAGGCCCGGCTGCACGAGCTGGTAGAGGACGAGACCCGACAGGAACTCGACGTTCGTCTGGAGGAGCGTTCCCGCCACGGTGATCGGTGCGGTGGCCCCCTGCAGCGGCATCGGCCAGAAGACGATCGGCACCCACTCTTTCGCCAGGGCGATGCAGGCCTCGGTCATCATGTCGTCATGCTTGAGCGGGGAGACCGGGCAGGTGACCATGGAGAAGATCGGCCGGTC
>VBID01000028.1 GCA_005880615.1 Chloroflexota bacterium
CGGCGGCCGATGCTTCCCGGGGTGCCGTGCTCGTGTTCATCGCCGATCTCGAACGGCGGCCCCTTCGGTTCGGCCTCCTGCGCCATGGCCCCTATCTTCTCACCGGTTGGAGTCGGGCGGCTCGCGGGTCAGCGCGATGCAGGCGCCGGCGGCCACATACGACATGGCCATGATCACGAACACCGGTCCGTAGCCCAGGCGTTCCAGCGCCACGCCCATCCCGGCCGCCCAGAGGGAGCCAACGCCGAATGCCATCGCGAAGTACAGGCTGAACAGGGCATCACGCTCGGCGATAGGCGCCTCGTCGGCGACGAACGTTTGCAGCAACGGGCTCTCGCCGTAGACGATCAACCCTAGCCCGGCCATTAGCAGGAGCAACCAGGGACTGGATCCATGCACGCCGAGCAAACCGAGGGTCACCGGCACACTCAGCCCGTAGCTCAACAGCAGCGTCCGGCGCCGCCCGAACCAATCGCCGATCGGCCCCACGGCAAAGGTGCCGATCACGCTGCCGACCAGTACGATGCCGTAGAGGATATTCACCTCCGCCGTGGGCAGCCGCAGTTGTTGCTTGAGGAAGAGCGGGACGATGAGGGTCACGATCCCGAGCCCACGGCCGCCGGCTCCGATGACTCCCGCCGCGAACACCAGGGCCAGGTTGCGCCGGCGCAGCAGGCGCACGGCGGCCAGCATGTCGCGCCCCACGGTGCGCTCCCGGGGCGGTCCCGCCGCTTCGCTCATCCCGGCGAGAATGGCCACCCCGGCCACGATGGCCGGGATGGTGAGCAGCAGCAGCGCCTGCCGCCAGCCCCAGGCGACCACCACCACCCCCGCCGCCGGCGCCAGCAGCGTGCCGACATTGCCACCGGCGACGTGACCGGCAATGGCCATCCCCCGCCGGCTCCGGGCGTACACGTCGGAGAGCAGCGAATTCCCTAGCGGGTGCTGGGCGCTGGTGGCCGCCCGTCCGACGATGTTCATCGCGAAGAACTGGGCGAAGGTGGCTGCCAGCGCGGTGCCGATGCCCGAAAGCCCCAGGAGCACCGCCCCCCAACCGATGATGGTGTGCCGGCGCAGCCGCCGGGTCAGGGCCCCGGCGCCCAGTTGCAGCAGCCCGCCCACCAGGTTGGACGAGGCGACCATCACGCCCAGCGCGGTCAGCGAGAAATGCAGGTCGACCAGGGCCAGCGGGTAAATAAGCGGCATCACCGCCGTGTAGGCGTGGATGACGGCGTGGCTGCCGCTGATCAGGACCAGGACGGCCGCCGGGCCGCCCAGGCGCGGGCGGACCAGGTCCGCGGTCGGTGCGTCAGCCGCCAATTATCGGGATGCCCTGGCCTGGCAGCGGGCGCAGCGGCCGTGCACGACCAGGTCGGCCGTGCTGACCACGAAGCCGTGCTCATCGGTAATGTGATGCAGCACCGGCACCATGTGGTCGCCCTCGATGTGCAGGGTGGACCCGCACTCGTCGCACACCAGGTGGTAGTGGTCCTGCCCCTCCTCGGCCAGCTCGTAGTAGCCGCGTTCCCCGATCCGCGTCTGCTTGACCAGGCCCAGCTTCTCCAGGACCTCGAGCGACCGGTAGGTGGTGGCCAGGTTGAAGCGCGGATTGCGCCGGCGGATGCTGGTGCAGATCGCCTCGGCGTCGAGGTGCTTTTTGCTCAAGCGGAGGGTGTCCCACACCATCTGCCGCTGGGTGGTCAGCCGGTAGCCCGAGGTATGCAGGGCGTCACTGGCGGTGCGGGCCATGGCGCTCATTGTCTCATCGACCCGGCTCACTTCCGATCGCGATCGGAGCCGGCTCCGGCGCGTCCGCCAGGTCTCCGGCGGTGGCTTCCTTCCGGTCCAGGGCGAAGAACAACACCGCGGTGGCCGCGAAGTAAATCAGGTTGCCCAGCCCGAACATGACCAGGCCGGCGAGCTGCTGATCCTCCAGCGGCCCCAGGCCACTGACCCGGGGCGCGGCGGCATAGAAGGGGTAGAGCACGGATGGCGACAGGATGAAGGCGATGCCGAGGATGGTCGGCGGAATTCCGGCGAAGCCCAGGTAGGCGATCTTGCCGATCGGGGACAACCCGAATGGCGCCTTCGCCGGGGCGATGATCGGCCACCAGAACAGGACCCCGGTGGCCAGGAAGCTCAGGTGCTCCAGGACATGGATCCCCTCGTTGGTCAGCGTCGCCTCGTACAGGAATGGCAGGTGCCAGGTGACGAGCACGCCGTTGAACACCAGGCTGGCCACGATCGGGGGGACTCGCAAGCGATTCCACGCCAGCCAGCGCGCCGGCATCCCGAGCAGCAGCAGCGGGGGCACCGCCATGGACAGCATCAGGTGCTGCAGCATGTGGAGGCTGAACAGGTAGCGGTCGCCGCCCACGTCGATGGGCGATTCCAGGGCCAGCAGCAGCACCGCCAGGCCGGTCGCGAAGTACAGGCGGCCCATCGGCGACCAGGTCTCCAGGCTGGCGCCGCGGTGGCGAAGCAGCCAGACATAGGCCGCCGCCAGCGCCGCGCCGCCGGCCAGCACAGTCGGGTCGACCGACCACGACAGCAGGTCAAACGTGACGTGTAGCTGAATCATGTTCGCCGCCGTCGCCGGATTTCCTGGGCGACCGCGATGCCTCCGAACACGATGATAAAGGCCAGCAATCCGTAGCTCTCTACGATCCGGGCCAGGATGGTGAGGAGACTCTCCCCTCCCGCTCCGGCGGGCGCGGTGGCCGCGATCTCGCCCAGGGCAGTTGGCGTGGCGCCCGCGTACGGGTTGCCGCTCACGGTTGTGGTACGCAGCGAGTGCCAGTTCGTGCCGTCGTAAAACTGGAGTTCCTGGAACGGCCCGGGCGGATACCGCATCGTGATGTTGTAGCCCCGGACGACAGTCACCTCGCCGCCGCCGGGCTCCTCAGTGGCGCTGACCCGGTAGACATTGCCCCGGATCTGGCTCGCGCGAGGTGGAGCCGGCGGATCAGTCACCGGGTCGATGCGGATGGTGGCACTCTGGGCGCTGCTGGAGGCGCGCAGCGCGCCCAAGCCGAAGTACACCAACACCTGGCCGTCGCTGGTCTGGACGCCGCCCCCGGGGACTTGCCCGTTCTGGACCGGCAGGGTCGCCTGGCCCGACCCCGGCGGCTGGTTGCTGGACGCGAGGTCGGGGGGCGGATTCACGTAGCGGTATGGCGCCTGGGGAAGCGGCAGGCCATCGAAGAGAGCCGGTCGCGGTCCTGAGGGCAGGAGCACGGCCACGGCCAGCCCAATGACCAACGCGAGCTTGCCCGCCTGGCGCGCGGTCACAGCCAGAACCACGCGCCCCAATCGGCGATGACGTGGGCGATGGCACAGGGCGCCACCCGGCCGGTAACCGCGCGCAGCCCACCCAGCGCCAGTCCCACCGCGAAGTCCAGCGGCATGGCTCCCAACCCATATCGCGGGAGATGGATGAGGGCGAAGACGGCAGCGCTGAGCACCAGGCCTGCGACGGGTCCGGCTTCGGCCGTCCAGGCAGGCTGCAGCCGGCCGCGAAGCACCACCTCTTCCAGGGTCGCGATCACCACGATGGCCGCGCCCCACCCCCAGAAACCCGAAAGGGGGCGGCCGCTTGCCGCTGCTCCCATCACCGGCAGCAGGAGGACCAATCCAACGCCTACACCCGCAGCCGCTCCCAGCCAGAACGGAGTCTCGCTCCGCTGCTGACCAATCTCCCTTCCCCTTGTGGGGAGGGTCGGGTGGGGGTGTCTCGAGAGAACCGAGTCCATCCGTCTCTCGACAACAAGCAAACCGGCCAGTGCGATGACGAATCCCACAGCAGCAGCCAACTCGCCTATCGGCAGCAACAGGCTGCGCATGATCGCCGTCAGCAACAGGGCGACCGTGAGCGCGGCGGCGCGCCGCGGCGCCGCAGCGGCAATCACCGCGGCAGCGGGATCAGGATGGGGACGCCAGTCGCGAAGACGGGTGGGTAGACCGTCACGCTGTGACGGACCCCCTGCCATTGCCAGATCACGCTGGGGGCCCTCACGTTCTGACCCATCAGGGCCTCCGAGGTGGCGAACTTGATCCCAGCCCCATTCGCGAGTGTTCCGGCCGGCAGGTCGAGCGCTTGCGCGGCTCTGGCCATGGCGGTCGCGCTGAGGTCGGACCCGGCCGCGGGCAGCACATAGTGGAATAGGGTCCACCCCGCCGCGAACCCGGCCAGCGATTCCTCCGTGGGATCCGAACGATAGCGGCCACGATAGGCTGCGGCGAACCGCTCGTACATGGCCCGCCCGGCGGCATTCAGCGCGTCCGGATTGAAGCCCGCCGTGGGCCGGTCCGAGGCGAAAACCCCAATCGCGTCCGCTCCCAACAGCGCGCCGAACTCCGGTCCGCACTCGGCCATCGTCGATCCGATGAGCGCGTCCACGTGCAGGCCGCTTCGCAGCATGGCGCGCCGGAAGCTAACGCCATCAGGGATGTAGGAGGCGAGCACGAGGACGTCGGGGCGAACCCTGCCAACGGCATCGAGCACCCGCGGCCAATCCGGCCTGGCCGCCACGTAGGTGACGGTGGTGACCACCTGTATGCCTTCAGCGAGCGCCTCGGTCCTGGCGGCATCCCCGACTGACCGCCCGTAGGCGTCATCTTCTTCGACAATCGCCATCCGCAGCGACCCAGGCGATCGGTGCAGCCGCGGGGCGATCACGGACGCCATGAAGTGGCTGGACATGGTCCCCAGGTTGTGGCCGGTGGCACCCACTCGGAACACCAGGGGCAGGCCGCGCCCGGTGACCTGGTCGGCGACCGCGCCCGCCTCCCAGTAGAGCAACCCGCGCCGCGCCGCCGCACTGCTGGCCGGCAGGGAGAGGCTGCTGGAGTACGTCCCGATGATCGCCTGGACGCCATCCCGCTGCAGGGCGGCCACCCGGGCGTCGGCATCTTCGCGGACCGTGAGGTCGCGGGCGATCAGCTCGATGGGTTTTCCCGCGACGCCACCGTCCGCGTTGACAAAGTCCCGGGCGATCCGAACGCCGGCATACTCCTGACCGGACAGCGAGGCCTGCGGCCCGCTCATCGGGAACAGCGCGCCGATGCGAATCGTGTTCTGGTGTCCCGGAAGGCAGCTGCTGAGCAGCAATGCCGCGCCGGCAAGTACCAGCGCTAGGCGTCGCACTCGCGGATTGTAGCCGAAGGCGACGTCAGTTCAGACTTGCTCGATACCGCGCATCAGGATATTAAGCAGCGCCCCCACCGCGGCCACCACCACGATGGCATAGAGGATGGGTCCCAGCCGGTCAAAGGGCAGGCCGAGCCCGGCCGCTGCCCCGGCGAGAAAGATGGTGGCCGCGATGCTGGCCGAGGAAGCCCGCCCCCAGGGCGTGTGCCGGATCCGCGGCGTCCGCCGCCGCATAAAGAGGAAGGCAATCGCCCCGACCACGGGCAGGGCGTAGCGGAACACCACCAGCGCGGCGATCCACTGCGGCAGCACGCCGATCACGGCCAGCGAAATGGCGGCCACCCCGAAAAAGATCCCATCCATGAACGGGTCGTAGAGCCGGCCCCAGCGAGTGGACACGTGTGCCCGGCGCGCGATCCAGCCATCCAGCAAGTCCGTGACCGCTGCCACTCCGAAGACGAAGACCAGCGGGATCGGCATCCCCTCGGTCAGCCAGTGCGCCCCCCAGGCTACCCAGATGGACCCGAACGCGCGCAGCTCGGTGAGCATGTTGGGCACTCCAATCGTGCGCCGGAGCTCGCCCGATTCCAGGTTCACCATCAGGCCCAGGTGCAGGCCCAGGTCGGCCATGAGCACCGCCCACCAGAGGAGGCTGGTAGCCAGGAAGAGAACGGTCTCGCTGGGCGCCACCAACCGGGCACACACGCCACCGGCGACCAGGATGCCGATGGTGCCGGCGGTCGTGAAGCGGAGCCAGGACCGGCGAAGCCCCGGGTTCTCCATCAGGGTCTGCCAGGACCGCCTCCAGGAATCCCGCACGAAGACGCCCCACGCCCGGCGGCTGTAATTGCCCACCTGGAGGTCGTGAAGCAGGCTGATCACAAAGAGGTTGGGCGGGAGCTCGGGCTCCTCGACTCCGCGCACTCCCCGGCCGGCGTCATGCATGGCAGCCCACACCGATCATACGCGCGCCCGCCCTCGAGCTTTCGAATGGAGCGGCGACGTCTAGTGTCCCGGATCAGAAATTCGTTGGAAATTCATCGGCCTGGGCGACCGGGCGCCTGCGGCGCTGATGCCGGCGTTAGGGGGCCCGGCGAAAGTCGTCACCTATCACTGGATAGGCTCCTCCTTCCGCCACCCCTGCCTTGGCACCGGTCGCCCACGTCGCGACTTTCTCAATGAACTTCCGATCCGGGACACTAGGGCAAAATCGGCAGCGGAGAGGCCGCCGGGGTGGGGAGCGCCTGCGTCCCGGGCAGGAGGGGCAGCGTCGAGCCCTCGGGCGTGGCGGCCGCGCCGGTGTCGCAGGGGGCGGGTGCGGGGGCCGGCGCCGACTGCAGTACCAGGTCGGCGATGGTGACGTCTGGCGCGCCCAGCCCGGTGGGGACGCCGGTCTCCTTGCAGAACAGGCTGGTCTGGACGTCGGACGGGCGCGTCCAGTCGGCCGGCTTGCGGCCGGCGTAGTAGGCCTGCATGAACTTGTGCCAGACGCTCCCCGGGCCGGTCTCCCCCCACAGCGACTTCATCGACTCATTGGCGGGCACCGGCTTGGTCACGGTCCGGCCCATCCAGGTGGCCACGGCCAGGTCGGTGGTGTACCCGATGTACCAGGCGTCTTTGAAGTCCGTCGTGGTCCCCGATTTGGCCGCCACTGGGAATGGCAGCTGGGGGCGGACGGCGCCCTTCAGGATGTCGGTGAGAATGTAGGTGGCTCCCTCCGGGAGCACGCGCGCACCCGTGTCGGGCTGGGGGGTGGTCTTCTCCAACACCGTGGTGTGGCCGCCACGCACTTCACGCACTTCCAGCACCGCAATCGGCTGGACGCGCAAACCACCGTTGGCAAAGCTGCTGTAGGCGGCCAGGTGCTCGGTCATGCGCACTTCGTTGGCGCCCAGGGTGGCCGAGAGGCCGGGCTGCAGGTCTGTGGTGAGCCCCAGCCGGCGGGCGGTGGTGAAGACGTTGTCGATCCCGACCTCCTTGAAGAGGCGCACCGACGAGATGTTGCGCGACTGCGCCAGCGAGGTCCGCAGCGAGATCTTGCCCAGCTCGTGCTTGTCCCAGTCCTGCACCGGGTAGCCGGGGAAGGCGTGCGCCCCGTCGGAGTCGTCCAGGATGGAGGCCGGCGTCCATCCGTTCATCAGGGCCGTGACGTAGGTATAGGGCTTGAAGGAGGAGCCCGGCTGGCGCAGGGCCAGGGTGTAATTGTTCTGACCCCCGATGTCGGTGTTGAAATAATCGGCGCTGCCGATCATGGCCAGGACCTCGCCGGTATGCGGGTTCATGACCAGCATGGCGCTGTTGTTCACCCCGTTGCTGCGGCTGAAGCGCTGGACGCCCTCCTGGACCGCCTGCTGGGCCAATGTCTGGGCGTGGGCGTCCAGCGTGGTGATCACGGTCAGACCGCCGCGGAGGAGGAATCCGGGATCGTACCGGCTCTCCAGCTGGCTCCACACGTAGTCCACGAAATGAGGCGCCAGCGCCGCGTGGCGGGCGCCCGCCGCGTCGTGGGCGCTGGTCAGCGCCGGCTGGAGGTCCACCGCGTAGGCCGTCCTGGCCTGCGCATCGGTGACATAGCGCGCGCGCACCATGGCTGCCAGGACGTAATGCTGCCGGAGTCTCGCCCGGCGGAACCCCTCGGGCAGGAAGGGGTCGTAGAGGGTCGGGCGCTGCGGCAGCCCGGCCAGGAAGCTGGCCTGCGCCAGGCTGAGGTCGTGGGCCGACTTGCCGAAATAGACGTTGGCGGCCGCCTCCACGCCGAAGGCCTGGTTACCGTAGAAGATCTTGTTCAGGTACATCTCCAGGATCTGGTCTTTGCTGTAGCGCTGCTCCATCTGGATGGCCAGCAGGAACTCGCGCACCTTCTGTCCGATGGTGCGTTGCGTCTGCCAGTTGCCGGTCTCTAGCATGTAGTTCTTTACCACCTGCTGGGTGATGGTGCTGCCGCCCTGGGCGGCCCGGCGATGGATCACGTCATACAGCGCGGCCGCCACCACCCGCACCGGGCTGACCGCCCCGTGGGCGTAGTAGTCGCGGTCCTCGATGGCGATGGTGGCATGGCGGAGGTCCCAGCTGATGGCCCCCAGGGGGACCACGGTGCGCCGTTCCTCGTACCGTTCGTCGAGCAGAGTCGTGCCATCGCGGGCGTAGATGCGGGTGGACTGCGGCAGGGTCTGCGCACTGAGGTGGCTGAGACTCGGCAGCTCCCCCGCATACGTGTACAGCACGCCGCCACCGACCAGCATGCTGATCAGGAACAGCAGCCCGGCCGCCAGCAGGAACCGGCGGAGCAGGTGGCTTGGCCGACGCGCTCCAGCCGGGTGCGGAACATATCCCCCCCGTCCTCCGCTGCGGCGCCGGTGGCCCGCCTCGCTCATCTCGACGCCCCTCTAACGCCGCGACCCGCTAGTCGGTTATCCATTCAGGTCACTTGGGCAGCGGCTGAGCCACGGTCGCCGCGGCGTTGGCGATCGGCGACAGCAGGAAGACCAGGACGGCCACCCCGGCGCTAGCGGCGCCCAGGGCAACCCGGGCCCGCCAGTCCGGTGCCGGTTCGGGCGCCTCGGTGGGCGAGGCTTCCAGAGCCACCAGCCGGGCGACTCGGATAGCCCAGCCGCCCAGCAGCAGGAGGTTGAGGAGCCCCAGCAACCCGAGCCAGGTATAGCCGCTCTCCACGGCCGCGACCAAGATCAGAAAACGGCCAAAGAAGCCGATCAGGGGCGGCAGGCCAGCCAGCGAGCTCACCCCCAGAGCCAGGACCAGCGCCGGAAATGGGGCGCGCCGCAGCATGCCGGCGAAATCGCCTACCGCCGTGGCGCCAGTGAGGCGGGCGAACCAGGCGATGGCAAGCGAGGCGGCCAGCACTGCGGGGGCGGTCCCGACCAGCAGCAGGCCGACGCCCGCCACCCCGGCCGGCCGGCCGGTGGCCAGCCCCGCCAGGATGAACCCGATCTGTCCCACCAGGGCGTACGCCAGCGCGCGAGCCAGCTGCCGTTCGCCCAGGGCACCGATCGTCCCCCCGGTCATCACCAGCGCCCCCAGCACGGCCAGCACGGCCGGCCAGGGAATCGCGGTCCCCACCAGGACGACCGCGACCAGGCGCTGCAGGGACCCGAACCCAGCCACCAGGAGCAGGGCAGCGAACAGGGCTGGTAGCGCTCCGCTGTCGTCCTCGTGGCTCTCGGTCAGCCAGCCAAAGGCGGCCGCTCCCAGCCCGAAGCTGGCGCCGCCCACCACCAGCACCAGCACCAGCAGGGCTGGCCCGTCGCTGGCGGCCCGGGTGGCGAGCACGCGGCCCACGCCCAGGAAGCTCGTCTCCCCGGTGAGGCCATAGGCGACCGCCAGTCCATAGGCAATGGCGGCGCTGCCGGCCAGCTGCACGACTAAGGGGCCGACGGCGGCCCGGCGGTGGGCGCCCCAGAAGCCGCCGGCGATCGTCGTAGAAACGGCAAGCAGCTGCAAGGCGGCGAAGAAGGCCAGCAAGTCGGCCGCCGAAACCAGCAGCAGGGCCGCGCAGGTCGCCAGCAAGACAAATGCCGGCGCCCGATCCGCCTGCCCGCGGTCCTGGAGGCTGACCAGCAGCACCATGGCGGCGGTGGCCAGCAGGACCACGTCCAGCAAGGCGGCGAAACCGTCCAGCACGAAGGCCCCATTGAGGATGTTGAGCGGCGTGCGCAATTGCGTGCCCAGCGCGACCAGGCTGCCCAGCAATCCCACCAACGCAATCACGGTCGGAGCTCGGCCCGACCGCGATGACCGCACGGCGGTGAGGCTCAGGATCACCAGCGCGCCGGCCAGCAGCCACAGCTCGGGGACGAAGCCGAGCAGGTTGCCCGCGGTCAGCGTCATGCCCCAGCCCGAATCAGCAGGGAAAGGACGCCGGAGTTGATGTTGTCGATGAGCAGCGCCGGCAGCAGGCCCAGGAGCACCAGCAGGAACACCAGTCCGGACGCGTATCCGACTTCGAGTGTGCCGGCATCACGGACCTTGGCGTGGCTCTCGGCCAAAGAGCCAAAGAACAGGCGCTGGAGCATGGTGAGCAAGGCGGCCGCCCCCAGCAGCAGGCCGAGCACCGCCACCATGGTCCCGGTGCGGTGGCTGGGATAGCTCCCCACCAGCAGCATCAACTGGCCGGTGAAGCCCACGAATCCGGGCACCCCCAGCGCAGCCAGCGCCCCCACCACCCCCAGGACCGCGCCCCGGGGCATGCGCGCCGCCAGTCCGCCCAGCCCGGCCAGGGAGGCGGTGCCGGTGCGCTCCGCCACCAGGCCGACCACCCCCAGCAGCACCGCCACGATCAAGCCGTGGGCGAAGAGCAGGAGCAACGCGCCGTCCAGGGCAACCTGCCTGCCCGAGCTGACCGCCAGAACCACCAATCCCATCTGGCTGACGGTCAAGGCTGCCACCAGCCGCTTGGCATTGTCCTGGCCGAGCGCGCTCAGCCCACCCCAGAGCACACTGACCAGCCCGATCACCATGATGGCGGTGTTGACGCGGTGGAGCGGCTCCGGGAACTGTCCCAGGCTGACCCGGACCAGCCCGTAGGCCCCCAGTTTGACCACCAGGCCGGCGACCAGAATGGCCACCGGCGTCCCCGCCTCGCTAACGGTGTCGAGCAGCCAGCCGTGCAGCGGCACCGCGGCCAGCGTGATGCCGAAAGCCGCCACCGTGAGCCAGAGCAGCAGGCCGCCGATGGTTCCGCGAAACACCTGGTCGTGCAGGGTCCCGATGTCGAAGGTGGGCGCGGTGGCCTTGAAGTGCATGATCAGCACGGCCAGCACCAGCAGGGCCCAGGCCCCCATGGTGAAGCCGAAGAACCGCCAGGCCGCCGGCACCCGGCGCCGGCCACCCCAGCCCGCGATCAGCAAGGTGAGCCCGATCAAGGCCATGGCCCAGAAGGCCACCAGGAGCAGGTAGTCCAGGGCGGCGAAGACCCCGGTGATGGCTGTCTGGGTCAGCAAGAGGAGGACCATGTACTCCTTCAGGCGCTCCCGCACCCGCCAGGACGCGAGCACCGCCACCAGAAACAGCAGCGTGGCCAACAGCACCAGCGGCATGCTGACGCCATCAACCCCCAGGTGGTAGGCCGCGCCCACGGCCTTGATCCAGGGATGGCTCTCGTCGTAGGCGAACTGGGTGAACTGCTCCCGGAAGCCATACCACATGACCACGGCCAGGGCCAGGGCCAGGCTGGCACCGGACACCGCCACCGTTTTGATGCGGTCCCTCTCGACGTCCGTCCGTGCCGGAAAGAAGAGGATGGCGACGGCGGCGATGGTCGGGACCCAGAGGATGCTACTCAGCAGGAGCGTCGGGAACTCGCCACCCGGCGTGCTCCCGATCGGCGCGGTCTGGGCCAGGGCGGCGAGCTGGTTCATCCCTTCACCTTGATCCAGCCGGCGGCCGCCACCATCGCCAGGGCCGCCATGGCGACCAACCCGGCGAGCAGCCCCAGCCAGGACTGCTGGACCCGAGGGCCTGGCGCTACGCGCAACCCACCCAACGTCCCCGCCATCGCTCCCCCGCGCTCGAGGACATGATCGACCCAGCGCTCGGCCCGGTTCGCAGCCCGGGCCAGCGGCACCAGTCCACGCCGGATCGACTGGCGATAGGCGAAGTCCAGGAAGAAGGCGTGGCGCAGCGGGCCGTACACCGGCGTCAGCCGGCGGGCCAGCATGCTGGCCGGCACCAGCCGCTGTCCGTAGATCAGCCAGGCCACCACCACGCCGGCCAGCACCGGCAGGGTCGCCAGGGCCACCGCTGGCACGGTGATCGAGAACGCGGACCCAGGGACGAGCAGAGTCACGAAGCTCACCACGTTGCGCCGGATCTGTGGAAGTCCGATCACGCCCGCCACGATAGCTACCGCAGCCAGGACCATGGGCGGGGTGGTCAGCTGGGAGCGCGGCTCCCGAATCCGGTCGATTTCGAAACGGCGTCGGCGCACGGTCTCGCCCGAAAAGACAAGGAAGTAGAGACGGAACGCCGCCAACCCAGACAGGAACAGGGCTACCATCGCCAGGCTGATGAGGACGGCATTGCCGTTCTGGATCAGCCGGGCGGCAATGGCCGTCTGGCTCCAGAACCCGCTCAGGGGCGGAATCCCGACCAGGGCGGCAGCGCCGATCAGCATCGTCCAGGCGCTGAGCGGCAGCCTCCGCCAGAGGCCGCCCATCTCGAACAGGCTGTCCGTGCGCATCACACTGACCAGGTTGGCAGCCACCAGGATCACGCAGGCCGTAAAGAAGGCATGCGTTACCAACTGGAAGACCGCGGCCCCGACGCCCCGGGCGGCCAACGCCAGGAAGACCAGTCCCATCTGGCTCATGGTCAAGTAGGCGATCACGCGGGGCAGGGATCGCTCCGCCAGGGCCCACAGTCCCGCCAGCACCGCCGTCCCGCCTCCGACCAGGCCTACCGCCAGCAGGGCGCGCGGGCTGACCTGGAACAGGGAAAAGGTGCGGGCCACCAGGTATCCGCCGGCGACGGCCGTCCCGGCAGCCTGGAGAAAGGCGGCGGTCGGCGGGGGCCCCTCGGTCGAGTCGGGCAACCAGACGTGCAGGGGAAACTGCGCCGACTTGCCCACCGCCCCCAGCAGCACCAGGCCGCCCATGATGAACAGCCCGGTGGCGCCCACCTTCCCGCCGGCATACTGGGGGGCCAGCGCCTGGAAGTTGAGCTCATTGAATCGGAAATAGACGTAGAGGATGCCGATCAGCAGCCCGGCGTCGCCGATCAGGGTGACCAGGAAGGCCTTGCGGGCGGCGCTGGCCGCCGCCGGTCGCTGCCACCAGTGGCCGATGAGCAGGTACGAGCAGGCGCTGACCAGGAGCCAGAAGAAGAGCAGGGCAAAGTAGTTGTCGGCCAGCACCACGCCTTCCATGGCGAAAGTCAGGAAGGCCGTGATCACGAAGAAGCGAACGTAGCCGGAATCGCCGCGCATCGACTCTCGCGCATACAGCTGGACGATGAGGCTGATGGCGGTGACCACCACCAGCATCACGGCGGCCAGGCCGTCGGCCACCAGCCCCCACTCGAGCTTGAACTGGGACGCCGCGCCCGCCTCGTTGGTAAAGAAGGTGAGGTAGGTGGAGTTGCGCTCCAGGTGCAGCGGATGGACGAGCTCGATCGCCAGGACCAGCACCGCCGCCACCAGCGCCGCGGCCGTGAAGACGATGGCGATCCAGGCGCTCACCCGCCGCGCGTCAATGGTGAAGGTCAGGATGACGATGAAGGCGACCAGTGGCGCAAACAGCGCCAGCAGCTCGATGAAGGTCGGACTCCAGGTGTCCAGCGGACCCCTGGCAGCCAGCAGCGCGGTCAGCACCAGGTCACGCGACGCTCAGCCGGCCAGATCGTCGACCGCCATGATGGCCCGCTGCCGAAGGGCGACCCGGACCAGGCCGAGCCCGAGCATGAGTTCGCCCGTCGACGTCATCGCCACCAGGACGGCGAACGCCTGCCCACCGACTCGGTGGCCAGGCACCAGGTTGAAACGCGAAAAGGCCGCCAGCGCCAGGACCGCGGCCGCCAACATCAGGTTGACACTCATCAAGATGACCGCCAGGTTGCGTTTGGCCACCAGGCCGAAGGCCCCGATGGCAAACAGGCCGGCCGAGACGCCCAGGACGGTTGAGATCCCGACGTTCATCGCCGGTCCCGCTTCCGCCTGGCGGTGGGGGCCTCGATCGCGCCCGTCGTCCGCTCCCGAGCCTGGCGCAAGCTGAGAATCCCGACGGCAGCGACCAGGACCACGAGGGCCGCCACCACTAGCCCGACCAGGTACTCCCCCCAACTGCTTCCGGTCCCAGGCTGAAACGTTCGCCAGGTGGCGCGGAGGAGCGCGAGGGCCATCAGCGCCAGGACCGCCACCGCGGCAATCGCCCCCGGGATCAGCTGGCCGCTGAACTCGCTCGGAGCGGCGTCACCGCGGAACCCGGGAAGCAGCCACAGTCCGGCGGCTGCCAGGATACCGATGGCCAGCTGCACAGCCGCCACCACCGGCGCGTCGAGCACCCACGCCAAGACCGCCACCATCAGCAGGCACCCGACGAAGGCCAGGGCTACCTGGTCCAGCGAGCGCAGCAGGACGACGCCGAGCGCACTGATGAGTACCAGTGCACCCGCACCGTAAGCGGCGATCACCACCGGGGTGGACGTGATCAAAGTCCATGGAATTCTAGCTAAATAGAGCGACCCGGCACGCGCCGGCGGCGGAGGTTCGCCGGCCTTGGTGCGGCCAGCTCACCTCGAGGGCCGCGCTCGAGCCAACAAGGACACGCGCACAGGGTCTCAAGATTGACTCGCAGGAGTCGGGCGCGTCCAGTGCTCGATGCGCGATCAGGCTCGAGCTTGGAGCCGGCCGCTTGACTGCGGCCGGCTAGTATTCGACTTCGCCTTCGCCGGGCGCCCAGTACGTCTCTTCCTTGATGGCCTTGTCGCCGAACCCGCGCCGCTTGAGGATGCCGCGCGCGTTGACGATCATCCCGGGGTTGCCGCACAGATATCCGGTCGTCTCCTCGGGCGCCAGGCCCAGCTGGTCCGAGTACTTGCGGACCAGGTCATCGACCCGGCCGCGTTCGCCCTTCCACTCCAGGTCTTCCCAGGGCCGGCTGATGGTGGGGATGTAGGTCAGCCAGGAGACCTGCTTGGCCGCCGCCTCGATCTCGCGGGCGTAGGCAAACTCGTGCGAGGTGGCGGCGCCCTGCATCAGGACGAGGGTGCCACCGAAGGGGTGGCCGGCGGCCTCCTCGCGCAACAGGGTCCGGATCATGCTGACGTAGGGCGCCACCCCGGTGACGGTGCAGATCAGGTAGTGCTTGGTGTGCCCCGAGACGGTATCCAGGGCGAAGATCCCCTTCGCCTTCTTGCGCATCAACACCGCATCCCCGATGCCCAGGTCGTACAGCCGGGGCGACAGCGCGCCGGTTTGCACCCGCTCGATGTAGAACTCCAGCTGCTCCTCCGCCGGACACGACACGATGGAGAAGGCGCGCTCCAGCACCTTCTGCTCGTGGTCGTGGAGCCCGAAGGCGACGTACTGGCCGGGCTTGAAGGCGAGCCCTTCCTCCGGTCTGAGCCAGATGGTGAAGAGGTCTTCGGCGTGGTCCACGCGGCGAGTGATAGTCGCCGCCATGTACTTGTCGGTGTCAGCCATCGGCCACCCTGGCGCGAGCCGGCACGATGAGATCGAGGGCCAGGGCCAGGATCGCCAGCGCCAGGCCACCCCAGAACGCCGGATTAGTGAGCGAGCGGTCCAGGAAGCCGGCGGCCAACCGGCCGAACAGCACTAGCGCCGCCCCGGCCACCGCCAGCCAGTACATCCACCGTCCGCGGCGGGCGAGCATCGCCGCGTAGAGGCCGCCCAGGCAGGCGAGGTAGACCAGCGGGATCAGGCCAGGCCCGATCACGGGGCCCGCGCGATGGGGCCCCCGCCGACCACCCGCTCCCCGCCGTAAAAGACGGCGGCCTGGCCGGGCGCCAGCGCCCGCTGGGGTTCGTCAAAGACCAGGCGGGCGCGGTCGCCCACTGGGATCACGGTGGCCGCCGCCTCGGGCGCGTGCGAGCGCACCTTGACACCGGCGCGGAATGGACCAGCGGGTGAGTGGCCGGAAACCCAGCGCACGTCCTCGACCTCGCAGTCGGTGCGGAGCAGGTCGGCCGCGGTGCCGACCTGGACGGTGTTGGTCTCGGGTCGCAGGGCGGTCACATATCGCGGCTCCTCGGCCGGGCCGTGGGTCCGCAGCCGCAGCCCCGATCGCTGGCCTACCGTGTACAGCGCCACGCCATCGTGATCGCCGATCACCCGACCCTGCTCGTCCTCGATCGGGCCGGCTGCCACCCGCGCCGCAAACCGTTCCTTGAGCAAGGTACGGTAGCTGCCGTCGGCGATGAAGCAGATCTCCTGGCTCTCCGCCTTGTCGGCCGTGGCCAGCCCCAGGGCCCGGGCCCGCTCGCGCACCTCCTGCTTCTGCATGCCCCCCACCGGAAACCGGACCAGCCCCAGTTCGCGCTGCCCCAACTGGTAGAGCACATAGGACTGGTCCTTGCGGGCGTCCGCCGCTTTGAGCAGGCGGTACCCGTCGGGGCCGCCGGCGACCTGCGCGTAATGACCGGTCGCCACCGCGTCGGCGCCCAGGGCCAGCGCCTTTTGCAGCAGCAGTCCGAACTTGATCGCCTCGTTGCACCGGATGCAGGGGTTCGGCGTACGCCCGTCGAGGTACGCCTGGGTGAACGGGTCGATCACCGCCGAGCGAAACTCGTGCTCGAAATTCAGGACGTAGTACGGAATGCCCAGGCGGTGGGCCACTCGCCGCGCGTCCTCGACCGCGTCCAGTGAGCAGCAGCCGTGGTGCTTATCGAAGTCGCGGGCGGCCATTTCCTTGGGCCACAGCTGCAGGGTGACCCCGAAGACCTGATGGCCCTCGTCTCGCATCAGCGCCGCCGCCACCGATGAGTCGACGCCGCCACTCATGGCGACGGCGACCTTCACGAGCTCAGCCGCTCCACCCGCACGCCGCGGCTGCGGCAGAACTCGAGCGCTTCCTCAATCGTCGCTGGCTCGCCTTCGATGTCGAGCTCGAGCCATCCCGACGAATCTTCGCCGACGTCGGCGTGCCGAATGTTGGTGACCACCTTATATTGCTGGCCCATCTGGTAGACGACCGGATCATTGGCGGTCTCGGTGCTGAAACTCAGGCGGACGGTCGTCCGCGCCATGATCTATTGGGCGCCGCCCGCCACGGCCGGGACGATCGACACGTCGTCGTTCTCGGCCAGCGGCGTCTGCAGGCCGGAGCCGAAGCGGATGTCCTCGTCGTTCCGGTAGATGTTGATGAACTGGCGCAGCTGGCCCTGGGGGTCGTAGAGGCGCTCCCGGAACCCCGGGTACTGCTTATCCAACGCATCCAGCGCCTGGCCGACGGTGCCGCCGTCCACCTCGACGATCGCGGCGCCCCGGGTAAGCTGGCGCAGTGCACCCGGAACGCGGACTTTGACCGCCATGGTCCGACAATTATAGGTGAGCTTCGTTAGTCTCCCCTCCCCTTTGGGGAGGGGCCAAGTGAGCTATCTGCTCGGCCTTACCTGCAGCGGTTGTGACCGCGCGCACCCGGCAGGCATCCCGCACAACCGGTGCGACTCCTGCGGCCAGCCGCTCCTCGCTCGCTACGACCTCGATCGTCTGAAGCGCGACCAGCCGAAGCCGGCCTTCGGCACCGAACCCTGGAGCCTGTGGCGGTATCGGGTGCTGCTCCCGCTGGCGGACGCCGATGTGCCCGTGTCGCTGGGCGAGTCGGTCACCCCACTGTTGCGCAGCGACCGGCTGGGCGACCACCTGGACCTGCGCCGCGTCTTTATCAAGGACGAGGGGCGGCTGCCGACCGGATCCTTCAAGGCCAGAGGCGCCGCCGTCGGCGTGACCATGGCCTACGCCCTCGGCCAAAGGCGGCTCGCGCTGCCGACGGCGGGCAACGCCGGCGGCGCCTGGGCCGCGTACGGCGCCCGCGCCGGTTGCACGGTGCTGGTGGCGATGCCCCAGGACGCGCCCTTGGCCAACCAGAAAGAAGTGCTGGCGACGGGGGCCGAGCTGCTGCTGGTGCCGGGTACCATCGCGGACGCTGGTCGGGCCATCGCCGAGCGGGTACGCGACGGGTATTTCGACGCGGGCACGTTTCGGGAGCCATACCGAGTGGAAGGCAAGAAGACCATCGCCTTTGAGCTGGGGGAGCAGCTGGGGTGGCGCTGGCCCAGCGTGATCGTGTATCCGACCGGCGGAGCGGTGGGGTTGATCGGCATCTGGAAGGCCGTCCAGGAGTTGGCCGCGGTCGGGTGGGTCACCTCTCCCCTCCCCCGGCTGGTTGCCGTCCAGGCCGCCGGCTGTGCGCCCCTGGTCACGGCGTTCCGAGCCGGCGCCGATCATGCCGAGCCGGTTCCGGACCCGCACACCGTCGCACCCGGCATCCGGGTACCCAGCCCGCTGGCCGATCGGCTGGCCCTCCGGGCCTTGCACGACAGCGCCGGGACGGCCATCGCGGTCTCGGACGCCGACCTTCTCCAGGAGATGCGCCGGGCCACACGATTAACCGGCATCCTGTGGAGTCCAGAAGGCGCGGCCACCATCGCCGCTGTTCGAGCCCTGCGGGCCAACGGGTGGCTCGCGGCGGAAGACGAGGTCGTCCTCTTGAATACCGGCTCGGGCCTGAAGACCCTGGACCTGTTCTAGCCCGCGGCGGCGTCGTCCCGCGCAATCAGCACCGGGTCGGGGCGCAGCGCCAGCCGCACCCGGGTGCCGGCCGTGAGGGCGCTGGCTTCTGACGTTGGCAGCTGGGCGAGGACCGTCACATCCCCCAGGTCGACTGTGACCCGGCTGGTCGCACCCAGAAACGCGGTGGCGATCACGATGCCGACCAGAGGCCCGGAGGCCAGCTGACCATCCGTCGTCAGCGTCACCGCTTCGGGCCGCACCAGGGCGACCGCCGGTCCCTCGGGCGCCTCGGGCTGAACCAGCGGCAACCGAATTCCCCGCACTTCGACGGCGCCCCCGCGAACCATCCCGGCCAGCCGGTTGGTCAGACCGACAAACGAGGCCACAAACGGCGTCGCCGGTCGCGAGTACACCTCCACCGGCGGCCCCAGCTGCTCGATCCTGCCCGCGTTCATCACTCCGACCCGGTCCGCGATCGCGAGCGCCTCCTCCTGATCGTGGGTCACGAAGAGGGTGGTGATTCCGACCTCGAGCTGCACGCGGCGGATCTCGTCTCGCAGTCGAGACCGCACCTTGGCATCGAGAGCTGACAGCGGCTCGTCCAGCAGCAGCACCTTGGGCTGGATCGCCAGCGC
>VBID01000073.1 GCA_005880615.1 Chloroflexota bacterium
CCTTCGATGCCCGGCTGGTGGTCCTGGTCAATGAGAACACCGCCAGCGCGTCGGAGATCACCGCGGGCGCCATCAAGGACCACGGCCGAGGTGTGCTGGTGGGCACCAAGACGTTCGGCAAGGGCTCCGTCCAGGAGGACTTCCTGGTCCGGGACGGGGACCTCCATCTGACCATTGCCCACTGGCTGACACCGAACCGGCACTCGATCGAGAAAAACGGGATCGTGCCGGACGACGAGGTCAAGCTGGCCAACACCACCGACGAATACGCGATCGATCGAGCCCCGAACGACTTCAGCAAGGATACGCAGCTGGCGGAAGGGCTGAAGGTCCTGGAACGCTAGACAACGAGACCCCGCCCCGTATCTCCCCCCTGCCGGGAGTGCCGGGTGGGTTCTCTGCGATGACTTAAGCCGATTCTCCCTCCCCCTTGCGGGGAGCTTCGGTTCAAGGAGTGAACGCAACACCCTTAACCCAAGGAGGGTGTTGGAATGCGCAGCTATATAGCGGGGAGACGGGAGCTGCAGCGGCAGTTCTGGTTGTTGGTCCGGGCGGGCCTGGCCAAGAAGCGGGCCGCCGTGGCGCTGGGGCTGAACGAGGACACCGGGAAGGACTGGTTCCGTCAGGCTGGCGGAGTGATTCCTGCCTACGTCACCGTCCCATCGACCGGACGGTTCCTGGCTTTCGCCGAGCGGGAGGAGATTTTCGCCGGGGTGGAGCGCGACGAATCCATCCGCCGGATCGCCCAGCGGTTGGGCCGGGCGCCGTCGACCGTGTTCCGCGAGCTGCGCCGCAACATGCAGCAGCCCTACCGAGCGGGACGCCGGCCAGGCCCGCCCCCGACCCGGGCCTGGGACTATCGCCCCAGCCGGGCGCAGCGTCGGGCGGAGCGGCAGGCCGCCCGGCCCAAGCCGGCCAAGCTGGCCCAGCACCCCCAGCTGCGGGCGCTGGTTCAGGCCAAACTGAGGGAGCGGCTCAGTCCCCAGCAGGTGGCCACCGAACTGCAGCAGGAGTTCCCCGACCAGCCGGAGATGTGGGTGTCCCCCGAAACGATCTACCGGTCGATCTACGTGCAAGGCCGCGGCGAGCTCCGCCGGGAGCTGGCGGTCTGCCTGCGCACCGGGCGCGCCCTGCGGCGGCCCCACCGGCCGAGTCCGGCCGGCCAGGCCCGGATCCCGGGGATGGTCAACATCAGCCTGCGGCCGCCGGAGGTGGCGGATCGGGCGGTGCCCGGGCACTGGGAAGGCGACCTGATTTTGGGTCGGCGCAACCAGTCCGCCATCGGCACCCTGGTGGAGCGCTCCACCCGCTTTGTGATGCTGTTGCACCTGCCCCGGGGCCACGGCCCGCTGGAGGTCCAGGCGGCGATGATCGCCGCCACCCACCGGCTGCCGACGCTGATCTGGAAGTCGTTGACCTGGGACCAGGGCATGGAGATGCGCAACCATGTCGACATCACGCTGGCCACCGGCCTCGACATCTACTTCTGCGATCCGGCCAAGCCCTGGCAGCGGGGCTCCAACGAGAACACCAACGGCCTGTTGCGCCAGTATTTCCCCAAGGGCACCGACCTCAGTCAGCATGGACCCGAGCACCTCGAGTTCGTGGCCGCCCAGATGAACCGTCGACCCCGCAAGACGCTGGGCTGGCTGCGTCCCGCGGAGGCTCTCGGCCGCTTATTCTCATCGACGTCGGAACAACCTGGTGTTGCGTTGACCGATTGAATTCGCCCTCCCCACAAGGGGGAGGGAGAAATAAACGTCCGCAAGGGCGAAGGGAGCTTCGATAGTCCGCAAGGAAGACACCGCCTCCCCTGCCCCTCCCCGTGGGTAAGGGGACTATAAGAAGGCCCTCCCCACAGGGGAGGGGATTATCAATGCCTTCCTCGCAAAGGGGAGGGAGAAGTTGTACGCTGGCTGAGTTCGTCCCGAATTCGCGGGGTTACCGGCAAACAAGGAGGGTGTTGCCAATGTTGCCAGCCGCGTTCGAGTACGCCTCCCCTGGGACGCTGGATGAGGCGCTCGCGCTCCTCGACCAGCACGCCGACGACGGCAAGGTCCTCGCCGGCGGCCAGAGCCTCATCCCCCTGCTCAAGCTCCGGCTGGCCAGTCCCGCCTTTCTGGTCGACATCAACCGGATACCCGACCTCGACGTCCTCGAGGAGCGCGACGGCGCCCTGGTGATCGGGGCGCTGGTCCGGCATAAGACCGCCGAACGGTCGAGCTTGCTGGCCAATCGGTACGCCGTGCTGGCCGAGGCCGCGCCCCAGGTGGCCGACCCGCTGGTCCGCAACCGGGGCACCCTGGCCGGCTCGCTGGCCCACGCCGATCCGTCCGGCGACTGGGGTTCCGTGATGCTGGCCGTCGATGCCGAGTTCGTGCTCCGCTCGCGGAGCGGCAGCCGCACGGTCAAGGCCCGCGACTTTTTCAGTGGGCCTTTCTCGACCCTCCTCCAGCCCAACGAGATCCTGACGGAGATCCGCATCCCCGCCCGGCGGGGCCCCACCGGCGGCGCCTACCTGAAGCTGGAGCGCAAGGTGGGCGACTTCGCCACTGTGGGGGTGGCCATCCAGCTGCAGATGGACGACGGCAAGGTCGGGACTGCCGGCATTGCCCTGACGGCGGTCGGCCCGCAGAACATCAAGGCGACCGAGGCCGAGGCCGCCCTGAAGGGCCAGACCCTCAACGACAAGGTGATCAAGGAAGCCGGCCAGCTGGCGGCCAAGGCGGCCGAGCCGCGGGCCGACCTGCGCGGGTCGGAAGCCTACAAGCGCAACGTGGTCCGCATCTTCACCGAACGCGGATTGAAACGCGCCTACGAGCGGGCGCGGGGAGGTGGATGAGAATGGCGCGACCGATCACGATCACGGTGAACGGCGACAAGCACAGCCTCGAGGTCGAGCCCCGGCTCCTGTTGGTCCACTTCATCCGCGAGCGGCTGCGGCTGACCGGAACCCACATCGGCTGTGACACCACCCATTGCGGCGCCTGCACCGTCCTGCTGGACGGCGTCCCGGTGAAGTCCTGCACCGTGCTGGCTGTCCAGGCGGACGGCCGGCAGGTGACGACCGTCGAGTCGCTGGCGGTGGGCGGCCTGCACCCGATCCAGGAGGGCTTCAAGCAGGAGCACGGCCTCCAGTGCGGCTTCTGCACCCCAGGGATGATGATGTCGAGCTTCGCCCTGCTGCAGGAGAAGCCAGACCCCACGGAGGACGAGATCCGCTGGGCGCTGTCCGGCAACATCTGTCGCTGCACGGGCTACATGAACATCGTGAAGTCGGTCCGCTACGCCGCCCAGAAGATGAAGGCAGCGGCCGCGGTGCCGGTCGAAGCCGGTGCGAGGAGCTGAGCCATGGCCATAGACACACCGCCCAAGGGGTTCATCGGCGAGAGCATCAAGCGGAAGGAAGACGACCGCTTCATCCGGGGCAAGGGCAATTACCTCGACGACATCAGTCTGCCGGGCATGCTGCACATGTCCATCCTGCGCAGCCCATTCGCCCACGCCCGGATCCGGTCCATCAACACCAAGCCGGCGGAGGCCGTCCCCGGGGTGGTGGCCGTGGTGACCGGCGCCCTGCTGGAGCAGCACAAGCTCGCCTGGATGCCCACCCTATCGGGAGACACCCAGGCAGTGCTGGCCACGGACAAGGTCCGCTACCAGGGCCAGGAAGTGGCCTGCGTGATCGCCAACGATCCTTACGTCGCCCGGGATGCGGCGCAGCTGATCGACGTCGACTATGAGGTGCTGAAGGCGGTCGTCGATCCGTACCAGGCGTTGAAGCCCGGCGCGCCGCTGATCCGCGACGAGAAGAAGGACCAGAAGGACAACCACATCTATCACTGGGAGGCGGGCGACAAGGCCGCCACCGAGGCCGCCTTCAAGAAGGCCGACAAGGTCGTGTCCCTGGAGACCTTCTATCCACGCTGCCACCCCTCCCCCCTCGAGACCTGCGGCATCGTGGCCGACATCAACCCCGCCACCGGCCAGGCCACCCTCTATATGACCTCGCAGGCGCCGCACGCCCACCGCACCCTGTTCGCGCTCGTGGCCGGCCTGCCCGAGGAGAAGATCCGGATCATCTCGCCGGACCTGGGCGGCGGCTTCGGCAACAAGGTCCCCATCTACCCCGGCTACGTGGTGGCCACCGCGGCCTCCCTGCTGCTGGGCCACCCGGTCAAGTGGATCGAGGACCGCAGCGAGAACCTGATCTCCACCGGCTTCGCCCGCGACTTCCACATGCAGGGCGAGCTGGCGGTCAACAAGGACGGCAAGTTCCTGGGGCTGCGGGTCAAGATGCTGAGCGACAACGGCGCCTTCTACGCCGACGCCCAGCCGAGCAAGTTCCGGGCCGGGCTCTTCCATATCGTGACCGGCTCCTACGACCTGCCGGCGGCTCACGTGGAGACCGACGGCGCGTACACCAACAAGGCCCCCGGCGGGGTCGCCTTCCGCTGCTCCTTCCGGGTGACCGAAGCGTCCTACCTGATCGAGCGGCTGGTGGAGTCGGCCGCCGTGGAGCTGAAGATGGACCCGGCCGAGATCCGGCTGAAGAATTTCATCCAGCCGGAGCAGTTCCCCTACAAGTCGGCCACCGGGTTCGAGTACGACAGCGGCGATTACCCGCGGGCGCTCAAGCTGGCCCTGGAGAAGATCGGCTACGAGCAGCTGCGCAAGGAGCAGGCGGAGAAGCGCAAGCGCGGCGAATTGATGGGCATCGGCGTCGCCAGCTTCACCGAGGTGGTGGGCGCCGGGCACGGCACCGAGTACGACATCGCCGGGCTGCGCATGTTCGACTCGGCCGAGCTGCGCGTCCATCCGACCGGCAAGGCCATCCTCAAGCTCGGCGTCAAGAGCCAGGGGCAGGGCCACGAGACGACCTTCGCCCAGATCGTGGCGGAGGAACTGGGCATTCCGGCCTCCGACGTGGAGGTGCAGGAAGGCGACACGGACAACACGCCCTACGGGCTGGGCACCTACGCCAGCCGGAGCACGCCGGTCGGCGGCGCCGCCACCGCGATGGTCTCCCGCAAGCTGCGGGACAAGGCCAAGAAGATCGCCGCCCATCTGCTGGAGGCTTCCGAGGCAGACATCGAGTTCGATCACGGCAAGTTCTTCGTCAAGGGGGCGCCGTCCAAGAGCAAGACCATCCAGGACGTGGCCTTCGCCGCCTACACCAACCTGCCAGAGGGCATGGAGGCGGGGCTGGAGGGCGTCACCTATTACGACCCGCCCAACATGACCTTCCCCTTCGGCACCTACGTAGTGGTGGTCGACATCGACCGCGGCACCGGCCAGGTCAAGGTGCGGCGCATGGTGGCCGTGGACGACTGCGGCGTCCGGATCAACCCGATGATCGTGGAAGGCCAGATCCACGGCGGCCTGACCGAGGGCTTCGGCATTGCGTTCATGGAGCTGATCACCTTCGACGAGCAAGGCAACTGCATCGGCTCCAACTTCACCGACTATCTGCTGCCCACCAGCTGGGAGACGCCGCGTTTTGAGACCTTTGAGACGGTGACCCCCTCGCCCCACCATCCGATCGGGGCCAAGGGGGTGGGCGAATCGGCCACGGTGGGGTCGCCGGCCGCCTATGTGAACGCCGTGATCGATGCCGTGGGCCACCTGGGGATCACCAACATCGACATGCCGGTGAGTTCCGACAAGGTCTGGACCGCCCTGCAGGAAAAGGGGGCGGCCGAGTAACGATGCGACTGGGCCTGGCGGACGAGGTGTTGACCCGGGCGGCGGAATTGCGCACCCGCGGGGTGAGCTTCGCGGTCGCCACCGTGGTTCGGGTCGACCCCCCCACGTCCGCCAGCCCGGGCGACAAGGCCCTGGTCACCGCTGACGGCGGGTTGTTCGGTTGGATCGGCGGCAGCTGTTCCGAAGCACTGGTCCGGCGCGAGGCGCTGGTCGCCATCGGCGACGGGCAGCCGCGCCTGGTCAAGATCGCGCCGGATAACCACCCCCACCCTGACCCTCCCCCTGAGGGGGAGGGAGAGAAGGGCGTGGTCTCACACACGAGCACCTGTCCCAGCGCCGGGGCCCTGGACGTCTTCATCGACCCGCAGCTGCCCCGGCCGCTCCTCCTGGTGGTGGGCGGCACGCCGGCGGCGCGCACGCTGGTCCGCATCGGGGCGGCCGTCGGATTTCGCACCTGGGCGGTCCACCCGGGTGCCGCCGCGGCCGACTTTCCCGAGTCGGATGGCGTGGTTGGCTCACTCGACCTGTCCGGTGCGCCGGTGGGGGCAGACACCTGGGCGGTGGTCGCCACCATGGGCCACTACGACGAAGATGCATTGGCGGCGTTGCTTCCCTTCGACCTGCCCTACCTGGGCGTGATCGCCAGCCGCCGGCGCATGCAGTTCGTGCTCGACCTGCTCACCCGGCGGGGGGTGAGCGGGCTGGACCGGATCCGGCGGGCGGGTGGCGACGCCGTCGGCCGCTCCCAGCAGGAAATCGCCCTGGCGGTGGTGGCCGAGATCGTGGCCGAGCGGCACGCGCGAGAGCCAGCGCCGCCCCTCTTCAAGGCCACCGCGGTGGACCCGATCTGCGGGATGACGGTCGACGTCGACGGGGCGCTGCACTCGGTCGCAATCGAGTCGACCACCTATTACTTCTGCGGCGCCCACTGCCGGGAGGCCTTTCTCCAACAGCACGCCGCCGCGTCGCGCGCCTAACAAACGCCACTTGCGAGCCGGCCGCGACCGCGGGAGCGAGCTTCACATCCCGCCCCCGCGGTCAGTCTGTCACTTCACGCTGATGGTCGCCGTGAACACTTCCTCGTCGAGGGCCGCCACGCTCGCGCGCCGATCGGTCCAAACGGCATGGATGTTTCCCCCGAGCGCGGCGATGCCCTCGTAGTCCCCGTACTGGTTACCCAGGTCCGCGTCGCAGCAGGTCTCGTTGGTCGGCGCGGTCGTGACCTGGACGTTCGAGGCGAAGGCGCTGCCGCCGTCGGTCGACCGCGCGTAGAAGATGTCGGTGCTCAGTCGGGACGGATCGTTCCGAGTGTCGTTCCAACTGACGTTGATCGAGCCATCGGCTGGGTCGACCGAAAGCCATTGGTTGAAGTGGTCGGCGAGACCGGCGTCGTCATTGACACGCAGCGGCGCGCTCCAGCTGGCCCCATGGTCGGTCGACCGCGACACAAAGACATTCACGCCGTTGGCCACTGTCCCGTCCATCCACGAGCAGTACAGCGTACCTCGGTTCGGTCCGGCACTGGCATCGGCCCCGCAGGCAGGGTACAGAAGGGCCCGCCGAGAGCTCTGCGCCGGGATCCCGATATCGAAGGCGACCTGGGTCCCGCTGATGACATGAATCGGACCGAAGGTGACCCCGCCATCGGAAGAGCTGCTCTCGGTCACGCTTCGATTCTGGACGTCCTGCCACGCAACGTGCAGGCTCCCGTCGGGGGCGACGAACGGATCCGCCCCAATGACGGCCTTCGGCCCGGGGTTGGTCGAGCTCGCCGTGGCCGGCGTCGAGAACGTCGCACCGCCATCGATCGAGTGACTGACGAGCAGGGCGATGATGCTTGACGGTTTGCCGTTGACAAAGCTGGCGTGATCCCACGCCACGTAGATGGTGTCGCGGAACGGACTGTTCAGGTTGGTGTCAACGGTAATCATGGGCTTGTCGTCGAACGAGGCAGTCCCCGTCTCACCGGCAAAAAAGGCAACCTGATTCGCTGGCCAGGTCATGCCTCCGTCCGTCGACTTCGCCACAGCCATCTCCGTGCCGTTGATGGCTCCGCCAGAGCTGAAGAACACGACAATGTAGCTGTAATAGACATTGCCCCTCGTGTCCCAGGCAATGCCGGGATCGGAGCCGAAGTCGAAGCCATTGTTCGTCCGAGGTGGCGGAAGCGGCGGGTCAACGCCGCCCCAGGTTTTGCCGCCGTCTCTGGAGAAGAGCGCACGCATGGGCAGCCGCTCGATCTCGTTCGCCCCGGCCACGATCTGGCTCGGGTTGGTCGGGTTGATCGCGATCGACGTCTCGCTCTGAGGGCCGGGCTCATTGCTGGCGTCAATGTTGTTGCCAACCGAGACGCTCTTCGTCCGGCTCCCATCCCCCGCCGACGTGAATCCAGGCGCGGAGACCACCTGGTATTTTGCCCACCAGGTGGGCTTTGTCGGGTCCCCGCCTGCCGCCCCGGTCTGCAGTGAATTGAGTGCGCTCAGCGCCACAAGGCTCAAGGTCGACGCCAGTCCGAGCCCAAGCCTAAATACTCGCCGCCGGCGTAGGTCAGCCAAGATCTGTCCCTCCTTGCGGCACCCGTAATCCCATCTCGTGTTTCGCCCTCGGGTGCGACTCCGAACATACGGGATTAAGGTTCAGAAAACAAGCGCCAAATCGTGGTATATCCCAAGACCACTCGCCAGGCCAGCCGGGCCGGTCGCGTGGGACCTCCTCACGCGTTGCTACACGAGGTTAGAGCCGAATGAGCAGTTCCGGGTCCGCTCGTCGCGCCCCAGCCGGCCACTTGAAGTTACGGTTCGGGAGTTGTATGGTGACGCTGCGTGGCCTTGGGGGGAAAGAGGGCTCTCCTGGGAGGGGAAGATATGCGCAGGAA
>VBID01000029.1 GCA_005880615.1 Chloroflexota bacterium
AGCGGGCGGTCTCCATCGCAAGCGCTCCGCCGTCATCGATGGGTGCGCGGTAGAGGTGCTCGTATTTGAGGGTGCCGAAGAAACGCTCGATGACGCCGTTAGTCTGCGGTGACCGGACGCGGGTGCGGACGTGGCGTAGCAGCGGGTCCTCGCCGGCGAAGGCAGTCTTATAGGTCTCGCCGCGGAAGCAAGGTCCATTGTCGGACACGAGGGCGATCGGGGTCGGGACGACGTCGATGATCTCGCCGGTGGTCTCGTCGACCAGCTCGATGGTGCCGCGGTCGGCGCGCAGATCGTCGAGACAAAGCACGCGTTGGGCTTCGGCGACGGCCGCGTTCAGGCAAGCGAGAGCGTCGGCGCCGCGGGCCGTTGGTCCGACGGTGGCGGCGAGGCAGAACTTGGTGGCGTAGTCGATCACCGCACAGATGCGCCAGATCCCGCCCGAAGGCGTCTCGAACTCGCTGAAGTCGGTCTGCGACACCCGGTTGCGTTCGCTCGGCGGATCCCGGAACAGCTTGCGCCGCAGAGCCGCCCAGGACTTGCGATCGGCCCGAAACCCGCGCGGCAGCAGCAGCCCGCGGCGACGCAGCGCCCGCTCGACCGTCGAGGTCGACACGGCATGGCCATCGGCGCGCATCATCGCCGCGATCTTCCGGTGCCCCCACGCCGGCCAGTCCGATGCGTACTTCGCGGCCAACGCCTCGACAGCATCTACCGCCGGTGACGGCCACGGGCCCTTCGCGGCTTCGTCGCCAGCCCGCAAGCGAGCAAGCCGTCGGCGGTAACTCCGTTCGGGGATGCCGGCCAAGGCGGCGAACCTCGCGACCGGCAGCTGCGCTGCCGCTCTCAGGGCCTCGAGGTCTGCGAAGGGACCTGGTCGATGTACTCCGAGCCCTTCTGCCAGATCCGCAGCTGCACCGTGGCCTCGGCCAGCGCGAGCTTCAATTCCTGGATTTCGGCCCGCTGCCGGCGCTCGACGAAGTTCCCGCGGCCGGCGCCCTTACCGCCAGGCATCCCGTCTTCCATCGCGGCCTTGCCCGCATCGACGAAGCGGTTGCGCCACCGATTGATCGACTCCGTCGAGACGCCGTGGCGGCGGGCGGCCTCGGCAATCGTGATCTCACCCGACATCACGGCCAGCACGATCTGCAGCCGTCGCTGACGGGAAGCATGGCTGTCGCCAGGAGCGGTCACACCGCGACGTTGCTGAAAAACGGCAGGGTCCTGGTAGTTGGTGGGCAGTTCCTTGGCAACCTGCGCAGCGTCGAGCTCTATACCCCCTCGGATCATCGACACCTCGCAGGCGGGGGCCGTCCGTCGGCGGAATTCTCCATGGGACAGCAATCCCACTCGGCATTGCCGCTCTGCTCATCGTTGTGACCGCAGGTGTCCTAGCCGTTAGGGCGAGAGGGCGAAAGCGCTCCGCTTGATTCCGTTTAGCGGCCATCGTCTCCCGGGTTTAGAGCGCTCTCCAAAGAAACAAGCGTGACTCCAGCGCGGGATCTGGTTCCAGCCCGAACTCGCGCAACCGGCCGCGGATCCGTGAGCGGGCCGCCCCCGGGGAGGTGCCGGCGGCCTCGGCGTAGGCGTCGGGCCAGAAGCGCTCGCCCAGGTCCCACACATAGGCGTACGTGCCCCGGGTGCGGCCGGCCAGATCGACCTTGCAGATGACAAACCGCCGCTGTAGCTCCACGAGCGCCCGGTCGAATCCGTCGCTGCCGGCGATCCGGCGCAACTCTCCAGACGACGCCCGCCCGCTGCTGCGCAGGTGCTCGAAGATGACGTGCGCATTGCGCGGCAGCCGGCCTTCGGCGTAGAGCCTCGAAGGGTCCCGCTCCACCTGCAGTCCGCGGCCGCCCACCGCGGCGACGAAGTCCGGCAGGAAGTCGGGCGTGATGAAGCTGGGCTGCCCCTTGATGATCTTGCCGTAATGCGCCTTCCGCTGCATGTGCACGTCGTCCTTCCAGCCCCAGGTCACGTCCATCACCGTCCACGCCGTCCGACCCATGGCCTCGGCGACATTGGGAAAGGCCAGCCCGTCGATGGGTCCCCAGGTGCAAAATCCGAGGGCCTGCACGAAAGCGGTGGCGTCGGCCGGCGTCCGGACCGGTCGCCGCCACAGGCGATGCCAGCCGGCCTGGGTGGCCCGCTTACGCTCCGCCAACGATGGTGACCAGCGTGTCGGGCAAGCCAAACAGGGCGCGCAGGCCCGGGCCGCTCAGCTCGAAGCTCCCGCTGCTGCCGCGCACCCGCACCCCCAGAACCCGGCCCGAGGGACCCTTCTGCAGCACATCCATCCCCACGATGGTGTCGCCCAGATCCTCGCCGTCGTCTCGCATGATCTGCGCCGCCGCGGCCGGGGTGATGGGTCCCACCTCCCAGGCGGGTGACCGATCGAGCGGATCCGGGATCCCGCGCAGGTAGCTGAAGACGGCGGCCGGCACCAGGTTGCCGTTCCTCCATCGGATGAACCCATACTCGCTGTTCTCCGTGTGCCCGCCTCCGGAGGCCATGTAGAGGGCATCGATGAGGTGCCCGCCGCTGGTGAGCACCTGCCCGCGCGTGGCCTCCACGGCGTCGCTGCTGGCGGCCCGCTCCTCGCCCAGGCCGCCGTACGCCTGGTCGTACGTGGTGCCCTCCAGGTCGAAGTCCCCGGGCCCCGCGAGCAGGATCTTGCGCAGCGCGTAGGTGCGCGCCGCCACGGCCTGCGCCTTCAGCGCCTCGGCGCCCCATGAGAACGGCATCTCGGCGGGGACTACGTCCTTCAGGTAGTTCTCCAGGGACAGCGTGTTGACCAGCACCACGTTGGCGCCGGCCCTGGGGATGATCGTCAGCGTCCCGCCGTAGCGTCGCTCCTCGCTGCCCCGGCGAAAGTCGCTATCCAGCGATTCCAGCAGATTGGTCCGTAGTCCTGCCGGTCCGCCGGCGCGCACGGTCAGCGGCCGGGTGATCGCCATCGGCTGGCCGCGACTGCCATCTGGTCGCTGCACCAGCACGGTCGCCCGGCCCGCTGGATTGGAACCGAACACCAGGAACCCGCCAGTCTCGACGCCAAGCGGCGTGCCGTCCACCGTTGCCGGCCCAGCGATCTCCTGGAACGGGCCGTACAGCCGGGGCCACAGCCGCGCCAGGTTGATGGCGTAGTGCGTCAGTCCCACCCGCACGGCACGGCTGGTGTCCCGCACATCGATGCTGACGCCCTGGTAGTACGCCTGCAAGATGCTGCGGTAGTCCTGGCCGGCCTGACCCCGTCCGCGGGCGCCCCACTGGCTCATCCCCAGGCCGTGTCCGTTGCCCCGTCCGGAAAACAGGAAGCCCGAGAGGTGGAGCGGTACCGGATCGCCGAGTGCCAGCTGGGTCCCGTGCGTGGTGAGGGTTACGGCCAGGGTGAAGTCTCCGACCGCCACGGGCGCCAGGGTGACCATCGCCAGCGTGGTCTCCCCGGCGGCCGGGACGCTCTGGCCCAACGGCTGCGTTGCTTCGAGCGCTGTCTGTCCGCTCCGGACCCACCGGATCCGCACCGTGTCGTGCGGACCCCACGCGCTGGTGGAAT
Source organism: Chloroflexota bacterium (assembly GCA_005880615.1). Taxonomy (GTDB): domain Bacteria; phylum Chloroflexota; class Dormibacteria; order CF-121; family CF-121; genus CF-121. The sequence goes on from VBID01000029.1 coordinate 3,554, forward strand.
CGTTGACTACGTCCAGGGTGAGCCTCACCACGCCGCCAATCGGGGGTTGCTGCGGCAGCACCGAGCTGGAGCGCACGGTGACGCCCGAGGCGGCCGGCACCGGTGCCCCGCCCAGGGCGGCGGCCAGGCTCACGGAGACCACCACAATGCTGGCTGGCCGCCAGTTCAGACGCACCTTGCTATTCTCGCGAAATGCCCTCTTCTGACAGGCTCGCCTGCCTATTGCTGGTCGGACTGCTCGCCTCCTGTACGGTGCACATCGGGCCGCAGCCCACGCCCCATTCCACGGCATCGACCACGCCGCCCGCGGCCATCAGCCTCCGCTTGCTGGAGGCCGATGACGTCCAGACTCTCGATCCAGCATTGATCGACGACCCGACCTCGATGGCCGTCGGGCGCGAGCTGTTTGAAGGCCTAACCAGGCTGGACGCACAGCTCCGGCCAGGACCCGGCTTGGCCAGCAGCTGGGACATCACCGACGCCGGCCGCACCTACACGTTTCATTTGCGCACCGCCACCTACCAGTCTGGTGCCCAGGTCCAGGCCCAGGATGCGCTCACCGACTGGGCGCGGGCCCTGGACCCCACGACCGCCAGCCCGCTGACGGCCTTCTTCGCCCCGCTGGGCGCCCGCCACCCCGGCGAATTGCTGAGTGGCGTGGACGCGGTCGACCCGCATACGCTGCGTGTCCACCTGGCCGTGCCGAACAGCGAGCTGCTGACCCTGCTGGCCCTGCCGCCGTTCTGGCTGTATGACCCGAACGCCGTCGGGCCCCATTTCGGCGATGCGGTCGCCTCCGCCGGCAGCGGTCCCTACGCACTCGACCGCTGGGACCGGGGCCGCAGCCTCTCTCTGCATGCCTGGTCGGGCTACTGGCAGGCGGCGCTCCAGGTGCGTTCGGTGAGCGTGGACGTCGTGCCCGACCCGGCGTTGCGGCTCCAAAAGTTCCAGGACGGAGCCGCCGACATCGTCCACGGTCTAACCGGGCCCCAGCTGCTGGGGTGGGCCAGCGATCCGGCACGGCTGGCTACGCTGCACAAAGTGCCGACCGGGCTGACCGCCTGGCTGGGGTTCAACACGGTGGCTGGCCAGCAGTACGGACTGGCCGAGCGTCAGGCGGTGGCTCAGGCCATCGACCGCGGGCGCCTCACCGACCTGGCCCTGTTCGGGTCGTTGCTCGGCGTGCCCGCCACCGACCTGCTGCCGCCCGGGATTCCCGGGCATGTCGACCGCTCGCTGCCCGGCTACGACCCGGCCACGGCGCGGCGGGTTCTGGACGCCGCCGCCTTCCCCAACACCTTCGACCTGTATCTCTCGGGCGGGCAGACCACCGGTCGAGTGGGCGGTGACCTGCAAGATCAGCTGGCCACCGCGACCGGACGGACGGTGACCCTGCACGCCATTGGCGACTTCTCGTCGCAGGCATCCCTGGACAGGCTTCCCTTCTTCATCGACGCCTGGACGGCGGACGTGCCGCATCCGGCCGACGTGCTGGAGAACGTGCTTCGTCGTAATGCCCAGTTCAACAATCTGCAACTGCAGGATGCCCAGATCGAGGCGGCCCTCGACCAGGGGCTGGGCGCCCCCACCTTCGAGGAGGGGATCCGCAGCTATCAGGCGGCCGACGGTCTCGCCGTTGACCAGGTCCGCGTCATTCCGCTCTACAGTGGGGTGGAGCCCTACCTGGTCCGCTCCGGCCTGCAGGTGCCATTCATGGGCAGCGTGCTGCCCTATCGCTGGGAAGACATCCACGCCTAAGCCACTGCGGTACCTCCCCGCTTATGAGCGGACCTATTTTTAGCTATGGTCCCTCCCCCCTTGCGGGGGAGGGTCAGGGTGGGGGGTCTCGCAGGGCCTGCCTGGGGCATAGGCCTACCATCTGACCATGAGCGACCGCGCGTCCCATCGCGCAAAGGTGCTCCGCTACGGCGAGCAAACCGAGCGTCGCGACGATCAGCTGGCGGCAGAAGAGCCGCTCGAGCTCCGGCTTGACGGCGAGCCGCTGACCGTGATGATGCGTACCCCGGGGCATGACCGCGAGCTGGCGCTGGGCTTCTGTTATGGCGAAGGCATCATCCGCGCCGTCGACGACGTGACCACCTTCACGGTGGTGCCGAATGGCGAGCACCCGGAGCTCGAGAATGTCCTCGACCTGCAGCTCGCTTCCACTGCCCCGGGGCGCGACGCGCGCTGGCAGCGCCAGTTCTTCGCGGCGTCCAGTTGTGGGCTCTGCGGCGTCAGCAGCATCGAGGCCATCCACAGCCAGGCCCCGCCGCTTCCGGACGATGACCTGCGGATCGCCCCAGAGGTTCTCTTCACGCTGGACGAGCGGCTGCGTGCCGAACAGGCGGTCTTCGCCCGCACCGGCGGGTTGCACGCGGCAGGGCTCTTCACCGAAGCCGGCGACCCACTCGTGGTGCGAGAGGACGTCGGCCGCCACAATGCGGTCGACAAGGTCATCGGGTACGCGCTGGAAGGAGGCCTGGTTCCGCTGTCGCGTGCCATCTTAATGGTGAGCGGCCGCACATCCTTCGAGATCGTGCAGAAGGCGCTGATGGCGCGCATCCCCGTGCTCGTGGCGGTGTCCGCCCCGTCGAGCCTGGCCCGGGACCTGGCTCAGGCCTCGAACCAGACTCTGGTCGGCTTCCTGCGCGGGCGCAGCCTCAACGTCTACTCGGGCCGCCAGCGGATTGCCATTTCCTGAATCGCGGGGAAGCTCGCTCCCCGTTGGTTGCGAGGAGGGTTGGGGTGGGGGGTATCAGGCCCGCTTCAAGTTCACTCCGGCCGTAACGTTCCGACCGGGGCCCCCGTTTGCCGGTGAGGACGATCGGTCCTGGGCAGGTCGCTGGACCCGAGCGGTGCTCTCGTAGACGTCCAGCTGGATCGATCGTCCCTCTTCCCCCCGGGGGCCGCTACGGCGGCCCCTTGCTTTTTGATTGCCGCCGGCACTCGGCTACTTCGATGAGTTACCTAGGTCGGGGGGCAGTACGCGCTTGCCGGCATCGGTCATCAGCCCCTCCGCAAGCAGCCGGGCGACCCGCTCCCGGTTGGAGGCCGACCAGTTGCTGCCCGGGCGCCGCGGCGTGAAGCGGCCCGCGTACCTGACCTCGTCCAGCCCCTTGATCTGGCCGTCCACCCAGCCGAAGCAGAGGGCCTCCTCGACCGACTCGTCATAGCTGATCCCCGTCTTTCCGGAACCCTTTTTGTAATACACGAGCCAGATTTCGCGACGGTCGGCATGATGCCGGCTGAGCCAGGTTCGCCACTGGGCTCGAGATCGTACTTGGAGCGTCTGCCCTATGTCCATGTGCCTGGTTCTGACCCTTGAGACTTTGCCCCTCGGAAGGCGTCTACCGTAGGCTCAAAGAAAGCCTGAAAGCATTTGGTCAATCAGCCATTACATATAGCAGTGGCTGGCGTAGCGACCCGTGTTGGGACACAATAGGGAATGCGCGGCCACGAGGCATCCAGATGAACGAAGCTGCCGGACCCGCCGAGCCGACCGCCGGGGAGCCGCTCCCCGCCCCCGCCGCTGAGCCCGCGGCGATCTCTTCTGTCGAGCCGATCGCTCCCGCTCCGGCTGCTCCCATCGTCTATGTCGGTGGCCAGCCCGAGTCTGCCCGCCCCAGGCTCCCCCGTGGGATTGTGGCCGCCGTTTTTGTCGGAATCTTCCTCCTGGTGGCGGCGGGGGGCAGCGGCTTCTGGCTCCTGAACACGACCCGCCAGGTCAGTTTTCGGCCGGCTGCGGGCAGCACGGCCGAACCCGCCGTCACCAAGGCCTTCGTCGACGCCCTGCATCGTGGCGATCCTACCGGGATGCGGGCTCAGGTGACCAAGGCATGCCTCGCCGACCAGAGCTCATCGCTCTGCTTTGGCCCGGAGGCCGATAGCCGCTTCCAGCAGTCCATGGCCCATCGCAAGGTGGACCTCACCTTCCTGCGCCGATACGACGGCAAGCTGGGCACGGTCGTGTTGTATGACCTGCTCGTGCACGACACCAGCACCGGCGAGCAAGTGGAGTGGATCCTGACCCTTCGCCTCTCCGCAGACGGCCACATCGACCGCGCCGTCACCAGCTAACGACTCCCTTAACCCGGAGCGGCCCGGATCGCCTCCCAGACCTTCGCTGGCGTCAGGGGCATGTCGAGATGGCGGATCCCGAGCGGGCCAAGCGCGTCCATCACGGCGTTCACGATGGTTGGCGGAGCGGCCAGGGTGCCACTCTCGCCAATGCCTTTTGCCCCAATCGGGTTTCGCGGTGTCGGGGTGACGGTTCGGTCCAGCTCGAAGCGCGGCACGTCGGGCGCGGCGGGAACCAGGTAGGTGGTGAGGTTGCCGGTCAGCAGCTGTCCGTCCGGGTCAAAGGCGGCTTCCTCGAAGAGCGCCTGCGCGATCCCCTGGGTCGTGCCGCCGTGGACCTGGCCCTCCACGATCATTGGGTTGATCACCACGCCGCAGTCGTCAACGGCCAGGTAGCGCAGGATCTGGACGCGACCCGTGTCGCGATCGACCTCGACCACCGCCAGATGGGCGCCAAACGGAAAGACGTAATCCGGGGAGTCGAATTCTTCGTTCGCCCGCAGTTCGGCCTCCCGGTCCTGGGCCAGCGCCCAGGCGGCCAGCCGCTCCAGGCTGAGGGCCCGGCTCGGCACGCCCCGCACGTAGACGCGCCCGTCCTCGAGCACCAGGTCGGCTTCGGCGGCTTCCAGGGCAGACGCGGCCAGCCCGACGACCTGGCGCTTGAGGGTCCGGGTGCCATTGAGGACAGCCGCGCCCGACGTCGCGGCGCTGCGACTGCCCCAGGTCCCCTGGGCGTACGAAGGGTGGTCGGTATCGCCGTGGCGGACGCGGACGCGCTCGAGCGGGAGGCCAAACACATCGGCGGCCAGCTGGGCCCAGGTCGTCTCATGGCCCTGCCCGTGGGGCGTGGAACCGGTGTAGACAGTCAGGCTGCCATCCATCTCCAAGTGCACGGCGCTACGGTCGGCCGGGCCGCCGCCCCCGATGTCAACGTAGGCTGCCATGCCGATCCCGTGCAGGCGCCCGGCCTGCCGGGCGGCGGCTTGGTCTCGGCGGAGCCGTGGATAGTCGGCCATGGCCAGCAGCCGGTCCAGCGTGCCGGCATAGTCGCCGCTGTCATACGTGGTCCCGGCTGGGTTGCGGTACGGGAATGCCTCCCGGCCGATGAAGTTGTGCTTCCGCACTTCGGCCGGGTCCCGGCCCAGTTCGACGGCCAGGAGGTCCATCATCCGCTCGATCAGGTAGGTGGCCTCGGGCCGGCCGGCACCCCGATAGGCGCTGGTGGGGGTCGTATTGGTGAAGACCCCGGTGAGCGTGCTCTCCAGCGCGGGGATCTTGTAGCAGCCGGTCAGCATGTCGATGGTGCCCACCGGAACCATGGGGCCAAAGCCGGCCAGCGTTCCCATGTCGGCCCTGATCTGGGAGCGCAGCGCGAGCACGGTTCCGTCCCGCAAGGCGGCCAGCTCAACCTCTTGCACATGTCCCCGCGCCTGCCAGGTGCCGGAACAGTTCTCGGTCCGGTCCTCGATCCACTTCACCGGTCGCCTCAGCCGCCGGGCGGCTTCGGCTACGACCAGCTCCTCGGAATACAGGCCGCCCTTGCTGCCGAACCCGCCGCCAACCTCGGGCACGATCACCCGGATATCGGCCGGGTCCATCCGAAGGCCCGCGGCGAGATCTGCCAGCGCGGAGTGGGGCGCCTGGCTGGAGATCTCGACCGTCAGCCGGCTCCCATCCATGGTGGCCAGGGCGCCGCGGGTTTCCATCGCCATCGGAATCAGGCGCTGGTTGTGTAGCCGTTGCCGGACCACCACCTCCGCCTTCTTGAAAGCCGCGGCCACGGCGCCGCGCTTCTTTCGGATCGTGAACGAGATGTTGCCGGGGGCTTCGGGGTAGACGAGGGCGGCTTTGGGCGCCGTGGCGGTCTCGACGTCGGCCACGGCGGGCAGTGGCTCGAGGTCCATCTCGATCCGGTCGATCGCGTCGCGCGCCTGCTGGCGCGATTCGGCGATCACGACCGCCACCGGCTGGCCTACGTGGTGCACGCGGCCGTTCGCCAGGGGCCGCCGCTCTGGGACGAACGCCGCCTCCTCCGGCGCTTCCGTCGGCATCGAGCCCAGCTCCTGCAGGTCGGCGTCGGTCCAGGCGGCCAGGACGCCGGGCGCCTGCCGAGCGCCGGTCACGTCGAGACGGCGGACGACGGCATTCGCCAGGTAGCTGCGGAGGAAGGCGGCATGCACCAGATTCGCCGGTTGCCGGTCGTCGACATAAGTGCCGGCACCGGTGACCAGCCGCGGATCTTCGACCCGGCGCACGGCGCGCCCAAAGGTCGGGGGGCCCATCGGCTCAGTCTAGGCGCGCCAGGGAACGGGCGTTCAGCGGCCGAATGCAGCGGCGCATTGACTTCTGGCGGAAGCCGTAGTATCTGTCTTAACCGAGTCTTGTCCCAATACTGACCGAGTCTTTCCCGATTGGGCAGGTTGCGCACGTAGGCTGTCCCGAAGGGTCACGCAGAGGGAGGAGGAACGATGAACAGAGTCCGCCGTTTCGCGCGACTGGTTGCCCTGCTAGCCGTCCCGACGTTCGCCTCAGGGCTGGGATCCGCCGGTGCCACCGCGGCGCCCCCGGACCCCGGCTGTCACCTGCAATCGGCGAGGGGCGATGTCCAGCACGTCATTGCCCTCACCTTCGACAACGTCCACTTCACGCGCGACAACCCGAATGTCCCCTCGGACCTGGAGCAGATGCCGCACCTGCTCAACTTTATCGAGAACAACGGCACCCTCCTCAGCAATCACCACACACCCCTGATCTCGCACACAGCAACGGACATCCTGACCAACCTGACGGGCGTGTACGGCGACCGCATGGGCGTCCCGGTGAGCAATAGCTTCCGCTACTTCACGCCGACCGGTGGGAGCCGAACAGGCGTCTCATTCGCCTACTGGACGGCGCCCCTGTTCGACCCGGCACCCGGCCAGACGAACTTCACACCCGAGATGATCAACGAGAAGGGGAAGATCGCCCCCGCTCCCTGGGTCCCCTTTACCCGCGCCGGCTGCGACTTCGGCGCCGTGGCGACCGCGAATACGGTCCTCGAGAACACCGCGATCGACATCCCGACGGTGTTCGGGGCAGGGTCGCCCGAAGCAGTTGAGGCGGCCGCCTCGAACGCCGCTCCGCAGGGAACAGCGGCGCGCGCGCTGGCCCAGACGGACTTCGTCGGTATCGGTATCCACTGCGCGCAGGGCTCGTCCCTCTGCTCGGCGGCAAACCACGGCCGTCCGGACCTGCTCCCCGACGAACCCGGAGGCTACAGCGGCTTCAGCGGTCTCTTCGGAGCCAAGTACGTTGATCCCGCGATCGACTTCTCGCCGCCGACGGACCTGGGTGGCAACCCGATTCGGGATCCGTTCGGGCAGCCGGGCTTCCCCGGCTTCGACGGGGTCGAGCCGACCGTCTCCCTGTCCTGGGTCGCCCAGATGCAGGAAGCCGGCATCCCGGTGACCTACGGCTATATCTCCGACGCGCACGACGGGCACGGCACGGCGGGCAACATCCACTTCGCCTACGGCCCGGGCGAGCCTGGCTACGTGCAGCAGTTGAAGGACTATGACACCGCCTTCGCCAAGTTTTTCGACCGGCTGGCGGCCGATGGCATCACGACAGGCAACACCCTCTTCGTCATCACGGCGGACGAGGGGGATCGCTTCGTCGGCGACGTACCCACCCCAGCCGGCTGCGACGGCGTGACGACCCCCTGCACCTACAACCGGGTGGGCGAGATCAACGGCAATATGGCCGGCCTGCTCGCCACCCAGCAGGGCATCACGACGCCCTTCAAGGTCCACTCGGACGACGCGCCGACCATCTACATCACGGGGAATCCCGATCGTAGCGCTCCGACCACCCGCGCCTTCGGGCGGGCGCTGGGCAAGCTGACCGCGGTCAGTCCCTACTCGGGCAACACCGACACGCTCACTCAGTTCGTGGCCGACCCGGTGGAGATGAAGCTCCTCCACATGGTCACCGCCGACCCCGCCCGGACGCCGACCCTGACCTGGTTCGCCAATCCCGACTACTTCTTCTTCGCGGCCGCTCCGGACTGCAACTCACCGTGCGTGTTCGTTCCGGGGCGCACCAGTCAGAGCTTCGCCTGGAACCACGGCGACACCAACCCCGAGATCACGACCACCTGGCTCGGCCTGGTGGGCCCTGGGGTTCGCAACCTGGGCGTCACCGCCGACATCTGGTCAGACCATACCGACATCCGGCCGACTGCCCTCTCGCTGCTGGGGCTCAAGGATGACTACATGGGCGACGGCCGCGTCCTGGTCGAGCCGCTCTTCGACTGGGCGGTGCCCCAGACGCTTCGGGCTCATCGGGAGACCCTGCTGCGGCTGGCCGCCATGTACAAGCAGATCAATGCCCCGCTAGGCGCGTTTGGCCTCGCTACGCTGGCCATGTCGACCACGGCCATCGAAAACAACGCCGACGGCGACCTGGATTACACCGCGCTTGAGAACCAGCTGATCCAGTTGACCAAGAGCCGCAACGCGATCGCCGCCAAGATGCGGGATGCGCTCGCGTCGGCGGCCTTCTCAGACCAGGCGATCGATGAGCAGCAAGCGCTGGCGCTGATCGACCAGGGGCAGGGTCTCCTCGATCAGGTGACCGGTCCCTAACCGCAGGCAGTGGGGAGGCCGGCCGCTGGGCTGGCCTCCCCGGAGTTTCAAAGGAGGGAATCCAATGACGCATGGGATTTCGACACTCGGTCGTGCCGTAGTGGCGGCGGCGCTGGCGCTCGCCCCGGTCGGCGTGAGCCTGCCGGCCGCGCCGGTCCAGGCTGCCGCACCGGCCGGCTGCCAGCTCAACGCCGCGGGTGGCCGCATCCAGCACGTCATCGCCCTCCAGTTCGACAACGTGCACTTCCGGCGGGACAACCCGAATGTGCCCTCGGACATCGAGCAAATGCCCAACCTCTACAACTTCCTGGTGGGCAACGGCACCGTGCTCAACAATCACCACACGCCGCTGATTTCCCACACTGGCACCGACATCCTGACCACGCTCACCGGCGTTTATCCCGATCGCCATGGGCAGCCGGTCAGCAACACGTTCTTCTTCTACGATTCAAAGGGCAACCCGCATCAGGCGCTGACCTTCGCCTACTGGACCGACCTGGCCCGCGCCTTTGACGGCACCGGTGAAAATAGGCTCAACATGCTCGACGCCCAGGGGAAGAATCCACCCGCACCCTGGGTGCCCTTCACCCGCGCCGGCTGCAACTTTGGCGCGGTGGGCACGGCCAACATCGAGCTCGAGCGCGTGGCCAACGTGGCCACGGTCTACGGCGCGAATTCACCCGAAGCGCAGGCCGCGGTCACCAATCCCGAGGCGCAGACCACCGCCGACTTCATCGGTGTGGCTGTCCATTGCAGCCAGCAGGCACCCTTGTGCGCCTCCGCTCATCGGGGCGTCCCCGATCTGCTGCCCGATGAGCCCGGCGGCTACTCCGGATTCAACGGCCTGTTCGGCCACAAGTACGTGGCCCCCCAGATCAGCGCCGCCCTACCGATGACCGCCCTCGATGGTACGGTCATAAACGATGGCGGCTTTCCCGGCTTTCCCGGATTCAACGGGATGACCGCCGCCGTCTCGCTGTCGTACATCGCCGCCATGCAGGAGCACGGGGTCCCGATTACCTACGCCTATCTCTCAGCGGTGCACGAGCAGAGCGACACCGGCCTGGGCCCAGGCGATCCGGTTTACGAGCAAAACCTGCGCACCTACGACGAGGCGTTTGGCAAGTTCTTCGCCCGGTTGGGGGCCGACGGGATCACCAAGTCCAACACGCTGTTTGTCGTCACCGCCGACGAGAACGACCATTTCGTGGGGGTCGGTCCCAGCAATCCGGGCTGCGACGGCGTGACGGTGACCTGCACCTACGACCCCACGCGACTGGGCAGCGTTGAGGTCGCCCTCGACCAGCTCCTGAAGAGCCAGGGCGTCACGGTGACCATCACCGGCAACAACGTGAAGGGCGACTCCGCTCCGGATTACTACCTCACCGGCAACCCTGGAGCGAATGACCCGCTGACCCGGCAAGTGGAGCGGGCGGCCGGCCGGATCATGGTCACGAATCCGCTCACCGGACAGACCGAGCGCTTGATCGATGGGCTGGCGGATCGCCCGACGCTTCGGGCCCTGCACATGGTCACCTCGGATCCCTTGCGCACGCCCACGTTTACCCAGTTCAACAAGCCAGATTACGAGGGCGTCACGTCGGATGGGCAAGACTGTGGGACGCCCGGCGTGGATAACGTGATTCAGTGCCAGGGCGTCGAAACCTGGCATCACGGCGACATCCAGCCGCAAATCACCACGACCTGGCTGGGCCTGGTCGGCCCGGGAGTGCGAAATCTCGGTGTGAACAGCACCATCTGGTCGGACCACACCGATACCCGGCCCACCATCATGGCGCTGGTTGGGCTGCGGGACGATTACCGGCACGACGGTCGCGTGCTGCTGGACGTGTTGAATCCGGCGGCGGTGCCGGTCGACGGCGATGCGGGCGCGCTGATCCAACTCGGTCACGTGTACAAGCAGCTGGATGCAACCGTCGGGGCTTTCGGCACGGCCGTCGTCAATGCCGACTCTCGGGCGGTCCAGACCGGGACGGCTTCCAGCGACGGCCCCTACCTGGCCTTCGAGAACCAGCTGAACAGCCTGACCAACGATCGCAACAGAGTGGCCCTGCAAATCTCCCAGCTTCTGGATGCGGCAAGCTTTGACCAGGCCGAGGTCAGCACCGGCGCGATCGCGTCCCTGGTGAGCCGGGCGCAGAGCATCCTCGACCGAGCGCAGCGGCTGGCGTCGAACGACTAGCGTCCTCGGACAGGGTCGGCGCGAACGCCGGCCCTGTCCCGCCCAGCGGCCGGACCGCGTGACAGGCAGCTGTCACGCGCCCGTCCTACAGTCGGCGCAGCATGAAGGCTGCGGCCGCCAAGATGGTCTACGTCTGCCAGGACTGCGGAGCCCAGTCCAGCCGGTGGCTGGGTCGGTGCGCGGACTGCGGCAACTGGAACACATACGTCGAGGAGCAGGCTCGGGTCGCCGCGCCCAGCCGGGCGCGGTCGCGCGGCCCCGCCGGCACGTCGACACCGTTGCCGCTGGGTGAGGTCCAGTTCGCCCAGGCGAACCGGCTCCGGCTGTCCATGCGAGAACTCAACCAGGTGCTGGGCGGCGGCATCGTGCCCGGATCGCTGGTGCTGGTCGGCGGCGACCCTGGCATTGGGAAGTCCACCCTGCTGCTGCAGCTGGCGGACGAGGTCGCCCGGACCTTCGGTCCGGTGCTCTACGTCTCGGGGGAGGAGTCGGTCCAGCAGCTCAAACTGCGGGCCCAGCGGCTGGGGATCCCGGGTGATCGCCTGCTGGTGCTGGCCGAGAACGACCTGGAACGGATGGTGGAGCACATCGAGCAGGTGCGACCCATGCTGGCCGTCATTGACTCCATCCAGACTGTCTTTCTGGACACCGTGGCGTCGGCCCCCGGCAGCGTCAGCCAGGTCCGGGAGTGCGCCGGCCGGCTGATGCTGGTGGCCAAAAGCACCCATATCCCGATCTTCCTGGTAGGCCACGTCAACAAGGAGGGGGCGATCGCCGGCCCGCGGGTGCTCGAGCACATCGTCGACACCGTGCTCTACCTCGAGGGCGAGCGCCATCACGCCTTTCGCATTTTGCGCGGTCAGAAGAACCGGTTCGGCTCAACGGACGAGATCGGGATTTTCGAGATGCGCGACGACGGGATGCGCGAGGTCCCCGACCCGGCCCGGGCCTTCCTCCAGGAGGGCACGCACACGGAGGTAGGCAACGTCGTCACTGTGGCGCTGGAAGGCACGCGACCGTTGCTGGTCGAGTTGCAGGGCCTGGTCACGGAGACCGCCTTCGGGATGCCCCGCCGGGCGGTGAATGGCATCGACCTCAATCGCGTGCACCTGCTGGTGGCCGTGCTCGAGAAGCGTGCCCGGTTGCCGCTTGGCAAACAGGACATCTTCGTCAACGTGGCCGGCGGGGTGCGCCTGGCAGAGCCCGCCGCCGACTTGGCGGTCGCCCTGGCCATCGCCTCAAACTGCCGGGACCGACCGGTTGGGCGCGATGTCGTGGCTCTAGGGGAGCTGGGGCTGAGTGGCGAGGTGCGGCGCGTCCCTCAGCTAGAGCGACGCCTGCACGAAGCCCGCCGCCTGGGATTCAAACGGGCCATCGTCCCAGCGGCCGGCGAGCTCAAGAATCTCGCCAATGGGAAGGGTCGCGGAGGGGATCGCCAGGGTCTCCCTCCCCCTGAGGGGGAGGGCCGGGGAGGGGGTGTCTTAACGGTTCAGCGGGTCGAGACGCTGGCCGAGGCGATGGCCAGCTGCTTTACGGGCGACTAGGCGACCGGCTGCGTATCCGGCGCCAGGGCTTGGAGCTTCCGCTCCCAGAACTCCAGGCGGCTGCGCAGTCGGTCCCGTTGCCTGGCGATGAGATGAAGATCGGCGTCGAACTCCGCAGCGGCCCCCGACACCAGGGCGGCCTGCGGCTGCCGGCTCAAGGTCAGGGCGTCCTCGGTGAACCTGACCAGCTCTGAGTAGACCTGGTGCCAGTGCCTGGCGTCGGCCAGGTCAACTGTGGTCGGATACTCGCCGTCGAGGAGCCGCTCGGCGGCTGTGGCCGGCTCGGCCTTCTGGGTGTCCGTGGTGGCCTCCAAGCTCTACGTGTACTGCTGCGGGAGCAAAAAAAGCAGCAATTTTCAATTTCTGCGGTCCAGCGAATTGCACGCTGAGTCACCGAGCGGGTCCGGCCGGTTCCGACGGCCTGTGCTTTAATGGGCCTGCAATGGCTTTCCGGCTCGTCCGGCTGCGGCGGGGCCCCCTACTTCCGCGGCTGGCCATCCTGTGCCGAGGAGGTGAGAACGATGCGCGTGGAACGCGTCTTCCGGCTGCTGGGCCTTCTCTTAGGACTCATAGCGGGCTTCGAGTACGCCAGATTCATAATCACGGAAGCGCACTTTACGGGCTACACGGTCACAGCGGTCCTGATCCTGCTGACCATGCTGGCGGGGGCTCTCTTTGGCTTCTTCGGTCTGCCCTACGTCACGACCAAGCCCTTCTTCTGGCTCGAAGATAAGCTAAACGTCACCCCGCTCCCGGACCTGGTGGCGGCCACTGCCGGGCTGCTGATCGGCCTCCTGGTGGCGGCCATGGTGGGGCTTTTCCTGCGCAGCTTGCCCTGGTACCTCGGGTTTGTGATCTCGCTCATCCTGGCGGTGGTCTTCGCCTACTGGGGGGTGACGCTGGGCCTGACCCGCCGCGACGAGATGATGGCGCTGTTCCTGGGCTCGAACCGGGCGGGCGCCGGGGCGGCCGGCGGCGGCAAGAAGACGGTTCCGTCGACGCTGCTCGACACCAGCGTGATCATCGACGGCCGGATTGCGGATATCGCGCATACCGGCTTCGTTGAAACCCGCCTCCTCGTCCCCCACTTCGTGCTGGCCGAGCTCCAGTACATCGCCGACTCCAGCGACACTCTCCGGCGGAACCGCGGCCGACGTGGCCTCGAGGTGCTCAACCTGTTGCAGAAGGAGCCCCTGGTCACCATCGACTTCATCGACGACGACGTGCCCGACGTTCCCGAGGTGGACGCCAAGCTGATCCGTCTGGCACGCAAGCGAGAGGCGACAATCATGACCAATGACTACAACCTGAACCGGGTTGCCCAGCTCGAAGGAGTCAAGATCCTCAACATCAATGACCTGGCCAATGCGCTCAAGCCGGTGGTGATCCCCGGCGAGGAGATGGAGGTGTCCATTATCAAGGAAGGGAAGGAGCCCAACCAGGGCGTCGCCTACCTCGATGACGGCACCATGATCGTGATCGAGAATGGTCGTCGCTACATGCACCAGACGCTGGCGGTGGTGGTGACCTCGGTGCTCCAGACGGCCGCCGGCCGCATGATCTTTGCCGCGCCGTCCAGCGAGTCGTCGGTGGGGCGGCAGCAGGGCCGGCCGTTGAAGAAGATCCAGGGCGGCGGAGGGTCCGGTCGGTAGCCTGATCGCCATCGTCCCGCTGCCGCTGGCCGGGCCTCAGGCGGCGGCCCTATCCCTGGAGATCCTCGGCCGCACCGTCCTGGACCGCACGCTCGACACGCTCAGGGCCCTGCCTGGTCTCGACCAGTTGATCGTCGGCGAATCCCCTCTTCCCCTTGCAACCCACTCCTCCCTCCCCCTTGCGGGGACGGGCACCAATTCCTCCCTCCCCCTTGCGGGGACGGGCACCAATTCCTCCCTCCCCCTTGCGGGGAGGGGCAGGGGAGGGGGTCTCGACTCCATCCTGATTTGCGACCCCGACCGTCCCCTGCTGACCCTGACGATGCTCACGGAGTTCATCGAGCGGACACAGGGCGACCGCGTGGCGGTGCTGGTCTCTCCGCCTTCCGACACGTACAAGATTGCCCGGGCCGGTGTGGTCGAGACCACGCTCGACCGCGCGGCTCTATGGGAATTGCAGGGGCTGTCGCGCTTCAACCAGGCAAGCTTCGACCGTCTGCCTGACCTGGAGCTCGCTCTATCGGCTGGCATTCCGGTCCGCCTGATCCAGGGTGACCCGATGAACTTCGCGGTCCGGTCGGAAGAGGATTGCCGGCTCGCTGAGCTGGTCCTCAGCCGGTGAGTCAGACCGCGGCCATCGTCCTCGCCGCGGGCGCCGGCCGCCGCCTGGGGTCGGCCACCGGCAAGGCCTTTGTGCCGGTCGAGGGCAAGCCGATGGTGGGCTGGTCGCTCCAGGCGTTCGATGCCTGCCCCGACGTCGACCGGATCCTTCTGGTCGTCCCTCCCGCTGAGCGCGCCCGCGGCCAAGAGCTGATCACAACGCTTGGGCTGCGCAAGCCATGGACGGTCATCCCCGGCGGCGAGACACGTCATGACTCGGAATTCAACGCCCTCGAGGCCCTCGCTCCCGAGATCATCGATGCCTCCCTGTCGCGAGTCCTGGTGCATGACGCCGCTCGCCCGTTTGTCGATCTGACCCTCGTGCGCCGCTTGCTGGAGGCGCTGGTCGGCCAGCCGGGCTCGATCCCCGCGCTGCCGGCCACCGCCATTCTCGTGTCCGGGTCGACCGACGGCCTGCTGCGGGACTTCGTGCCCGGAGCCTGGGCGGTCCAGACACCCCAGGCATTCCGGGCTGGGCCGCTTCTTGAGGCGCACCGTCGGGCCCGGGCCGAGGGCTTTCGCGGCTCCGACACCGCCTCCGTGCTCGAGCGGACCGGGCAGGCGGTCGCGGTGCTCGAGGGAAGCCCGGACACCTTCAAGATCACGACACCGGTGGATCTCCTGCGCGCCCAGGTCGTCGCCCAGAGACTTGCAAGACGTCCCTAAACACCCACTCAGGATGTCCGCTCCCCTTTTGTGGAGGGCGTGTTAGCTTCCCCCTCCCCCTTGCGGGGAGGGCGAATTCAATCGGTCAGCGCAACACCGGATTGTTCCGACGTGGTTGAGAATAAGCGGCCGAGGGCCTCCGCGGGGTGCCGCCAGCCCAGGGTCTTGCGGGGTCGGTCGTTCATCTGGGCGGCCACGAACTCGAGGTAGTTGGGTCCATGCTGACTGAGGTCGGTGCCCTTGGGGAAATACTGGCGCAGCAGGCCATTGGTGTTCTCGTTGGAGCCCCGCTGCCAGGGCTTGGCCGGATCGCAGAAGTAGATGTCCAGCCCGGTGGCCAGCGTGATGTCGACATGGTTGCGCATCTCCATGCCCTGGTCCCAGGTCACGGACTTCCAGATCAGCTGCGGCAGCCGCTGGGTGGCCGCGATCATCGCCTCTTGCACCTCGACGGGGCCGTGGCCCTGCGGCAGGTGCAACAGCATCACGAACCTGGTGGAGCGCTCCACCAGAGTGCCAATGGCGGACTGGTTGCGCCGGCCCAAAATGAGGTCGCCTTCCCAGTGCCCGGGCACCGCCCGATCCTCCACCTCCGGCGGCCGCTCGCTGATATTGACCATGCCCGGGATCCGGGCCCGGCGGGCCTGACTCGGGCGGTGGGGCCGCCGCAGGGCGCGCCCGGTGCGCAGGCAGGCCGCCAGCTCCCGGCGGAGCTCGCCGCGCCCCTGCACGTAGATCGCCTGGTAGATGGTTTCGGGGGACACCCACATCTCCGGCTGGTCGGGGAACTGCCGGCGAAGGTGGGCGGCCACCTGCTCCGGACTGAACCGCTCCCTCAGTTTGGCCTGAACGAGCGCCCGCAGCCGCGGGTGGTGGGCCAGCTTGGCCGGCTTGGGTCGGGCGGCCAGCCGCTCGGCTCGGCGCTGGGCCCGGCTGGGTCGGTAGTCCCAGGGCTGGACCCCCGGCCGGCGCCCAGCTCGGTAGGGCTGCCGCATGTTGCGGCGCAGCTCGCGGAGCACCGTCGACGGCGCCCGGCCCAACCTTTTGGCAATCAGCCGGATAGACTCGTCGCGCTCGATCCCGGCGAAGATCTCCTCCCGCTCCGCAAACGAGAGGCAGCGACCGCTGGATGGGGCGGTGACGTAGGCAGGAATCACTCCGCCAGCCTGACGGAACCAGTCCCTCCCCGTGTCCTCGTTGAGGCCCAGCGCCACCGCGGCCCGCTTCTTGGCCAGGCCGGCCCGCACCAACAACCAGAACTGCCGCTGCAGCTCCCGTCGTCCCGGTATATAACTGCGCATGAAAC
>VBID01000030.1 GCA_005880615.1 Chloroflexota bacterium
AAGTCGGCGGGCTCGTAGCTGTGCTCGATGGCGAACGGCAGCGCCAGCTCGCTGGTCCACGTTTCCCCCGGGTGATAAGCCTCGCCTTTTGGGATGGGCAGCTCCAGATGGACGCCGATGTCCACCACCACCCGCGTGGCGCGGAAGGCATGGGCCCGCAGCATGCCGAGCTCGTAGTCCGGATTCGCGAGGTACCCGAGTTCCCCCATCAACCGCTCGGCGTAAAGCGCCCAGCCTTCCGTGTGCCCAGGGACGAAGCCACCCTGTCGCTGGAAGCGGCTGAGCTGATGGGCAAGATAGGTCAGGATGCCCATCTGCAGGTGATGCCCGGGCACGCCCTCGTGGTATGCGGTGGACACCTCACCCCATAGCGGGAACCGGGTCTTGCCCAGGGTCGGATACCAGGTCCGGCCGGGGCGGCTGAAGTCTTCCGAGGGCCGCGTGTAGTACATGGCGGCCGCTCCGCCCGGGGGCGCGATCATGGCTTCCACCCGTTTCACGGGGGCCGGAATGTCGAAGTGCTTGCCGTCCAGGTCTCGGACCGTCCGATCCATCAACTCCTGCAGCCATTGGCACAGGCGCTCTGCCCCGTCGATGGCGCGGCTGGGATCGGTCTCCAGGTAGTGGATGGCCTCGGGCAGCGAGGCGCCCGACCGGATCCGGGCCGCCACCGCGCGCATCTGGTCTTCGATGCGATGCAGCTCGTCCCAGCCCCAGGCGTAGGTCTCGCCGAGGTCCAGCGCCAGGCCGGTAAAGCCGCGAGCCAGCACGCCATATCGCTCAGCCCCGACCGGGTCGCGTGGCTGGGCCTTGGGGGCGTAGTCTTCGCGCAGGAAGCGCGCCAGCTCCGCATACGCAGCGGTCGCCTTCTGCGCCTTCTCCTCCAGATCGCGGCGGAGCGCGCCATTGCCAGCACTCTTCTGGTCGTGCTTGTCCAGGAGCGCCACGAAGAACGGACGAGCCCCGGCGCCCTCGCCGCTCCAGACGCGCGCCTGTTCCGCGCAGGCCAGCGCCTGGCGGCGGGCGGCCATCTCACCTCGCTGCAGACTCTCGCGGAGGGTGGCGCGGAAGCCAGCCAGCGCGTCTGGCACCCGCTGCATCCGGGCGGCGATGGTCTCCCAGTCGGCGCCGGTGCTGGTCGGCATGAGGTCGAAGACCTGGCGAACCGCCTGCACCGGGCTGCCGATGACGCGCAGCTCCCGGAGCCACTCGCCCATCGCGTGGCGATCGATGGCTGCCTCGAGCCGCTCGCGCATGACGTCGGCGGCAAGCCGGTCGCGCTCGCTTTCCGGTGGCAGCGACGAGAGCGTGCGCAGCGTCGACCGGTCCAGCTCGGCCCGGGCGGCAGCGCCATCTGGCGAGAAGTCAGTCATCTCAGTGTCATGCCCCGCGATCCCGCGGCTGGTGGCACCGATCGGATCGAGCGCGGCCCAGCGCTCGACATAGGTGTTTGCGAGCTCGTAGATGGCGGACACCGCGGCAGTCGGGGTCAGCGCTGGGCCGCCGTCTGGACGGGCACCCCGGCCATGGTCTCCGCGGCCACAGAGTCGACGACGGCGTGCAGGTGACCGGTCTCCTGGTAGACGCGCAGCTGCCGGTCGGCGCTGGTCCCGTCGCGCAGGATGGTGTGCACGTACTCGACCGCCGAGCGGGAGCCCAGGTCATCGACCACGTCGTCGACGAACTCGAGCAGCTCCAGCGCCAGGGCCCGAAACGGCACCTCGGTCTGTTTGCCAAAGTCGATCAGGCTGCCGTCGATCCCATGGCGGATGGCCCGCCACTTGTTCTCGTTGATCAGGCCGGGAATGTATTTCCGGAAGCCCAGGTTCCGCTCCCGCAAGCGGAGCAGCTTGGCGCAGATGGCCTGGACCAGGGCGGCCAGGCAGATGGTCTCGTCGACCCGGGTGGTGGCGTCGCAGATGCGGAACTCCAGGGTGGGAAAGAAGGCGTGCGGGCGGACGTCCCACCAGATCTTCTTGCCATCGTCGATCGACCGGGTCTTCACCAGCAGATCAACATAATTGGTGAACTCCCCTAGCGAGGCGAACTCAGGCGGGATGCCGGTGCGGGGGAATCGAGACCAGATCACGCTCCGGTATGACTTGAGACCCGTGGCTCGGCCCAGCCAGAACGGGCTGGAGGTCGACAGGGCCAGCAGGTGGGGCAGGAAATAGCGGGCCTCGTTCATGACCTCGATTCGACGCTGGGGGTCGGGAATCCCGACATGCACGTGCAGGCCGAAGATCAGGAGCTCCCGGATAACGTCCTGCAGCTCCTCTTCCAGGATCTTGTAGCGCTCGCGTTCGGTGACCTGCTGGTCCTGCCAGTGGGAGAAGGGATGGGTGCCGGCGGACGCGATCCGGAGCCCAGCCGGCTGAAGGGCGCCGGCCAGGGCGCTCCGCAACCGCACGATTTCGGTCCGCGCTTCGCCCACGTTGGCGCACACCTGGGTCGAGACCTCGACCACCGACTGCATCATCTCGGCCTTCAGCTGGTCGCCCAACGCCTCGCTAAGGCTGGCTATCAGCTGGTCGATGTGGGCGCGGAGCTGCCGCTCCTGGTCAACGATCTGGAACTCTTCCTCGATCCCGATGGTCAGCCAGTTATCGCTCACGCGGCGCCCTCCACGATGTAGGTGGGAACGATGCTGCCGGCTCCGGCCGTGACGTTCAGCAAGGCGGACGAGGAGAGCCGAGCCAGGCAGCCGGCCACCCGGCCGTCGAACAGGTAGGGATCCATGTCCATGGCCAGGTCGAGGCGCTGTACCCGGCCGTCCAGCATCACCGGAAACTCCTGACGGGGGACCGGGACGGCCTCCTGGACGACAAAGGACTCCTTCAGCGCGGTTCGCAAGGCCGCTGTCCACTCGTCCGGAGAGACCGCCCAGCCCAGCACCACCCCTTTGCCTCCGTACTCGTCGTTGGGCTTCAGCACCAGCTCCTGCTGGTGATCCGCGATGTAGGCTGCCAGGTCGGCGACCGGCCGGCCCGCCCGGGTGGTGGCGCCCTGGCGCACCTTGCGCGTCCAGGGGACGTGCCGAGCGATGGCCCGTCGCTGCTCGGCGGTGTAGAGGCCCGCGTACCGGTCGTCCGACAGCAGCGCCAGGCTCATCTTCTTGTGGAGGAGCTTGGCCCGAAAGCTGTTCACCACGCAGACGGCCCCCTCCAGGTACGCCTGGCGAAGGGCCCGAGTCTCGTCCCCCCGGGCCAGCAGCTCGCTGGTCAGGACCCGGCGATAGACCAGGTTGACCGGTTTCCCGCCGGCATACAGGCGCCCGCGGCGAAACTCGAGCTCACGCGGTTCGCAGATGACAGTCCGGATGCCGCGGCCCTCGAAGAAGTCGCGGAACATCTCGAACTCGGTACTGGTGGGCAGACCGGGCCAATCGACGATGGCGATCACCGGTTGGGTGCCGTTGGCGGCGCTGCGAAAGGCGCGCAACATGCTGGCCAGCTGCCGGTTCCGCAAGGGCACGCTGCGGATTCGAAAGCGCCGCCGGAACTGCCGGATGACGGGCAGCGCGTCGAAGGCGGCGGTCAGATGGTCGCCGTACGCCATCCCGGCCGGGGACTCGGCGTTGTACTCGACGTAGCGCAGCCGGCCGCTCAGGAAACCGTCCAGCCGGGACGACGGCGAGGACGATGGGCCCCGCGGTTCGACCAGGGCGAGGCGCTCCTCTTCGGGCTGGAGGTCGAGCTCGGCCCGCAGACCGCGGTCGGCCAGGAGCGCGCGTTCCAGCGCCTGGAGCGCGCTATACACGGTCTGGGAGGCGCTGACCACGCGCTCGTAGGCGGTGCGGCTGAGCAGTTGGGGCCGGAGCGCGATGGACAGCGGCCGGCCGCCGAAGGTGAGCCGCCGCTCCCTCTGGCCGGCTTCCAGCATCTCGGCGCTGGCGGCGGCCAGCGTCTCGTCCTCCAACAGCCGGTTGTAGATCTCGACCGGGGCGGACACTAGTCTCCCTCCGCCATTTCTCCCTCCCCCTTGCGGGCGGGTTCGGTTTCTCCCTCCCCCTTGCGGGGAGGGTGGGGAGGGGGTCTCGAAGACCCGTCCAGATACCTCCACCATCGATAGGTTCCCCGCCATGGCGGCTCGGCCTCGCCGCGCGCATATCGAAGGACAAGATCCGACATGTGCTCCAGCACCCAGCCGAAGTTCTCCTCCTTGATGGAGAAGTTGTCGAAGTCGGGTGCGGGGTTGAGGAAGTCGATGGCGTACAGCGTGTCGTCCTTGACTGCAAACTCAACCGTGTTCATGTCGTAGCCGAGCGCCTCGCACAGCCGCCCAGCATCGGCCACCGCTCGCTCGCGCAGCCGCCCGGTCACCGGCTGGTCGGTCGCATAGCGCTCGGCAAACGCGACCTTGGGGTTGTAGCGGATGGGCAGGATGTGCTTCCGCCCGATGCAGATGCAGCGAATGTAGTCCTGCCAGTCGATGAACTCCTGCAGGATCATGGTCTTCTCGCCACTGGTGTCGTAGGCGCGGATCAGATCCTCCACCGAGTGGACCAGGTGCACGTCCTTCCAGCCGCCGCCGGTGTTCGGTTTGAGGATGGCGGGCAGGCCCGTGTAGCGGACGATGGCCTCCCAGTCGAGCGGGTACTGCAGGTTGCGCAGCGACCGCTGCGGGTCGATGTCCGGGATGTACGCCTTGTTGGGCAGTACCACGGTCCGCGGCACCGCCACCCCCAGCTTGCGGGCGAGCGTGCATTCGAAGAACTTCTCGTCCGCTTCCCACCAGAAGGGGTCGTTGACCACCACGGTGCCCAGCAGCACCGCGCTCTTGAGATAGGCGCGGTAGAAGGGCACTTCGTGGGAGATCCGGTCCACGATCACGGCGTAGTCCGTGGCATGCAGCTCGCCGGTCCCGCCCAGCACGGCCGGCTCGGCCTGGATGCCGTCCTCGCGTCCGCGCTGGTTGACCAGGTCCAGGAACGGCTCCGGAAAGGTGTTCTCTTTCCCGACCAGCAGACCGACCTTGCGGCCCCGATCAGACATAGCGGCGCATCATCTCCTTCCAGTAGGGCCAGTCGTGCGACCAGCCCGACCAGAGATCGAGCGAGACGTCGACCCCCTTCTCCCGGAGCAGCATCCCCACCCGGACCGAATCCTCCACGTTGGGATCCGCCTCCCCGGCGGCGATGACCTTTTTGGTCATACGGCGCATCGGTGCCAGGTAGGCCTCGTCTCGAAGGCCCGGCAGGAACGCGACCGGGTTGTTGAAGTAGACGTCGTTGTCGAAATAGCCGTCCAGCCAGCGCTGGGTGTTATAGGCGCCGGATAACCCGATGAATCCGGCGAACCGGTCGGGGTGCCGCAGGGCCAGCAGGACGGCGTGCATGGCGCCCAGCGAGGTGCCCACGCCCACCGGCGCCGCCGGTAGCTGAGGCAGGACCTCATCGAGGACGTACCCCTCGTAGGCCAGCTGGCGCTGGATCCGCTCCTTGGGTGGCTTACCTTTGGCGTACCACGATTCGCCATCGACCCCGTCAACACACCAGAGCTGGATGAAGCCGCCGTCGATCTTGTCGCCCAGGGCGGCCACCATGCCGAAGTCTTCCCACTGGTAGAAACGGGCCTGGGAGGTGGGGAAAACGAGCAGGGGCAGGCCGCGGTCGCCGAACCGGAGCATCTCCATATCCCGCCCCAGCGCCGGGCTCCACTCCCGGCGGTACTCCCTCAACCGCTCTCCTCCTCCGCAACTCAATATGCTATAGGGTGGGCGAGCGGGGTCGCGCCCCGCAAAACGCCGAACTGAGGGAGGAAGGGAGCATGATCTACTCGAATCGCTGGCGCCTGTCGGCCCTGGCGGTCCTGGTCGTGGCGCTGACGGCGTGCGGCGGGGGGACGTCGACCGGTCCCAGCCCGACGGCCACGCCGACCGCCTCGCCGCAGGGCATCAAGACGCCGACCAACCTGGTCAAGGCTGGCACGCTGACGTTCCTGTCCGACACGACCTACCCGCCGCAGGAGTCGATCGACACGGCGACCAACAAGGCGGTCGGCTTTGACGTGGATATTGCCAACGCGATCGCCGCCAAGATGGGCCTAACCGCGACCATCAAGACCAACAACTTCGACTCGATCATCCCGGACCTGCTGGCGAAGAAGGGCGACGCGATCATCTCGGCCATGTCGATCACGCCGGAACGCTCCAAGCAGGTCGCCTTCGTCGGCTATTTCCAGGCTGGCCAGTCTATCCTCGTCCGCAAGGGCAACCCGCTTGGGATCAGCGCGCTGAAGGATCTCTGTGGCCGAAAGGTGGCGGTTCAGGTGACGACCACCGAGCAGGACACCCTCAACGCCGAAAATGCCGGGGACTGCAAGACCAACAAGATCACCATCCAGACATTCCCCAGTGATACCGATGCGGTCCTCAAGCTGAAGCTGGGCGCGGTGGACGCGGCGATGGACGATTCGCCGGTGGCCGCCTACTACGTGACACAAGACCCCGCCTCCTTCGAGCTGGGCGGGACGCCGGTGCAGAATGCTCCCGAAGGCATCGCCATTGATCCCAAGAACACGGACGTGCTGACGGCCACCCAGCAGGCGATGCTGGCCATCTTCCAGGACGGGACGTATCACACGCTGCTCGTGAAGTGGAACCTGCTCGACGGGGAGATCCCGGCCTCGCAGATCAAGCTGTCGCCCAGCCCGGGCAGCTGACGATCAGACGTCGATAGAATGGGCGCGAATCCCGCCGGATTCGCGCCTGCTCTCTGAATTGACATGAGCACTATCGTCCGGCCGGCGCCGTCGGACCGCGACCCCTCCGCGGAGCTGCGTGGCCCCGTCGTGGAGCGGGATACCTGGTTCTACCTCAATATCGCGCTCAGCCTGGTCGCGGCCCTGGTGGTCGCCGGCCTGCTCTATTCGCTGGTCAACCCGGGCCCGCTGTACCGGTTCTGGTTTCGGACGTTCCACCACGATCTCCCCTTCGACATCCCGTACTTCAGGCACTTTTTCACCCTGCCCCAGGTCTGGAGCGGGGTTCGGCTGACCTTCATCCTCGCCATCCTGGCGCAGACCACCGGGATCGTCCTCGGTCTCCTGGCGGCCTTGATGCGGACCTCTCGGATCGCCGTCTTCCGCGCCGTGTCCACCCTCTACATCTGGGTCTTCCGTGGCACCCCCGTCCTCCTGCAGATCATCATCGTGTCCGACGGGATCTCCATCCTGTTGCTCTCGATGGACCCGGATCTGAGCGGGGCGGGCTGGGTGAGCCACCTCGCCATCCTGATTGGCTCCAACGCCTTCGCAGCCGGGTACCTGGCGCTCTCATTGAACGAGGGCGCCTACATGTCCGAAATCGTCCGCGCGGGGATCGTCTCCATCGATCGGGGCCAGATGGAGGCGGCCAAGGCGCTGGGCATGACCTATCCCCTGGCGATGCGCCGTATCGTCCTGCCCCAGGCGCTCAAGGTGATCATTCCGCCGACGGGCAATGAGTTCATCTCCATGCTTAAGACGACCTCCCTGGTGTCGGTGGCCGGACTCCAGGAGCTGACGCTGGTCTCGGAACAGACCTTTGCCCATAGCTTCAAGGTGCTGGAGGTGCTGGTGGCCGCCGGCGTCTTCTACCTGGCCATGACCACCGTCCTGACCGTGGTGCAGGCCCAGATCGAGCGGCGTCTCGGCGAGCGCCGGGCGGATGTCCGTCGCAATCCCTTCGAGAACCTGCGGCGGCTGTTCCTGGGCTCGGCCGACCTACGCCATGCGGCCCCTGCTGCCCTTCCGCCGAAGGAGGCGCGCTGATGCCCATGGTCGAGGCACGGGGGGTTCAGAAGTATTTCCACCACCTGCATGTCCTGCGCGGCGTCGATCTCGATGTCGAACGCGGCGAGGTGGTGGTCATCCTGGGCGCCAGCGGATCGGGCAAGACCACCTTCCTGCGCTGTCTCAACCACCTGGAGAAGATCGACGGAGGCCGGATCACGGTCAACGGCCACCTGATGGGCTATCTCGAGCGCGACGGCCACCTGGTGGAGCAGAAGGAACGCCTGGTGGCCCGGCAGCGGGCCGAGATCGGGATGGTCTTCCAGCGTTTCAACCTCTTTCCCCACATGACCGCCCTGGAGAACGTGATCGAAGCGCCCATCCGGGTGAAGGGGCGCGACCGGAGGTCCGCCCTGGCGCGCGGCCGCGAGCTGCTGGCCAAGGTGGGACTGGCGGAGAAAGCGGACGTGTATCCGCACCAGCTCTCGGGCGGCCAGCAGCAGCGGGTCGCCATCGCCCGCGCGCTGGCCATGGACCCGGCGCTGATGCTCTTCGACGAGCCCACCTCGGCCCTCGACCCGGAGCTGGTGGGGGAAGTCTTGAAGGCGATGCGCCAGTTGGCCGAGGAAGGTATGACCATGATCGTGGTCACCCACGAGGTGGGGTTTGCCCGCGAGGTGGCCCACCGGGCGGTTCTGATGGACGCGGGCTGCATCCTCGAAGAAGGCCCGCCCGCTGAGTTCTTCACCCGGCCGCAGCATCCCCGCACCAAGCAGTTCTTGTCGAGCATCCTCTAACCCGGTGGATCCGGGTTTAGGCTCGATCGCCTACGCTAGAGCCAAGGGAAGGAGGATGCCGTGAGGGTGGACGGCGACCGGAACGATTTTGGCTTCATTCGCGACCTCGGTCAGCAGCTCCGGGTGGATAGCATCCGCTGCAGCACGGAGGCCGGGTCCGGCCATCCCACGTCTTCCATGTCCGCCGCCGACCTGATGGCGGTGCTGATCGCGCGCCATTTGCAGTACGACTGGGCGAACCCGCACGAACCCAACAACGATCACCTAATCTTTTCCAAGGGGCACGCCTCCCCCTTGCTGTACGCCATGTTCAAGGCGGCCGGCGCCATCAACGACGCCGAGTTGCTGACCTTCCGGAAGTTTGGCTCGCGGCTGCAGGGGCACCCCACGCCGGTCATCCCCTGGGTCGACGTGGCCACCGGGTCCCTGGGCCAGGGGCTCCCCATCGCGGTGGGGGTGGCGCTGGCCGGCCGCTACCTGGACACGCTGCCCTTCCACGTGTGGGCGCTGTGCGGCGACAGCGAGCTGGCGGAGGGCTCAATCTGGGAAGCGCTGGACAAGGCCGCCTTCTACGGGTTGTCCAACCTGACCGCCATCTTCGACATCAACCGGCTCGGCCAGCGCGGTCCGACCGAGCTGCAATGGAACACGGAGGCGTACAAGGCCCGGGTGGAAGCTTTCGGCTGCCGGGCAACCGTGATCGACGGCCACGACCTGGCCCAGATCGACCGCGCGCTGGGCGAGGCCCGCGAGACCGCCGGCCGACCGACCGTGGTCATCGCCCGCACGAAGAAGGGCAAGGGGTTCAGCGAGGTCGAGGACAAGGAGGACTGGCACGGCAAGCCGCTGCCTCCCGACATGGCGGAGCGGGCCATCAAAGAGTTGGGCGGCATGCGCGACCTGCGGGTCAAAGTCGCCAAGCCCGAGCACGGCGAGCCGGCCATCCAGCACAACGGGTCGGCCCGGGTCGAGCTCCCCGTCTACGAGAAGGGTGCCAAGGTCGCCACCCGCAAGGCCT
Organism: Chloroflexota bacterium; assembly: GCA_005880615.1. Taxonomy (GTDB): domain Bacteria; phylum Chloroflexota; class Dormibacteria; order CF-121; family CF-121; genus CF-121. The sequence continues at coordinate 9,528 of VBID01000030.1, forward strand.
ACGGCGACGCCTTGAAGGCGCTGGGCGCCCGCCCCGACGTGGTGGCCATGGACGGGGAAGTCAGCAACTCCACTTTTGCCGACGAGTTCAAGAAGGCCTATCCGGACCGCTTCTTCGAGATGTACATCGCCGAGCAGCAACTGGTGGCGACCGCGGTGGGGATGAGCGTCCGCCACTACGTCCCATTCGCCTCCACCTTCGCCGCCTTCTTCAGCCGGGCCTACGACTTCATCCGGATGGCGGCCATCTCGCGGGCCAACATCCGCCTGACCGGCTCGCACGCGGGGGTCGAGATCGGCCAGGATGGGCCGTCCCAGATGGCGCTGGAGGATCTGGCGGTCATGCGGGCCATCGAAGGGTCGACCGTCCTCTACCCATCCGACGCCACTTCGGCGGTGCACCTGGTCAAGGAAATGGCCGACCGTCAGGGCATCGTGTACATGCGCACCACCCGGGGCGCCTACCCCGTCCTCTACGGCGCCGATGAGCGATTCCCGGTGGGCGGATCCAAGGTGCTCCAGAGCAGTGACGACGACCGGGTGGCGCTGATCGGAGCCGGCGTCACGCTGCATAACTGTCTCGAGGCCGCCAAGGAGCTGGCGGCGGAAGGCATCAAGGTCCGCGTGATCGACCTGTACTCGGTGAAGCCCGTCGACCGGAAGACGCTGCGGGAGGCGGCCCGCGCGACCGACGGGCACTTCGTGGTGGTGGAGGACCACTACGCCGAGGGTGGCCTGGCCGCAGCGGTGCTGGAGGCGATGGCCGCCGACGAGCTGCACCCCAAGCTGGTGCACCTGGCGGTACGCGCATTGCCCGGGTCCGGAAAGCCCCAGGAGTTGATGGACGCGGCCGAGATCTCGGCGCGGCATATCGTCGCCGCCGCCAAGAACCTGGTCGGCGTCAGACCATAGCGGACAACTAGCGTTACGATTCCCACGCTGGGGCCTTAGGAGAAGAGGGATGGCCGCCAGGCCGACTCGCGTACTGACTACCAGCCGGCTTAGCTTTGGCCGGCTGGCCGCCATCAACGCGTTCTGGTTTGGCGGCGGCGCGCACTGGCAGCCCATCTACATCTCCCTCATCCCGGTCGGCGCCACGCTGGTGGCCGGTTCTCGCGCCGATCTGCTGATCGGCCGGGTGACCGCGGCGGGCGGGATCTTTGCCCTGCTCACGCCCATCCTCGTGGGCTGGCTCAGCGACCGGACCGTGTCGCGCTGGGGACGACGGCGGCCGTGGATGGTGGCAGGCACGATCCTGAACATCGTCGGCCTCGGACTGCTGGCGTTCGCCGCCGGTCCGCTCGCCCTGATCGCGGCCTACCTGGTCGTGCAGCTGAGTAACAATGCGGGGGGGGCCGCCTATACGGGTGTCATTCCCGATGTCGTCCCGGCCGAGGATCGGGGCCGCGCCTCGGGCTTGCTGGGCACCATGAACCAGCTGGGGACGATCGTTGGCGTGGGGCTGGTCACGGTGGGCTTCAAGGTCTACGGCGACACCCGCGCCGGGCTCCTGGTGGGCTACGGTGCGATCGCACTCATCCTGGCCATCACCCTGGTGATCACGGTGATCGCGGTCAAAGAGCCGCCCACCGTCCGGCGCGCCAGCGGATCGGCATCCCTCTGACGCCGGCCGCCGTCATCTGCGGGGCCGCCTTTCTGGTGGCCGTCATGGCCCTGTTCGCCATCCTCCTGGTCCCGCTGGGCACGCTCCTGGGGCCGGTCGTCGCCCTGTTTCTGATAGGCAGCATGGTCACAGTGCTCGCCGCCCGTCGCCTTCCCAAGCTGACGGCCTTCTTCCAGGCCTTTCGCTCCAACGACTTCTTCTGGACGTTCGCCACCAGGGCGCTGGTCACCCTCGGCATCTTCTCCATCCTTCCCTTCATGGAGCTCTACTTCCGCGATGTCGTCAGGTCCAAGAGCGCCGGCGCGGCCAGCTCCCTGTGGTTGCTGGCGGTCATCGCAGGGGCAGTGATTCCATCCATCGTCGGCGGCATCCTGTCCGACCGGACCGGTCGGCGCAAGCTGTTCGTGTACCTCTCCAGCGGCCTGCAGGCCGCCGTGGTTTCGGTGTTGCTCTTCGGCCTGATCCGCTCGCTGACGGTCCTCTACGTGCTCGGCATCTTGTACGGGATCGGCTACGGCGCCTACTACGCGGTCGACTGGGCGCTGGCCTGTGACGTGCTACCGGACCGCGAGCGCGCGGCCGGTCGCGACATGGCGCTCTGGCACGTCGCCTTCACGCTGCCCCAGGTGCTGGCGCCGGCCATCCTGGCCGGCTTCCTCCATTATCTGAACGAGCCCGGCCACCAGCTGATTGGCGTCGCGTCCGGGAACGACCTGGGCTTCCGGTTCATCTTCGGGAGCGCGGCGCTCTGGTTCATCCTCGGCACGGTGATGGTCAGCCGTATCCGGGGCGTCCGCTGAGGTCATCCGCCAAACTGTCTCGGCACACTAGGATGGGCCCATACGAGTCGACCACTTCGTGTAGGAGGAAGGAATATGCCTGAGCGCACGGCGCATGCCCGCTGGCAGGGCAATCTTCGAGACGGCAGCGGAACGATGGAGCTAGGCAGCGGTGCCTTCAAGGGCACGTACAGCTTCGCCAGCCGGTTCGAGAGCGGGCCTGGCACCAATCCCGAGGAGCTCATTGGCGCGGCAGAAGCCGGCTGCTTCAGCATGGCCTTCGCCAACGCGCTGAGCAAGGCGGGCCACGTACCGAACGAGATCAGCACCGATGCCATCGTCCATTTCGGTGGCCAGGCCGGAGCGTTCACCATCCAGAAGATTGAGCTGAAGACCGAAGGGGCCGTGCCCGGGATCGACGAGGCGACCTTTAAGAAGATCGCGGAGGACGCGAAGCAGAATTGCCCCGTGTCGAAAGCCCTGAGCGCGACCCAGATCACGCTGCAGGCGACGCTCAAGAGCGGGGTCAAGGCTGGCTAAGGCACACTCCTAGCGCGTCTTCTCCCGCGCCTCCGCAGCCAAGGATCTCCGTCCCCCTTGTTGGGAGGGTTGGGCAGGGGGTCTCGGTTAGCGCGTCTTCTTCTTGGCCTCGGCGGCTCGAACCGCCGCTTTGTGCAGACGCTTCTGCTGCTGGTAGTTGGCCAGCGCCGCCGGGGTGTCCACGTCACCCAGCGTGGGGTGGCGCGGGACCAGCGCCTCCCAGCCGCGCGGCCGCACGCCCAGCCGCTTGGGGAGGATGGCCATCATGGTACGCACTTTCATCTCGCCGAACCCGGGTAGGGCGGCCAGGCGTTTGGCCACGGTGGCGGCGTCGGGCGCCCCTTCCCAGATCCGCCGGGCGTCGCCCTGGTACTCGCGCACGATGACGGCACACAATTCCTGGACACGGCGCGCCATTGCGGCAGGAAAACGATGGATGGCGGGCCGCTGCTGGAAGACCGTCTCCAGCTTGGCGGCGTCCATCCGGGCGATGCGACCGGCATCCAGGTGGCCAAGCCGCTGCCGCAGGTCATACGGGCCGCGAAACGCCTTCTGCACCGGCACCTGCTGGTCCAGCGCCAGCCCGATCACCAGCGCCAGCGGATCCTCCGCCAGCAGTTGATCGGCGGCGGGATCACCGGTGTACGGCAGTGACACCTTCGTTGCCGTGGTCGCCATCCCCAATCCTCCTCTCTGTATGATCGGCGTCGATGTTGGACCGTCTCTTCGGCCGCCGCCCTCCTCGTATTTTCCTCCCTCCCGGCCGACTCATGGCTCCCGAGGTGCTGGAGCGGCACCGCGAGCGGCATACGGCGCTGGTGGGGGAGACCCTGGCCGGGCACACCGACCACTTCGCGATCTTCTCCGACGGGACGCCGACTGGGGACGCGGCGGCCACGGCGATGCTGCAGGCTGCCGAGGCCGACTATGCGGCCGTGGCTGGTTGGTTCCAGGACATTGTGCCCCCTGGCCTCCCCATGCAGGTCTACGTCGACCCGGACGCGGGCGGCGCGTACCACTTTTCCTGCGCCGGCACCGACATCCACATCGCGTCCGATCCGGCCCGGGTAGCCGGCTTCCTGGTGGCCGAGGTGGCGGAGGTCTTTCAGGCGGCCCAGGATGCCGGATGGGACTGCGCGCACACCAACGGCGAGTCGCTGTCGCGGGTCCTGGCCTTCGAGCAACACCCCGACCTGGCCCCGGACTTCACCCAAACCGAGCAGGACTGGTGGGCAGCGGGCCACCGGGACTACGTCAACGACAACGGCGCCGACGATCGCGACCAGGAGGCCAGCGGATGCGGCGATCTCTTCCTCTATTACCTGCACACCCAGCTCACGTTTAGTTGGGGCGATATCGTGGCCGCCGGCGGCTCGTCCCTGGGGGCGACCTACCAAACGCTGACCGGCTATGACCCGCAACAGGGATTCGCCGACTTCATCGCCGCGTTGCAGACGATCGACCAGCAAGGTCAGCTTGTTTTGCCCGCATCAGGGAATCCCTTCCCGCTCAGCGTCTAGTTAGCTGGACCGAGACCCCCTCCCCGACCCTCCCCGCAAGGGGGAGGGTTTAGAGCCCCCCCTGCCGTCCCCGTATGGGGAGGGAATTCAATATGGGAGTTCGTCTTCCTCCATCCCGAAGTGGTGGCCGACTTCGTGGCGGACCGTCTCTTCGATCATCTCGGCCAGTTCCTCCTTGCTGCCCGAAACGTTCTCGTGGTTGACCTGGTAGAGGACGATTCGCTCCGGCAGGCCGCGCTCCAGCGCGGTCGCGCCCTCGTAAAGCCCGAGCAGGTCCGGATCCTCGCCTGCTCGGACTGCGCGCAGCCGTGGCAGCGGCTCAACCACGATCAGGGTGTTGTCCAGAAACTGATGAAATTCCGGCGGAATCCGCCTCAACGCGGCCGCCGCCATGCGCTCGAACTGGTCCGGATCGACGCGGTACGGCCGGACGTAATGTTCCGGATCGAGGTCGGCCGCGCCGGCGAATGCCTCCTCGGCATCAGGCCGCTGCAGCCAGAGCCGAATGCGCCCCAGCAAATGCAGGGCCGCCGCGTCGGGATCCAGGCTCACTAGCCGCTCCGCGGTCTCGCCGGCCGATCGCATCTGGCCGGTCCGATATTGCAGGTACGCGACCAGGTGTAACCAACCTGTATCCGCGGACGGACGCCCGAGGAGCACGGCCAGGGCGTCCGCGAAGTGGCCCTCGAGCAGCACGATTCCGCGCTCGTGATCGCCGGCCCGCACCGCCGACAGGGCGTCCGCAATCCGCTGTTCCAGCGTTGGGCGACGCCGCCACCAGCCCGTCACAGCAAGCCTGCTTTGGGCCGCCCGTTACATCGGCAATGGGTCAGCAGACGGCGATGAATGCCCATGACTTCGAGCGCCACGTGCTCAAGCGGCTGGCCGCCGTGCGGCCCGGCTGGCGCATTCGCAAGGGCCCCGAGCCCTTCCAACTGACCATCCAGCGCACTCACGACACGGACCTGCGCTTCAATCTCGATAGTTTCTACCAGGAGTACCGGGAGCAACCCGACGCCCTGGACCGCCTGTTCGCGGGGCGCATCCGGCGGCTGGACCAGGAGTGCGCGGCGGAGGCGCCCTTCGGAGCCCCGCTGATCATGCCCGTGCTCAAGCCGGCCAGCTTTCTGGAAAGCGCCGGGGGCCCCATCGTGTACCGGCGGACCATCGCCGACCTGGTGGTGACCTTCGCTGCCGACTATCCGCAGGGGATGCGCTATCTCCTGCCCCAGGACCTGGCCGCCTGGGGGGTGGGCCGGGACCACATCGAGATGGTGGCCCTGAGCAACCTGGCGCTGATGTTCCGCTCTGGGATGAAGTTCACCGGCCTGGAGACCGAGCACACGGCCCAGCCGCGCATGCTGATGCTCAGCTACGTCGACCCCCGGCCCTACGGCGCCTCCCTCTTGATGCTGCCCGAGGTCTGGGCCTGGCTGGAGGAAATGCTGGATGACACGCCGGTGCTGGGAGTCCCCGAGCGCGGCTCGCTGATCGCTACGGGCGAAGGCGCCCACCTGATCAGCCGGGCCCGCCGCGAGGTGGACGAAACGTTTCGGCAGTCGGCATACCCGGTGTCGGCCAATCTCTTCTGCGTGGTCGACGGGCGTATCCGGACCTACAGCGGATAGTACGCGCGCCGGCCCCCGCGGGGCTGCAGCACCAGGGCCAGGAGGAAGCCGGTGGCGAAGCCGCCAACGTGGGCGAAGAAGGCCACGCCGCTGGTGGCGCTGGTCGACAGGAAGATATTGAGCACCTGGAGCCCAATCCAGTAGCCGATGAACAGCCAGGCGCGCAGCGTCACGACGAAGAAGGGGATGATCAGCGTGAGCACCCTGGCCGAGGGATAGAAGAGGACGTAGGCCGCCAGCACGCCGGAGATGGCCCCGCTGGCTCCCAGCCCATATGCGGTCGAGGTGGGGTCCGAGTACACCTGGACCAGGCTGCCCACGATGCCGGAGACGAGATACAGCAAGGCAAACCGGAGGGTGCCCAGCCGATCCTCGACGTTGTTGCCGAAGATCCAGAGGAAGAGCATGTTGCCGCCCACATGGAGCACGCTCTCGTGCAGGAACATGGCGGTGAAGAGGCGCTCATAACCGTGGCCGGCTGAGATCTGGCTGGGCTGGAAGGCATATTGCTGGACCACGGCCTCGCCGATGAGGCCGCCCTGCTGGGTGAGCAAGAAGATGACGATGTTGGCGGCCAGCAGGAAGTAGGTGAGGATGGCGACCCTGGACGTGGGGTTGATGTCCTTGAGCGGGATCACGGCGCGACCGGGCGGGCCAGCAGGCCGGCGTCGTCCAGCAATGAGCGCACCGTCGCCACATCGGGCGCGTCCAGCGGCCGGAGTGGGCCGCGGGGGGGACCGTGGTCGAATCCCTGCAGCTGGAGCGCCGCCTTGAGCCCAGGGATGCCAAAGCGGGCGGTTAAGGCGGGGCCGACCGGGGCGATGCGCGCCTGGAGCCGGGCGGCCGCGGACCGGTCGCCGCCTAGCATCGCGGTCCGGATCCGGGCGCATGCCTGGGCCGCCACATTGGCCAGGGCGGCGATGCCACCGTCGGCGCCGGCCTCGATGGCCTGCATCAGCTGCTCACCGGCGCCGGCCAGCACCACGAAGTCGTCGCCCATCGCCGCGCGGATTCGGCGGATCCGCTCCAGGTCGCCCGAGGAATCCTTGATGCCGACCACGTTGGCATGCGTCGCCAGCGCCGGGACCCACTCGGCCGGGAGGTCGAAGCCGCTGTACACCGGGACGTTGTAGATCAGGATGGGGATCGGACTGGCGTCGGCCACCGCCCGGTAGTGGGCGGCCAACGCCTCGGCCGTGATATCGCGCCGGTAGTAAGAGGGCGTGATCACCAGCGCCGCTTCCGCGCCGGCGGCGGCGGCAGCCCGGGTCAGCCCGATGGTGGCCCGCGTGCCGTTGACCCCCGTGCCGGCGATCAGGCGAAGCGGCTTGGGCAGCGAGGCGCGCACGGCGGTGATCCAGTCCAACCGCTCCCGGTCATTGAGCAGCGGCGCTTCACCGTTGGAGCCCAGCACCACCACCCCGTCCAGGCCGGACTCCGCCAGGTGCTCGAAGAATCCCGGAACGGGCCCGGCCAGCGTGCCATCGGCCGCGAACGGCGTCGCCACCGGGGGGAAGACACCTCGCAGCCAGGCCGGCCCCATGGCCCCAGTCTATCGGCGCTCGACCTCTACCCTTAAGGACGTGAGTCGGCGGCGCAGACCAATCTTCTCCTGGGTCAGCGAGCCCACCTCGGCGTCGCTGGCCAACTTCGTGGTGGCCACCCTGGTCCTGGGCGGGCTGTTTGCCATCGGGTTCCTCCTGAGCCGTGACCAGCGCAGCGGGAGCCTGTTCCTGGTCGTCGCCCTCATCTGCCTGGGTGTGGGCGTCGTCTTCGCGGCGGTGGCCGGCCTGGAGCAAGTCGGGACCGCCTTGCTGCGCCGCTCGGGCCGGTCGGGACGCGAGGCGGCGGTGGCCGGGCTGCTGGCGATCTGTTTGTTGGTGCCCTGGTCGGTGGCGATCCGGGCGGCCCGCGCGGCCGAGGTCCAGGGCTGGAAGAATCCCGTTGCCTGGGTCGCGGTGATCGCGATTGGCGTTCCCCTTCTGACCCGAAGCCGGCGCTGGATGGTCCGCGGCCTGGCGGTCGGCGGCGCGGCCCTGGCCGGGTGGCTGATCTGGGTGTCCCTGCAACTCACCGGGTCCACCTTCGGGGCTCTGTCCTTTCCATTCCTGCCCATCGATCTGCTCGGGGTGGGGTGGTACGCGGCGCTGGCCGCCTGGGTGGTGGTGGTCGACGCGTTGGCGACCGAGATGGCCGACGACCCGGCCCCCAGGGCCGAGGACGTCTGGCCGTTCGCGGTGGTGCCTGGGCTCGGCATCGCTCGGCTGGGCCTGGTGGCCCGGGGCCGCCTCTATCTGATCGGGGCGGCGCTGCTCCTGATCCTCATCCAGGGCGACGCCTACGCGCCCCAGCAATTTGCCTTCTTTGGTGGTGAGGGCGGCTTGCCGGAGCCCCGGTCCCGGTTGCCGGCCGCGGCTGCGACGGCCGCCCTGCTGATCGTGTACGCGGGTAGCCTCTGGGATACGCAGCGCATGCTGCAGCGGCTGCGCCGGCAAGCTGCCAAGCTGCGGGTGCTTCGGGGCGGCCCGCGGGAAGACTAGGATTGCCTCGGCGTGGGCAATTACGGTGGCCTCGTCCTCGGCATCGTCGGGCTTCTGGCTGGCTTCGTGCTGTCCTTCAGCGCGCTGACGATCATCTGGCGCCGGCACTGGGAGACTTTCGGAACCACCGAGTCACTGCTGGCCCGGCTTTCGGCCGCGGTGGTGGTCGCGATGTTCGCCATGGCCGGCGGCCAGTACCTCTTCTATGCGGCCCTGAATGTCCTGCAGCCAGGCCAGGGTTCGTTCGGTCCGGGGACAATCGACCCGGCCATCGGCCGCAACCAGGCGCTGGCCGTGCTGGCCGTGGCGCTGGCGCTTTCCATCATCGCCATCCTTCGGATCGAGCTATACCACCGCCGCGCGACCGGCATCAGCCGCCGCGGCGAGAGCGAAGAGGAATGGCAGACCGAGGAGCCCAAAGAGAAGCGAGCTCCCCGCGACCGCTGAGCTCCCTAGCCTCTCAGTTCTCCTCCCCCTGCAGGGGGGGAGGGTAGGGTGGGGGTGTTTCGAGCGCCTGTGGCTGAGCCAGGGAAGCGAACGCCGGGCGCGGTCGTCGTCGGGTGGTAGCCGACTCGGAACTCTTGCCTGGCGATCATGGCATCACGATCTGAACGGAGTGAGCGAAACGATAGATCGTGAAGTCTCGGCCATCGACAGTCAGGATCTGATCGAGAGTGGGATCGTCGTCCACGATGGTAAACACGACCGCGTCGACGTAAGAGAACGACTGATCGATGTACTGGGTCAGTATGTCTCGAGCCTGTCGGTAGGCACTTCGACCTAGTGCGCGCACGTCAAAGAGGTCGGGGATACCGTCCACGAGCTTGAAGACACTCAATGCGAGGCTCGCATCCTTTCGAGGACTAACTCGTCGGTCATATCGGAGCTTCGTAAACGCTTCGCCCACGACCACGTCGGGGACGGCGATCTTGGTGTGTTGCCGCCGGGCTGCCAGGACGTGCCGCGTTGCCCAGGCATGATGCCGATCGCCTCGATTGACTGCCGCGATGAGCAGGCCGCTGTCAGCGAGCGCGGGCAGCGCCGTACACCGTCTTATCGACTGTTGCCGACAAGTCGGCTGGACCCTGGATGGAGCCGAGGTACCGGAGAAGGGGGTCGCCCTCTCCCGATTCGGTCGCCAATCCGAGTGCCACCAGATGCACGATCAAGCCGCTCTGAGATGCCCCACGTGCCTTTGCGAGCTTTCGCAAGCGGGCGTCCATCCCGGCCGGCAGAGTGATGTTCTTTCGCACATGCCGGCGCATTGTGTGACTCATTGTACACATCGGCTATCGATGTGTACACACTAACCCTCCCCGCCGGGGGGAGATCAGTCCTCAGACTGGCTTGAGGAGCCGGGCGAGTTTGTCGAGTTCGTTTTCCCAGCCCATGACCGCCATCTTGGTCCAGTGCTCGTCGTGCATGGCGTCGAGGGTAAGGACCATGCGCACGCCCTGCGAACCCGACTCCAACGCGACGGTTGTCTCCACCTCGTAGGGTTTGACGCCGGGAATGAAGTCGGCCATTTGCCGGAAGCCGAGCCGCCTCAGCGGCTCGACCTCCGTGTACGTGACCAGAGACTCGGTCGTCTGCGGCATCCCTGCCTTCTTCAGGAACTCGATCTGCTCGGGAGCAATCGCGGTCATCGCGTACAGCAGCTCGCCGCCCAGGCGAAAGTCCAGCCGGCGGACTTTCACCGTGAAACCGTCTGGGCCCCACCAGGATTCGATGCCCTCTTTCGTTGCCCAGAGCTCCCACACGTCCTCGACGGCCGCGTTGAATGTGCGCTCGATGCTGACTCTCCGGCGAGCGGGCTGGACCTGCGAGGCCAAGGCTAGGCGCCGCTCCGATACGCCTGCTTGAGCGTGGCGAGATCGAGCTTGCGCATCTTCAACAAGGCTTCCATGACTTTTGCCGGGTTCCCGGATTTCGGGTCGCCCATCATCTGCCCCAAGGCGGCGGGCACGACCTGCCACGACACGCCGAATCGATCCTTGAGCCAGCCGCACGGCCCGTCCTCGCCGCCCTCCGTGAGCCGCGTCCACACGGCATCGATCTCTTCCTGGGTCTCGCAGGTCGCCACAAGCGAGAAGCCTTCCGTGAAGGTAAAGGACGGTCCGCCATCGAAGGCCGTGTATTCCTGTCCGTCGAGCTGGAAGCGGGCGTGCAACACGCTGCCTTCAGGGAGAGGGCCCTTTCCGTCAGCCTTTAGCAAACCCAGGACCTTGGAATTCGGAAACAGCGAGACATAGAAATTGATCGCCTCTTCGGCGCGCTCCTTGAATGTCAAGGACGGTCTCACACTCTGCACCGCTACCGTGCTGGCCACTGCCGTCGTCCGCGTACCTGCCTGTGTCATGCGCGTGCCTCCTTGTTCTTCGGTCGGGTCCTACCCCGCCGGTCGAGTTCTGCCGCAAACCTATTCAGGCGGGCCTCCCACATCCCGCGGTAGCCCATCATCCAGTCGTCCAGCTCGCGAAACCGCTCCGGGCGCAGGGCGTAGAGCCTCCGCCGGCCGTCCGGGCGGACGACCACAAACCGAGCGTCCTGCAGGATGGCGAGCTGCCGTGAAACGCCGGGCTGACCGATGTCCACGACATCAACCAGCTCGCTCACCGAGCGCTCGCCGTCGCGGAGTGCGTCGACGAGGCGACGCCGGGTCGGGTCGGCCAGGATCTGGAAGACGTCGGGCATGACCACATATTACTATAGCGACATATGTCTTGTCAACAATATGTCTGGGCAAATCCGCGGCACCCTCCCCTACCCCTCCCTGGAGGGAGGGGACGATCTTGGGGAGGGGACTAGAAAGAAGAGCTAGGGCGCGGGGCTGGGCGAGAAGATCACCTGGGAGGCTGGGATCTCACCGTCCAGCAAGTTCCATTTGAGCAGCAGCCGGCGATACGTGCCATCCAGCATGATCTCGGTCATCGCCTGCTCCAGCGCCTTGAGCAACTCGGCGTTGCTGGGGCTGACCGCGATCCCCTGGCGAGTGGTCTGGATCGGCGGGCCGGCCACGTCGTACACGTTGGGCATCTGCTGGACGAAGTAGGCAGCCACCGGCGAGGCGTCGATGGCGGCGTCCGCGGTGCCCGCCTGCACTAGTTTGAGCGCTTCGGTGTCCGTGGTCGTGAACTGGATGTTGATGGGCATCCCCTTGCACACGTCACCGTTGGCCCCGGTCAGGGTCAGGGCCTCGGTGGTGGCCACCTCCGCCGCGGCCCGTTTGGCGCACAGGTCCCGAAGGCCCTGGATGTTGGCCGGATTGCCTCTGCGCACCACGATGGCCTCGCCCGCCTGGAAGTAGCCTACAAAGGCCACCCGCTTCTGCCGTTCGGGCGTGACCGCCATGGCCGAGATGATGGCGTCGCCCTGCTTGGCCAGCAGGGACGGAATCAAGACTTCAAACGGCGTCGACTTGATCTGCGTTGATAGCCCGATCTTGGTCGCGAGCGCCTGGGCCACGTCGATGTCGAAGCCGACCGGCTTGCCGTTTTCGATCGATTCCTGGGGCGGGTAGTCGGTGGAGGACAAGAATGTGATCGCCCCGGGATGGATGAGGGTGGTGGGCACCCGGATCACGCTGGCCGAGGCGGTGGCTTGCGGCTCGGCCGTACCCGACGGCAGGGCAGGCATACTCGACGGCAGGGAACAGGCCGTCAGCGCCACGCCGAGCCCCGCGAGCGTGGCGAAGAATCGAGCTAAGGTAGGAGCCATTCTCCGGCTGGAGTGAGGATCAGCGCGCGGGCCGACCAATTTGGGCGACATTCTATCGCCGAGCCGACGACTTGTAAAGTTAACGCCGTGAGCCTGCGCCTGGACGGTGCCACGCTTTCCTGCCGCGACGTGGTAGGCGTGGCCCGCAACCGGACGCGGGTCGAGCTCGACCCCACCGCCGAGGCCCGCCTGCAGCGCATCCGGACGGTGGTCGACGGCCTGGTCGCCACCGGCCAGGTGGTCTACGGGCTAACCACCGGGGTGGGCGACCTGCGCACCACCCGGATCGCCCCGGAGCACGTCAAGCAGCTGCAACGGAATCTGCTGATGAGTCATGCCGTCGGGGTCGGACCGGCCCTCCCCGAGGACGTCGTGCGGGCGGCCATGGTAGCGCGCGTCAATCAGTTCGCCCAGGGCTCATCGGGTGTCCGGCCGCAGATCGCCCGGGCGCTGATTGATCTCCTGAATGCGGACGTCTGTCCCCGGATCCCGGAGAAGGGATCGCTGGGCGCCAGCGGCGACCTGGCCCCCTCCGCCCACATGGGGCTGGTGCTGATCGGCGAAGGCGAAGTGATGCGCGACGGCCAGGTGCAACCGGGCGGCGACGCGCTGCGGGCGGCCGGCCTGCAGCCGGTCGACCTCGACGCCAAGGATGGGCTCGCCATTCTCAACGGCACCCATTTCATGGCGGGCGCCGCGGCCCTGCTGGTGGCCGACGCGGAGCGGGTGCTGAAGACGGCCGATGTGGTGCTGGCCATGAGCGTGGAGGCGCTCCGCGCCTCGCGCACCCCGTTTGACGCGCGCATTCACGCCGCCCGTCCGCATCCCGGCCAGATGGCGTCGGCCGCCCGCGTCTGGCAGCTCACCGAGGGGAGTGGCATCGTGGAATCGCACGCGTTGTGCGACCGGGTCCAGGACGCCTACTCGATCCGCTGCGCCCCCCAGGTCCACGGCGCCTCGGCCGATGCCATCGCCTACTTGAAACAGATCGTGGAGGTCGACCTGAACGCCGGCACCGACAACCCCATGGTGTTCGCGGACGGCCCGTCGGTCCTCTCCGGCGGCAACTTCCACGGGCAGCCGCTGGCGCTGGGTCTCGACTTCGCCGGCCTGGCGCTGGCCGAGATTGGCAGCATCGCCGAACGTCGCCTGTTCCGGTTGCTGACCGGACACCTGAGCGAGCTGCCGCCGTTCTTGACCCGGCACTCGGGGCTGGACAGCGGCTACATGCTGCTGCAGTACGCGGCCGTGGCCCTGGTCAGCGAGAACCAGGTGCTCGCTACTCCCGCGAGCATCCACTCCCTGTCCACCTCGGCCGACCAGGAAGACGACAACAGCATGGGCTGGACGGCCGCCCTGAAAGCGCGCCAGATCCTGGCCAACGTGGAGACCATCCTGGCCCTGGAGGCACTGGCGGCGGCCCAGGGGATCGACCTGCTGGCGCCGCTCACCCCGGCCCCGGCCACCAACGCGGCGCACGATGTCATCCGTGACCGAGTCCCCACGCTAGAGCACGATCGGGTCCTCGAGCCCGAGATCCGGGCCGCCACCGAGCTGGTCCACTCCGGCGCGCTGGCGCGGGTGGTCGACGCGCTCGCGTCCTCTCGATGAGCGACGCGCCCACGATTCGGGCACCGCGGGGCACCCGGCTGACCTGCCGGGGGTGGGCGCAGGAGGCCGCCTACCGGATGCTCTGCAACAACCTCGACCCCGAGGTGGCGGAACGGCCGCAGGACCTGGTGGTCTACGGCGGCACCGGCAAGGCCGCTCGCGACTGGCCGTCCTTCCATCGCATCGTGGCCGCGCTGAAGCGGCTCAAGGACGACGAGACGCTGCTGGTCCAATCGGGGAAGCCGGTGGGCATCTTCCGGACGCACGAATACGCGCCTCGGGTCCTGATCGCCAACAGCCTGCTGGTGCCCCACTGGGCCACCTGGGAGCACTTCTGGGAGCTGGAGCGGTTGGGCTTGATGATGTACGGGCAGATGACCGCTGGCAGCTGGATCTACATCGGCACCCAGGGCATCCTGCAGGGGACCTACGAGACCTTCAACGCCGTGGCCGCCAAGCGGTTCGGTGGGAGCCTGAAGGGGCGGGTCGTCCTGACCAGCGGTCTGGGCGGCATGGGTGGCGCGCAGCCGCTGGCGGTCACCATGAACGGGGGCGTCGCGCTCTGCATCGAGGTTGACCCGGCGCGCATCGAGCGGCGGGTGAAGACCAGGTACCTGGATCGCGCCACCCGCAATCTCGAGGAGGCGCTGCGCTGGGCGGACGAGGCCCGCTCGGCAGGAGAGGCGGCCTCCATCGGCGTCCAGGGCAATGCCGCCGAGGTGTACCCGGCGCTGCTGGCCGCCGGGTTTCATCCCGACGTGGTCACCGATCAAACCTCGGCCCACGATCCGCTGCGCGGCTACATCCCCGCGCCGCTGTCGGTGGATGAAGCCGCCGACATCCGGGCCAGGGATCCCGAGGAATACCTCCAGATGGTGAAGCACTCGGTCGCTGCCCATGTCACGGCTATGCGGGGCTTTCAGCGGCAGGGCGCCGAGGTCTTCGACTACGGGAACAACCTGCGCGGCCAGGCCCTGGCGGCCGGGGTGATGGATGCCTTCGAGATTCCAGGATTCGTGGTGGCGTACATTCGCCCACTGTTCTGCGAGGGCAAGGGCCCCTTCCGCTGGGTGGCGCTCTCCGGAGAGGCGGCGGATATCTACAAAACGGACCAGGCGGTGCTCGACGAGTTCCCGGACAACGAACCCCTTCGGCGCTGGCTGACGCTGGCCCGCGACCGGGTGCAGTTCCAGGGCCTGCCGGCGCGCATCTGCTGGCTTGGCTACGGCGAGCGGGAGCGGGCCGGGCGGCGCTTCAACCGGATGGTCAAGAGCGGCGAGCTGAAGGCCCCCATCGTCATCGGCCGGGACCACCTCGACGCCGGCTCGGTGGCGTCCCCCTATCGCGAGACGGAGGGCATGCGCGACGGCAGCGATGCGGTCGCCGACTGGCCGATCCTGAATGCGCTGGTGAACACCGCCGCCGGCGCCAGCTGGGTCTCGGTCCATCATGGGGGCGGAGTGGGGATGGGGAACTCCATTCACGCCGGGATGGTGGTGGTAGCGGATGGGACCGACGCCATGGACGAGCGCCTGCAGCGGGTGCTGACCACCGATCCCGGGATGGGCGTGATCCGCCACGCCGACGCCGGGTACGAGACCGCCGTCGAGTTCGCCCGCGCGCACCACATCGATCGAGCGGAGTGATCCAGGCCGATCTCGTTGTCCGACGCGCGGGGCTGCTGTGCACCATGGTGGCGCGCGACGGCGATCCCTTGGGGCGGGTGCGGGACGGTGCCGTCGCGGCGCGCGACGGGCGGGTGGTCTGGGTGGGCCGCGATGCCGACCTCGAGGCAGCGGTCAAGCTGGAGGGCGACCTGATCGATGCCGGGGGCCGATGCGTCCTCCCCGGCCTGGTCGATCCCCACACGCATCCGGTCTTCGCCGGCTCGCGGGCCGCCGACTTCTTCGAGCGCCTCTCCATCCCAAATCCCTCCGTCCCCCCGGCGGGGAGGGACCCGGTCGTCCCCTCCCCACTGGGGAGGGGTAGGGGAGGGGGCATTCCTCTCACAGTCAGCCTCACCCGCGAGGCCGACCCGCAGACGCTGCTGACCAACGCCCGCAAGCACGCCAACCAGTTCCTGGCCCATGGGACCACGACCATCGAAGCCAAGACCGGATATGGACTCGACCTCGAGCAGGAAGACAAACTGCTGACCGTCCTGGCGAAGCTTCCGAACGTGACCCCGATACGGGTGATCCCCACTTTTCTGGGGGCCCACGTGGTTCCTGCCGGGGTGAGGCGCGAGCAATACGTGGCCGCGATCGTCGACCAGATGCTCCCGGCGTTTCGGGGCCGGGCACGCTTCTGCGATGCCTGGTGCGATCCGCCGGCATTTACCGCCGCCGAGACTCGCCGCATCCTCGGTCGGGCGAAAGAGCTCGGCTACGGCTTGCGCCTCCACGCCGCCCAGATCGCTCCGGGAGAAGGGCCGACGATCGCCGCGGAACTGGGCGCGGCCAGCGCCGATCACCTCGAACATGCGACTCTCGACCAGGCCCGAGCCCTGGCCCGAGCCGGCGTGGTCGCGGTCCTCTGCCCGGGCGCCAATTTCACCGTCCCCGGCAGTCCGAGCCCGCCCATCGCGGAGTTTCGCAAGGCCGGCGTGACCATGGCCATCGCTTCGGACCTCAATCCGGGAACCTCGTCTTCGGAGAGCCTGACCTTCGCCATGACGCTGGCCTGCGTGCGGTGGGGCATGACGCTGGAGGAGGTCATGCTGGGCGCCACCCGGCACGCGGCGCACTCGCTCGGCCTCAAAGGCGTGGCCGGCTGCCTGGCCCCCGGGAGCTACGCGGACGCAGTCGTCTTCGACGTCGAGGCGCCGGAAGAGATTCCGTACCATGTCGGGGTGAACCGGGCCGTCGTGACCATCGTCGGCGGGCGCGCCTGGACCGCTCCGTGACCCAAATCAGGGGGTCGGCGGGCAGGCGCTGCGATCGACGCAGCGCCGGTGCGATGTCGTCAAGACGAAGAGCCGTGGCGGCTCTTGACGACTCGCAGCAACCGCCGGAAGGGGGAGCATGCCCCCGTTAGTCGAGTCCGTCCCCAACTTCTCAGACGGCCGGCGCCCAGAGGTCATGGATGCCATTGTGGGCGCGATTCGTGGCCCGGGTGGACGCGTCATCGACGTCCAGGTTGACCCGGCGCACAACCGGTCGGTGGTCACCTTCGTAGCGGAGATCCAGGTCGCCGAAGACGCCATCGTGGCCGCCGGCCGGGTGGCAGTGGACCGGATCGACCTGACCGCCCACGAGGGGGAGCATCCGCGCATGGGCGCCATGGACGTGGTTCCATTTGTCCCATTCGCCGACACTCCGATGAGCACCTGCATCGAGCTGGCGCACCGGACGGGGGCCCGGCTGGCTCGAGAACTGAGGCTGCCGATTTACTACTATGGCGAGGCCGCCCGAACGCCCGAGCGCCGGGAGTTGGAGCGGGTGCGGCGCAAGGGGTTCGAAGAGCTCCGCGAGCACATCGGCGATGCCGACCGGATCCCCGACGAGGGGCCGAGGACGATTCATCCGACCGCGGGGGCGACCGCGGTGGGGGCCAGGATTCCGTTGATCGCCTACAACGTCAACCTGAAGACGCGCGACCTCGGCATCGCCAAGGAGATCGCCAAAACGATTCGGGCCTCGTCAGGAGGGCTACCCAACGTCAAGGCGCTCGGCTTCGACCTGGCCGATCGGGGGCTGGTCCAGGTGTCGATGAACCTGACGGATTACCGGGTCAGCAACATGTGGCGGGTGTTCACCGCGATCCAGGCGGAGGCGGCCAAGCGTGGCGTGGAGGTGGTCGAATCTGAGATCGTAGGGGCGATCCCGCTGGATGCGGCGGTGCGCACCATCCGCGAGGTCCTGATCGAGCCCAAGTTCAACATGGACCAGATCCTGGAGAAGAAGGTATGGGCGGGCGAGTGACGGCGGTCAAACCGGTCGTGGAGCTGGCGGTGGGCGAGTATCTCAGCGGACTGGCAGCCGCCACGCCCGTTCCCGGGGGCGGCAGCGCGGCGGCCCTGGCTGGGGCGATGGGCAGCGGCCTCCTCTGCATGGTGACCCGCATCGCCATGCGCAAGGCCAAGGACGCGCCCGCCCAGGAATCGCTGCGCTGGCTGGAGATCGAGTTCGAGCGCTGCCTGGAGAATCTCGGCGTGCTCAGCCAGGAAGACATCGACGCCTACGACGCCGTGGTGCTGGCCCGCAAGGAGGCCGGCAAAGAGAGCCGCCGGTTCGCCGATTGCGTGGCCGAGGCCACCCGCGTCCCGCTGGACACCGCCGATGCGGCCGACCGGGCCCTGCGTATCGCCGACCGGCTGCGGCCGCTGGCGCTGCCCGTGACGGTATCGGACTTCGAGACCGGCTGCTACCTGCTGGAGACGGCCTTCAAGGGCGGCATGGCCAACGCCGCCATCAACCTGCCGGATCTCCACCCCGACCACCGCGAGCAGTTCCAGCAGCGGTACGACGCCCTCAGCAAGAAGCGCAGCAAGTAGGCCTGCGGGGGCGGTTAGGCCGCCGTGATGTCGCCGGGAGTGCGCATCGACGGAAACCGTCCCGGCTCTGGAGGGATCGTCAGCAGTCGTCCGTCATCGGTCCGGACGAGTTGCCAGCCGCCTTCGTGAGCCAGCCAATGATGGCGGTGACATAGGAGCACCAGGTTGGACAGATTGGTCGTGCCGCCGCGGGTCCAATGCACGACGTGATGCGCCGCGCTCCAGGAGGGCGGCCGGTCACATCTCGGCCACTGGCAGTGTCCGTCTCTCGCATCCACGGCCCGCCTGGTGGTCCCGGCGACGACCCGCTTTGCCCGGCCAACGTCGATCACGACTGACTGCGATCCAAGCACCACCCGGGTGATGGTGCTGTCACAAGCCAGGCGCTGGACCGTCGTGGCCGAGATCGGCAGCGAGAACTCCAGCTCACCGGCCGGCGACCCGGCCAATCCGCGCAGCGTCTCCAGCGTGGTGGTGACCTGAAGGTGCGGTCGCTGGCCGGCCCGCTGCGGCACCAGCCCGGCGTCGAGAGTGTGCGTCGCGAGCTCAACCAGCGCGTCGGCGAGTCGGCGTTCGCGGCAGCGGTCATCTTCGGCTCCGGTCGGACGAGCGAGAGGCTCGAGCGCCGTGCGCAGAGCAGCCCCGCCCGCCGAGTCCAACCACCCGTCTACCAACAACGACCCATCCTCACACGGACTGAGCTGCAACCTGCGCCGCTCGACGGCGTCCGCTTCGCCGGCGGCGAAGCCCTTCGGGTCCGCGGCGTGGCGAACGTGATGGCAGAAGCGCCAGAGCCGACCCACGCTCAGCGTTTTCGCCTCGTTCAACACGAGCTGCTCGTCAAAACCCTTCGCCGTGTCGGAACTGGTCAGCGCCTCCGCGGTGCGGGCGAGCACGGCCAGGTGAGCAAAGCCAATCTGACCGTCAGCCAGTGCCTGGCTGCTCAAAGGGAGGCGCGCCAACTGCTCCCCCACGCACACGCGGTCCGCCGCGGCGCCACCGCCCATCTTGCACTCGTAGCGAATCCACTGGATGGGGCTGACTGAGCCCCAGTCCTCCCACGCATTGGTCTGGGCAAACTCAGCAGCCGTTTGGGAGAACCGGACTTCGAGGTGGTCGATCAGATGGCGGAGCTGAGTCAGCTCATCGGCCAATGCGTCCGACGTGCGATCCACTCGAGGTGAGCCAGTGAACCGCTCGATGGCGGCCGCCAGATCGTCCAGCGGGAGAACCCCCGGCGAAGCTCCCCCTTCCCCCACCGCCATGCCTCTATTATACGAACAGTTGTTTGTTTGTCAAGTCCTAACCACACGCCTGTGCACCCAGGGCTTGGTCGTGGCGTCATCACGCCTGGAGGCGTCGCCGCAGGGGGCTAAACGCCAGCAGCACGCCGAGGACCAGACCGTACATCAGGTGACCGAGAACCCACGACCATTCACGGCGTGGCCGGCGATGATCAGGGGCACCAGGTCTTCCCGCCGGAAGATCGTCCCCACTGTTAGGCCCAGACGGCGATAGACCGTCGCCGGCACCGAGATGTCGGCCAGGTAGAGGTCGCCCGTCCATTCCCGCGCGGGCGGCCCCAGCAGTCCGACTTTGGGGAGGGCGAGGGTGACGGTGGCGGCGGCCCTGATGGTTGGGTCAGACGGCTGGCCGGTGTCGGCATCGAGGCCCGAGGGGATATCGAGCGCCAGCACCGGCGTGCCTGAGGCGTTCGCCTGGCGAATCAAGGTGGCCATCGGTTCCCGGGGCGCGCCCCGCAGGCTGTAGCCAATCAGCGCGTCGAGGATCAGATCGGATGCCAGGCCGTCATTGGCACCGATCTGCTGAGGACCGTGGATCTGGACATGCATGCGGTCCAGGGCGGCCAGCTGCTGCGCCGGCACGCCGTGAATCGCGTCACGCGTCTGCCCCAAGACGACGAAGACCTGCGCGCCCCAGATCGAGAGCCGCCGCGCCGCCGCCAGTCCACCGCCACCGTTGCCGCCGGGCCCCGCCAGGACTTCGATCCGGCGCCCACCGACATCACCGCCGAGCATCCGGCGGGCCTGCTCGGCCATCGCCCGGCCGGCGTTCTCCATCATCTGCAGCAGGCTGATGCCCATCTCCTCGACCATCAGCCGATCGACTTCCCGCATCTGATCGACGGTCACGCTAGTCATACAGGAGCCGGGCCCATTGCTCGCCCGAAAAGTCCAGGTGGAGGCCTCGAAACGGATGGATGCCGCCGACGGTGACGGGAATGGTGCGCGGCATGCGGGGCATGATGCGCCGATCGAGCAGGATCCGGCGATCCGCCACTTCCCCGATGTGGATCAGCTTCGCGGAATGATCATCCTGGCTGTAGCTCCTCCGGAGCCGGAGGTCGCGGATGTGACCGCCGCCGCAACATCGGCTGTCCTCGAAAGCAATCACCAGCGCGTCCTGGCTGGGATGCTCTTCCAGCCAGCGGCGCGCCTTCTGGTCGAACGTGACCAGGAACGAGGGATTCACTAGCAGCGGCCGTGGTTGCTGCACAGGAGCGGTTGATCCGCCCGGTCGCGCGGGGTGATCACCAGGTCCTGCCAATCGGCCGTGCGCGGGATCGAAAGCCTGATCGTGCACGAACCGTCCTTGCTGGTCATGAAGGTGGCCAGCATCATGGGCGGATGATCGCCATACGACCACAGTTCGTAGTACCGCTCGCTTCCAGGCTGCAGATGTTGAACGCTCAGTTCCAGCGGCCGGTTTGGCCCGTTCGGGCTCCCAATCCTGACTTCTGCGCCAGCCCCCACGGCATTGCGAAGTTGGACGGTCGCGACCGGCTGGATGGCCGGGTTGCCGCGCGTTACCACGATTGAGACGCCGGCCAGGACCGCCAGCGCGAGAGCGGCAGCCACCCCGAGCCGAACGACACGCGTACGGCTTATTCGCGGGCTGCTTCCCCGGGGCAAATTGAGCACCGCCCGCTGCAAATGCTCCGGTGGGGCTTCCGGCCGGCCGGCGCGGCGGAGCTGCTCCTCCACGTCCTCCGGACTCATGGCCGGGCCCCCTCGAGGTATTGCTGCAGCCGGAGCAAGCCGGAGCGGATGCGCGTCTTGACGGTCCCCAGCGGAAGGCTCAACCGATCCGCGATTTGGGAGTGGGATAGGTCGTCGAAATAGGCGAGTTCGAGCACTGCCCGCTCCGTCGCCGGGATCCGGGTCAGGGCAGCGTGCACCGCCAGCCGGGTGACGGCTTCCTCTTCATCGGCCGCCTGCGATTGGTCCAGCACCGCCACCGGCACGGCGTCGCGACGGTGGTGCCGTGCCTCCTGGGCGGCGGCATTTCGCGACACGGCAAAGAGCCACCCGGCGGCCGATCCCCGGTCGGGGTTGAAGGTGGCGGCCCGCTTCCAGATGTTGGTGAACGCCTCCTGGGTGGCATCCTCGGCGGCGCCGCGGTCTGAGAGCCGGCGTAGACAGAGCGAAAAGACGGCGGCGCCGTAACGCTGCCAGATCGTCCGAAAGGCGAGCTCACTGCCGCTGGCTAGCAGCGTCAGCACCTCCTCGTCCGAGGCATCCGCCAGACGACGCGGGCCCAGGCCGCCAGGCATGGCCGGAAGCGCAACGATCGGGCGTTCGAGCCTCTCGTCACTCATCTAGTCCGTCCCGATCGTAAACGGATTCGCCATCCGGGCGTGGGCGACAAATCCAATCACCCGGCGGACTGCGTATGACGAGATAACCAATCTACCGGAGGTGACGTCGTGCTCCGTCCACGCAGTCCCATCGCGGTCGTCTTGCTGGGTCTCCCCTTCCTTCTAGTCGCCTGCGGTGGCGGC
>VBID01000031.1 GCA_005880615.1 Chloroflexota bacterium
AATCGATCGGGAAAGGCCTCGGCCAGGGTCTTGTGGCCCGCGGCCATGGTCCACGCATCGCGGGCATAGATGTTGGCGATGCCACTGGCAATCACGATTCGCCGGGTGCCCGAGAGCAGGATAGCGGCGTTGGCAAACACCTCGCGGCGCACGGACTCCCCGATCCAGATGGCGCCGTAGCCCAGCTCCTCCAGCTGCGCGGCGGCCTTCTGCGCCTCGGCCGCCGTTTGGAAATCGAGGCTGGTGGTCCAGACCCCGATCCTGCCCAGGTCCATCTCTGGAATCCATTCTGGCATTCGGGAGAATATGGGCGATGAACCCCATCGGATGGATTGAGGGGCTGCAGGGAATCGGGCTGGCCCTCGTGCTCGCCGGGTTCCTGTTCGCCGAGGAACTCGGGGTCCCCATCCCCTTTGCGCCGGGTGACATCATGCTGGCCATCGGCGGCGTCGCCATCGCCGCCGGCCGGGTCGATGCGGTGACGCTGGTTCTGGCCGTCTTCGTCGCTAGTGTGGCCGGCGCAGTGCTGGGCCGTGAGCTCTTTGCGTTCCTGGGATGGGAGCGCCTGATGGCGGTGGCCACCAGGCTGCATGCCCGCACCCCGCTCGAACGCGCCGCCGACCTGCTGCAGCGGAGCGGCTGGCGAGGCGTGTTTACGGCTCGATTGATCCCTGGACTGCGCGTCCATACCACGGAGGTCGCCGGCGTGAGTGGCATGCCGCGCGCGACGTTCGTGGCCGGACTACTGCCCGCCTGCGTCGTCTACGTCGCTGCGTTCGTCGGGGTGGGCGCCGCCTTCGGCCGCCCGATCCTGGCCCTCATCCACCAGGGCGAGCACCAGGTGCTGACCGGTGTGCTGGCGCTGGCGCTGGCCGTGGTGCTCGTGGTCCTGGTCCGCCGGCCGCTGCAGCGAACCCTGGTAGCACTGGCCCCAGAAGGGTGGGCGAGCACCCTGCGGATCAGGACCGGCTCGGCCGGGATCGTCTTGATCCCGGCGTGCATCGGCATCAACTTTGCCGGGCACGCCATCGCCGTCTGGCTCAGGCTCCCGCTCTTCCTCGACTCGATTGGCACCATCCTGTGCGCGGTCTTCGCCGGCCCATGGCTGGGTGGCAGCGTCGGCTTCATCTCCAACCTGGTCAGCTCGAACACGATCGATCCCGTCGCGTCCTCCTACTCGGTGGTGTCGCTGGCGATCGGGTTTGCCGCGGGGTTGTGGGCCCGGCTCAATTGGCGCGTCACCGGGTGGATCGCCCTGTGGCTGACGTGCTTCGCCATCGCGTCGCTGGTCTCCGCCCCCCTCAACCTCCTGTTCGCCGACGGGCGGAGCGGCGTCCCGGCCGGGGATGCGATCTATGCGTGGCTGGCCGCCGCTCACGTGCCGCGAATCTTGGCCGCCTACGCGGGGGAGGCCGCCATCGACCTGCCCGACAAGCTGCTCACCGTGCTGGCGGCGTTGCTCATCGCCCAGGGCCTGCCGCGACCGCGAGCGGAGGCCCGCGCCGTCGACCTCGATCTACGGGAGGCGTTCACCTTTATCTTCAGGACCCCGACCTGGCGCCGCAAGGTGATGGCAGCTGCCCTCTGTCTGGTCTTCTCCTGGCTGGTGATCCCCTTCCTCTGGTTCACCGGCTACCAGCTGGCGCTGGCCCGCCGGATCCGAGACGGAAGCCACGAGCTCCCACCCTGGGATCATCTTGGGCACAAGCTGAAGGACGGCTTCGGGATCCTCGCGGTGTTGCTTCTCTGGAACATCCCGGGCATCGTCCTGACCATCCCAGCCGGGCTCGTGGGAGACAGCGGCGCATCCAACGGCGTGCTGACCGCCCTCACCGCGCTCGGCAGCCTGTGGGGCCTGCTGGTCCTGGTAGCCGAACCGCCCATCTTCAGTCAGTACCTGCGGGGCGGGTTCAGGGCGGCCTTCAACCTACCCGCCATCGTCCGCCGGGTTCGCGTCAACCTCGGGCTGGCGCTCATCGTCGGGGCCCTGCTCATCGCGCTGTCGTTTGCCTGGGTGGTCGGTTTCCTGGCCCTGGGGATCGGCGCCCTGGCCACCCTGACCTATGCCAGCTGGGTGGGCGCTTACCTGGTGGGCACCTACGCCGCTACCACCGACACCGCGGCGGGTGGTGCGCCTCAGACTGAGGCCGTTACCCTGCCTGCCGCAATTCCTCGAACCCAGGAGAGCTGATCAGGACATCGGCGGTCGCGATGTTGGTGGCCAGCGGCACGGCGCACGTTGCAGATGCGCAGCAGCGTCTGGATGTCCGGGTCGTGCGGGTGTTTGTCCAGCGGATCGACGATGAAGAGGACGGCGTCGACCTCCCCTTGCACGATCCGGCTGGCCATCTGCACATCGCCCCCCAGCGGGCCAGGGCTGAGGCGCTCGACCGCAACGCCGACTTTGTTGGACAGCAGATCGCCGGTGGCGCCGGTGGCGATCAGATCGTCGAACGCGCCGGCATCCAGCCCATCCGGGACTAAAAGGGCCGGGCACGCGCTGCCCGGCCCCGTTGACGATCGCCTTTACGGCGTGCTGGTCGACTTCGCGTGCGCGTTGCGCTCCGTCTGGCCATGCTTGCTGGCGAAATCGCTGACGCACTCGCCAATGCCGTGCTGGCCGGTCTGGAGGTTGTCCTTGCACTGCTCAACCGCCGCCTTCACTTGCTGGCCCCAGACCTGCGGGTTGGGGCTGCCGGTCACCGCCGTCGCCGTCACCGCACCCGCGGCCGCAACCGCCGCGACCGCGGCAATCGCCTTCGCCGCCGCCGCCGCCGGCAGAATCCGCAACATTCCGTACCTCCTGCTCGGCATTGCGACCTGGTACCACGCCTGGGCCGGACGTGGGCTGCGCGGGGCCACGGCATTCAACTGCCGCTGCAGTTCCCGCTCGAGCCACGCGTCAAAGTGCTCAGTCATGTCCAGTCCGCATACGCCTATGCACTATGAATAACGCCGGACCCCTGGGAAGTACCCATTTCCGGATTCCAGTCTGGGCCGAGTTCCACCTGCAGCTTTTCTCTGGCTGCCGCCAGCCGGGACGCGACAGTCCGTTCTGGGACGCCCAGCGCGGCCCCGATCTCCCGATTGCTGTAGCCGTGATAGTGGCGGAGCACGATGGCGGCGGCCTGCCGCGGCGGCAGCCGGCGGAGCGCATCCAGCAGATCGGAGCGTTCCACCATTGCGGCCGGATCGCGCTCCAGCTCTGGCCGCCCCAGCCGGCGTAACACTTCTCCCACGTCCCGCAGCCGTTGATAGCGACGGTGGGAGGCCGCCACGTTGAGGGCGATCCGGTGCAACCAGGCCTCGGCTGGGGCATCCGGTCGCCAGCGCGGCCAGGCCTTGAAGGCACGCACGAAGGCTTCCTGGACGCAATCTTCCGCCGCGGCCCCGTCCCGCAGGAGGGCGGTCAGGGTTCGATAAAGGCGCGGGTAGCTGGCCCGGTACAGCCGGTCAAAGTCCTGGGCCGAGCCGGGCCGGTAGCTCGTATCCCCGGCGGGCGATGCTTCCGAATACGAAGCGCCCATGGTGTTCCACTGATGGAAACGGCGCGCTCTGGGGGTTTCCTACGGCCGAGGCGAGGCTCTCGGCCTCGCCTCTCAGACCTCTTCGAAGACGATGTCCTGGGCCCCTTCCCATAACGCCTTGCGCCCCAGCTCGCGCAGCTGGTCGACCCCATCGACGATGGTCGCGAAGTGGTTTCCGGTCAACGGCCCCGCCTTGCTGCCGAAGGCCGCCGCGCCATATGGGATGAGGATCTCCGTCTCGCTGACGCCGCCGGGATACAGGAGCAGCTGCCCAGGGGCGGGATAGCGGGTCGCGTTCTCGAAGCCGACGCCGACGTCCAGGTCGCCGAAGGGGATCCAGGTCGCCTCCCCACTCCAGCGGGCATGGATCAGCTTGGTCCGCAGCGGAAGCAGCTTGCGAAACGCGGCGACACTCTTCGGTGCCGCATCGGTCTCTAAACGCGCCGAAAACCGATAGGGACCCGCGGAAATCTTGAGCATCACCGTCTCAAGGTTAGCCCGATCACGCCATGGGCGGGCCTCGGGTCGCTGTACACGCGCGTCCGGGGGTCGCCGTCAGACACTTTGACGGTGTCCCAGAGCCGGTTCTGGGCCTCGAAGCTGACCTCAGCGAGCTCCGGAAGCTGGGCCAGCAGCCGTTGCCCCATCTCGTAGACCAGGTGCTGGATCGACATGCTAACGAAATCGTCGAAGGTCTTCTGCACCACGTCGCGGACCTTGCCCGATTCCACCAGTGTGGATCCATCGACGGCCCGGCCGGCGTCCGGGTATCGCCAGAAGACATCGAGCCAGATGTAGAGCGGCCGGTCCACCACTTCGGGCAGCGTGGTGAACTCGTCCCGGGCGAAGCTGCGGAAAGCGCTGCCGGTGAGTTTGATCAGCTTCAGGTTTCGCCGGCCGCAGCGCAGGCCGTGCACCCCCTGCCGGTCGAGGTCCAGCTCCACGGTCTCGTAGTCACCGTCCAGCGGACTCAGAAGCCTGTCGCTGTGCGCCTGGAAGGGCAGCTCGTGCACCGTGATGCGCAGTGACTGCATCTGGGGGTAATGCTCCAGGAACTTCCGGCCCAGGAAGGCGGCCAAGCCCTCGTAGCGATCGCCGTCGTACTCCAGCGCCATGGCGTGGACAAAGTTCTTCATGGTGTCGGTCGCCACCACCTCGCGGTTGTCGCCCTCGGTGTAAGCCGGCATGAAGTTGTCCCCGAACACATCTACCGAAACCCGGCCGGCAAATAAGACCCGGCTCGGGTGGGTGCGGTAAAACGCGATCTCGTGCTTTCCGTAGCGAATCTCGGACGTGGCCCGTAAGCGATCCGCCGCGATGTTGACGATCGCGCTCAGCCCTTCGGCCATCTCCTCCTCCCGACTCCGCTGCAGTCGGTCCTGCAACACCTTCACAATCTCGGACTTCGGCCGACGGTTGACGTAGACGACGAACCGGAAGCCGAACTTTCGCTCGTATTCGGCGTTCAGACGATCGAGCTCGGGCAGCACGTCAGCGCCCTGTTCCTGCAGCGATCGAGCCGACATCTGGTCGGGCCGCTCCCCGATTCGCGGGTGGGCGTTCAGGGTGGCGACCTTCTCGGCCTCGGTCAATATCGGCAGGGCTGCCCACATCCGGGCGATCATCTCCTCCGCCGACCGGGGCGCCCCGCCCGCGGTCACCTTTTGGGCCAGCGGCGTGGCACCCTCCAGCGCTTGCTCGACCGTCGTCATCAGGTCCCTCGATAGCTGCTGAGCCCGAAGGGCGAGATCAGAAGCGGCACGTGATAGTGGCGCGCCTCGGCTAGCTCCAGCTCGAACACCAC
The DNA here is from genome assembly GCA_005880615.1 of Chloroflexota bacterium. GTDB lineage: Bacteria > Chloroflexota > Dormibacteria > CF-121 > CF-121 > CF-121. The sequence continues at coordinate 5,332 of VBID01000031.1, forward strand.
CTTCTTAAAGAGATGCGGACGAGAACCGAAATAGCCATCGACCTCGAACACCAGCTGATACGTCCCCGGCCCAATGCCGCCACCGCTCAGGTCGGCGATCCGCCCCTCGGCGTTGGTGATCTGCGCGGCCAGCGTCCCTAGCGTCACCCGCACGCCGGCGGCCGGGTTCCCCGAGGCCACGTCGAGCACATGCGTCGAGACAGTCGCGCGCGTCATCTTATCCCGACCAGCTCATCGGGCTTGACCGGCGCCCGCGGTAACTCGCGGCCGGTGGCGGCCCGCAGGGCGGCCACGATGGCGGCCGGCACCACCACGGTGGACGGCTCCCCCACCCCCTTGGCGCCATAGGGCAGTCCCGGCTCCGGCTCCTCGACTAGATCGGACACCACCGGGGGCATGTCCAGGATGGTGGGCAGCAGATAGTCCGTGAAGGACGCGTTGCGGATTTTTCCGTCCTTCAGCTCGATCTCTTCCATCAGCGCCAGCCCAAGCCCCTGGGCGCTGCCGCCCTCGATCTGGCCGCGGACACTCTGGGGATTCAGGGCGCGCCCCACATCCTGGGAGACGGCCAGCTGCACCACCCGCACCAGCCCCAGCTCGGTATCGACCTCGACCACCGCCCGCGCCGCGCCGAAGGCGAAGGACACGTGGGGATCGCCCTGCCCGTCGGCGTCAAGTTTGCCGGTCCGCCGGTGCCGGAATACGCGGGTGGCTTCGATTGGCGGTCGCAGGTACTCATCGAGCGGGTCGGGGATGATCGAGGTCCCGGCGCGACGCAGGACCTCGTCCCGGACCGCCTGGCACGCGAGCTGCACCGCACCGCCAGTCATCATGGTCTGCCGCGACGCCGAGCTCGACCCCGCCGACCCGATGGCGGTGTCCGGCTGGCGCACCAGCACCCGCTGCACCCCAAGCTCCGTCCGCACCACCTGGGTGACGATGGTATCCAGTCCCTGGCCAACATCGACGGCGGCGGTCTTGACCTCGGCGAGCGGGCCCTCTTGATCGACCGACAAGCGGACCCAGGCCTCCGAGGAATCGTCGAATCCCTCGCTGTAGGCCAGGTTCTTGTAACCCGCGGCAAAGCCGACGCCGCGCGTAAGCGCCTCGCCATGCCCGACATTTCCGGCGCCGCCCGGAATCAGCATCCGGTCGCGATCAAGGGGAGACTCCGCGGGCGGCATGGGCAGGGCCGCACAGCGCGAGAGCAGGTCCCGAACGGGGGCGGCGCCGGTGACTCGCTGTCCGGTGGGCAGTACGTCGCCGGTCTTGAGGGCATTTTTCAGTCGCACCTCGATCGGATGCAGGTTGACAGCCCGGGCCAGTTTGTCCATCTGCGCCTCATAGGCGAAGCAGGCCTGCACGGCGCCGAACCCGCGCATGGCGCCGCAGGGCGGGTTGTTGGTGAAGACCGCCGTCCCTTCCAGCCGGGCGTTGGGCACCGCATAGGGGCCGGCGGCGAAGGTGGTGGCGTTGCCGATGACGGCCGGCGAGGTGGACGTGTAGGCGCCGCCGTCGACCAGCAGTTTCGCTTGGACATTGATCAGCTTGCCATCCCGGGTCGCGCCGTGCCGCATCCAGATGCGCGATGGGTGCCTGTGTACGTGGCCATAGAACGATTCCTGGCGGCCGTAGGCAATCTTCACCGGCCGCTGCGTCCGCAGCGCCAGCATGCAGGCATGGATCTGCATACTCACGTCCTCGCGCGCCCCGAAGGCGCCCCCCACCCCGGACAGGTTCAGCCGCACCTTTTCCGGTGGCAGGTTGAGGCAAGGTGCGATCTGCTCCAGGTCCGCGTGCAACCACTGGGTTGCGATGTAGAGGTCAACGCCCCCGTCTTCGGCCGGAACGGCCAGGCCGGCTTCCGGCCCCAGCGGTGCCTGGTCCTGCATGCCCGTTTCGTAGGTCCCTTCGACCCACACCTCGGCCTCGGCCTCCGGGTCGCCGTGGATGACACGCAGCTGGCGCACCACGTTGCCCTGCGGATGGAGCTTGGGCGCATCGGCCTGCAGCGCCGCCTCCATCTCGGTCACCGGCGAGAGTACCTCGTAGTCGACCACGATCTTGGTGGCGGCTTGCTTCGCCTGCTCGGGCTGCTCGGCCGCCACCAACGCCACCGGCTCGCCGGCGAAGCGCACCACATCCCACGCCAGCACCGGCTGGTCCTGCGCGTCGAGCCCATAGGTCTTCTTGCCGGGCACGTCGCCCGCCAGCAGAACGGCGCGCACGCCGGGGCTTTCCAGCGCCGCTCGGATGTCGATGGCCTTGATCCGGGCATGGGGGTGTGGGCTACGCACGGTCTCGCCCCAGAGCATCCCGTCCCGGCGCAGGTCGCTGGCGTACTCGAACTCGCCTTTGACCTTGGGCACGCCGTCGACCCGGCGCACCGACTGGCCGATGCCGCCCCGGACTCCGGTCTTGGTCTTCACGCCGCCACCATGGCGCCCTTCTGGGCCAGCCTTCCGTCTTTCACCACGAACTTCCCGTCCACCAGTAGATGCCGCACCGGACCGGGCGCACAGAACACCAGGGATGCCACGGGGTCTGTCTCCGCGCCGGCAAAAGCCATCCCCTCCACGCTGAACAGGGCGATATCCGCCCGCTTGCCCACCTCGATGGAGCCGATGTCGTCGCGCCCCAGACAGGCGGCTCCGCCGCGGGTGGCCACCCGCAGTGCCTCCCGAGCGGTCAGGGCCGCCGGCCCCAACCGGGCGCGCGTCATCAGCAGGGCCTGTCGCACCTCGGCCAGCAGGTGGCCGCTGTCATTGGATGCCGAGCCGTCGACGGCCAGGCCGACCCGCACGCCGGCGTCGAGCAACTCGCGGGCCGGGGCAATTCCCGAGCCCAGCCGCGCATTCGAGGTCGGGCACCAGGCGGCCGATGTGTTGGTCGAGGCCAGCCGGGCGATGTCGCCGGCATCCACGTGGACGCAGTGAGCCAGCCAGACGTCGGGGCCCAGGAAGTCGAGGTCGGCCAGCAGCTCCACCGGCCGGCGATCGAACTTCTGCCGGCAGTAGGCCTCCTCATCGCGGGTCTCGGCGATGTGGGTATGGAGGCGCACGCCGTGCTCGCGGGCCAGCGCCGCCGACTCGCGCATCAGGCGGCCGCTGACCGAGAACGGCGAGCACGGCCCGACCGCAATCCGGAGCATCGCCCCCGGCTGCGGGTCGTGATAGCGGCGGATCTGGCGCTCGGTGTCGGCCAGGACCTCATCGAGGTCCTCCACAATCGTGTCCGGCGGGAGGCCGCCGTGGGATTCCCCGAGGTCCATGGAGCCACGGCAGGGATGGAAGCGCAGCCCAATCTGGCGCGCCGCCTCGATCTCGGCCTCCAGCAATCCACTCACGCCCCGCGGAAAGACATAGTGATGATCCGTGGTAGTGGAGCAGCCTGAAAGCGCCAGCTCGGCCAGGCCCACCTCCGCGGCGCGCCGCTCCCAATCGGCGTCCAGCTCGGCCCAGTCGGGGTACAGCTCGCGCAGCCAGCCGAAGAGCCCCTGTTCCTGGGCACGCACTCGGGTGAGCGCCTGGTACAGGTGGTGATGGGTGTTGACCAGCCCGGGGATGGCCACCAGACCGTTGCCCTCCACCCGCTCGACCGCCTCCGTGGTGGGCGGCTGGCCGCGACCAACCCAGCGAATCACGCCCCCGTCGATCAGGATGGAGCCGCCCTCGATCTCGGTCTGGGCGTTGTCCATCAAGGCCACCCCGGTGCAACCTTCGATCAGGATCATCGGTCCTCCCGCAGCCGAGAGGCCGCCAGCGTGACCGCATCCAGGATCTTGGCGTAGCCCGTGCACCGGCAGATGTTGCCGGACAGCGCCTCCCGAACCTGCACCTCGTTAGGGTTCGGGTCCTGGGCCAACAGGTGGGTGACCGCCACCACGAACCCTGGGGTGCAAAACCCGCACTGCACCGCTCCGGCTTCGACGAAGGCATCCTGGACCGCGCTCATCCGCTGCCCGTCGGCCACACTTTCGACCGTCCGGACCTGGCGATCGTGCGCCTGGGCGGCCAGCACCAGGCAGGCGCACACCAGCTCGCCGTCCAACCAGACCGAGCACGAGCCGCACTCCCCTTGCTCGCAGGCGTTCTTAGACCCGGTCAACCCGAAGGCGTCGCGCAGCAGCGTCAGCAGGCTGGCGCCTGGCCAGATGTCGGCCTCGCGCCACTCGCCGTTGACGTTGGTTCTCACAACCACTTGAAGGCCTTCCGTTCCTCCAGGGCCCAGCGCAGGGCGCGGCCGGCCAGCACCGTGCAGCCATGCACCCGGTACCTGGCCGTCCCGCGCACGTCATCGATCGGTTTCGCCGCGCGGCCTACCAGCTCGGCAAACTCCGCCACGACCTCGTCGGTGACCGGCGCGCCAGGGTCGTCCCACGTCAGTCGCTCGGCGATAAATCTTTCCGCTTCGGGCGCCCGCAGAATCGTCGGGCCGACCGAGCCCAGCGCCACCCGCACCTGTCGGGCATCCTGGTCCACCTGGAGGCAGAGCCCGGCCACCGCGATCACCATCGCATTCCGGGTCCCGATCTTGGAGAACGAACCGGGACCGTTGACCACCTGCCAGCGGGTGCCCCTGATCAGCTCGTCGGGCGCCATCGCCGTCTTCTTGGGTCCCTGCAGGAAGGTGTGCCAGGGCAGGCTGCGCGTGCCACGCCGGTTCTGCAACACCACCTCGGCATCGTAGGCGGCCAGCACCGGCAGCGCGTCGCCGGCGGGGGAGGCGGTTCCCAGGTTGCCGCCTACCGTGCCGCGATTGCGAATCTGCGGCGAGCCGACCGACCGGGACGCCTGCACGAGGGGCACGAAGTCGGCCAGTTCGCGGACGATGCGGCTGTACGTCACCCCGGCGCCCAGAAACAGGTGGCTATCCTCCCGGCGCCACTCACGCAGCTCCGGGATCCGGGTCAGATCGATAATCCCGGCCGGACGCAACCGGCCGAAGTTGATCTCCACCATGACGTCCGTGCCGCCGGCCAGGCTGATGGCGTCCGGGTGCGCCGACTTCTGCTGCAGGGCTTCGTCCAGGGTGCGCGGTACGTAGACGTCCATCTCGCTCCGCATTACATTACGGTGCGAGCATGCGAAAGACCATCGCCGACCTGCAGGCCAGCAAGCGGCGGCTGTGCGAAGTGCTGCTGTCGGTCGCCGACCGGCAGGACTGGCGGCCGGCGCCGGATGAATGGTCGTTTCGCGAGATCGCGGCCCACCTGGAAGCCACCCAGCGCGAATGCGTGCTGGTACGCGTCCGGCAAATTGCCTCCGGCAGCCACCCGCGGTTCGAGTACTACCGGAATGACGGCCGCGACTTCGGGTCGGTCGACCTGCAGGACTCGCTGCGCGGCTTCGCCGCCGCCCGCCGGGCGGTGCGCAATGTCGCGGCCGGGCTCAGCCCGGAGCAGCAGCACTTCACGGGCCAGCATCAGACCTTTGGGGAACTCACCATTCAGCGGTACCTTGAGATCGACCTGGAACACGACCAGGGCCACCTGCGCGACCTGGAGCGGTACCTGCTGCACCCAGCCAGCTGAGCTTTGTAATATGCTCCCCGTCGGGGATCGTTTTCGTGGTTTCTGAGGAGGGAAGATGAAGCGACCAGCTCTGTTCGCCGTTTCCGTGATGGCGCTCGTGGGGCTATCGGCCTGCGGGAGCACAACCAGCCAGGCGAGCCCCAGCGCCAGCGCCGGTCCCATCAAGGCCGCCTGGATCTACGTGGGGCCCACCACCGATGGCGGCTGGACGACCGCCCACGACAAGGGGCGCAAATACGTCGAGCAGCAGCTGGGGAGCAAGGTGCAGACGACCTTCAAGGAGAACGTGCCCGAGGGGCCGCAGGTCTCGCAGGTTATCGAGGACCTGGTCCGCGACGGCAACAAGATCATCTTCGCCACCTCATTCGGGTTCCAGGACGCCATGGACGCGGCAGCCAAGGCGCACCCCAACGTGTTCTTCGAGCAGGCGACCGGCTACAAGATGGAGCCGAACCTGGCCGAGTACTTCGGCGCCGCCGAGGACGCCGACTACCTGACCGGGATGGCGCTGGGCGCCGCCAGCAAGAAAGGCAAGATTGGCTTCGTCGCCCCCTTCCCCATTCCCGAGGTGATCCGGGAGATCAATGCGGTCGCCCTGGGCGCCCAGGCAACCCACCCGGGTGCCACCGTCCAGGTGGTGTGGACCAACACCTGGTTCGACCCGACCAAAGAGAAGCAGGCGGCCCAGAGCCTGCTGAGCGCCGGCGTGGACGCCATCGGCCAGGGCCAGGACAGCCCGGCCACCGGTGACGCTGCCAAGGCGGTCGGGATCCCGTGGAGCGGCTACGACTCCGACCAGACCCAGTACGCGCCCGACATCTGGCAGACCGCAACCGTCTACAACTGGGGACCGTACTACACGAAGCGCGTCCAGGCCGCCATCGATGGCACCTGGAAGAGCGGCAGCTATTACGGCAACCTGGCCGACGGGTTCGTCGACATCGCCCCGTTTGGGAAGTCCGTGTCGGCAGACGCCCAGGCTGCCATCAACGCCAAGAAGCAGGCGCTCATCTCGGGCAGTTTCTACGAGTTCGCCGGGCCGCTGAAGGACCAGTCGGGCGCCGTCAAGGTGCCGAGCGGGAGCAAGCTCCAGCTCACTGACATCCTCACCATGGACTGGTTCGTGCAGGGGGTCATCGGGAATCCGAAGGGCGCCTGACCCCATCGTCTCGCAACGCTGACTCGGTGACCGCTGGGGCCGCCCCAGCGGTTACCTTGCGCGGGATCGTCAAGCAGTTCCCCGGCGTGGTGGCCAACGACCACATCGATTTCGAGGCGCTGCAGGGCGAGATTCACGCCCTGCTGGGCGAGAACGGCGCCGGCAAGTCCACCCTTTCCAACATCATGACTGGGCTGTACCGGCCGGACCAGGGCGAGATTTATGTCCACGGCGTTCCGGTCGCGTTCCACGCTCCGCGCGACGCGCTGGCGGCCGGCATCGGCATGGTCCACCAGCACTTTCGGCTGGCCGCGTCGTTCACCGTGGCCGAGAACTTCGCGCTCGGCACCCACGAGAGCCGCGGGGTTCGGCTGGAGCTGGGCGGCATCGAGCGCCGGGTCTCCGAGCTTGCCCAGCGCTACCGGATGCCGGTCAATCCCCGTGCCCGTATCTGGCAACTGTCGGTCGGCGAGCGGCAACGGGTTGAGATCCTAAAAGCCCTCTACCGGGGCGCGCGCATCCTGATCCTGGACGAACCCACCTCCCTGCTCACCCCCCAGGAGGCGGACAACCTGTTCGCCACCCTCCGCCTGATGTCCGCCGAGGGTCGGACGGTGATCTTCATCAGTCACAAGCTGGAGGAGGTGATGGCGGTCTCCGACCGGGTCACCATCCTGCGGCGCGGCCGGTCCCTGGGCACCGTGTTAACCGCCGCCACCACGCCCCGCGAGCTGGCCCGCCTGATGGTCGGCCGCGACGTCGTCTTCTCGTTGAAGCCCGAAGGGCACACGGTAGGCGAGACCGTGCTCCTCGAGCTGCGCGAGCTGTATGCGGAGAGCGACCTGGGGACGGTGGCCCTGCACGGGGTGAACCTGCAGCTGCACGCGGGCGAGATCCTGGGCATCGCCGGGGTGGCCGGGAACGGCCAGCGCGAGCTGGCGGAGGTCATCACCGGCATGCGCCCGCGGGTGGCCGGGAGCGTGGCGGTGGCCGGCATCCCGCTGCGCGGCGCCGACCCGCGGCAGGCCATCGACCTGGGTCTGGCCCATGTCCCGGAGGACCGGCTGGGCACCGGGGTGGCGCCCAGCCTGACCATCGCCGACAACCTGATCCTCAAGGACTACCGGCGACCACCCATCACCACCGCGGGCCTCATCCGCTACGATCGGGTGCGCGTCCGGGCCGGCGACCTGATCGAGCGCTTCGACATCAAGGCGGTGTCGCCCCAGACGCCCACGCGTCTCCTTTCGGGGGGCAACGTGCAGAAGGTCCTGCTGGCCCGCGAGCTGTCGGGCTCGCCCCGGGTGCTGGTGGCCGCCTCGCCCACCCGCGGCCTCGACGTGGCGGCCACCGAGTCCGTCCGCTCGCTCCTGCTCCAGGCCGCGGCCCGGGGCGTGGGCGTTCTGCTGATCAGCGAGGACCTGGACGAGATCCTGACCCTGGCCGACCGGATCGCGGTCCTCTACGAGGGTCGGGTGATGGGCGTGGTCGACCGCGCCCAGGCGGACGTCGAGGAGCTGGGGCTGATGATGGCCGGCTCGGCGCGGTGAGGATCGAGCGGCGGCTGACCACGCCCCGGTGGCTGCGGGTGGTGGTGCCGGTCGCCTCGCTGCTGGCTGCCCTGGTGTTGGCCGGTGTCATGGAGCTGGCCACCGGGCACGACCCGATCGCCACCACCAGCCGCCTGATCGATCGCGGCTTCTTCGCCTCCGGCGCGCTGAGCGCCACCCTGGTCACCGCCACGCCGCTGCTGCTCACCGGGCTGGCCGCGGCCGCCGCGTTTCGGATGCTGACCTGGAACATCGGCGCCGAAGGACAGCTGGTGATGGGGGCCGTGGGCGCGTCGGGGGCCGGCATCTTCCTGCACGATCAAGCGCCGGTGCTGATCATCCCGGCCATGATGGCCGCCGGCGGCTTGACAGGCGCCGCCTGGGGGGCCATCCCCGGACTGCTGCGCGCGTACTTCAACACCAACGAGATCATCACCTCGCTAATGCTCAACTACGTGGCCGGGCTGGTGATCAGCTACCTGATCTTCGACAGTCACTCCTACTGGCGGGACCTGTCCACCTTTACGGCGCGGGTCTTCCCACAGGGCAAGTACCTCGGGCCGGCGGCCAGCTGGCCGGCCCTGGGCGCGGGCTCCCTGGTGATCCCCTTCGGCTTCCTGGTGGGGGTGGTGTCCGCCGCCGGCCTCTTCGTCCTGTACCGCTACACACGCTTCGGCTACGAGGTGCGCGTGATCGGCGATTCGCGCGCCGCCGGCCGCTACGCCGGCATGCGGATCAACCGCAAGATCGTGGCGGTGATGGCGCTGTCCGGGGCCCTGGCCGGCCTGGGCGGGGCCAGCCAGATCGGCGACTTCCGGCACGTGCTCGACCCCCGCGGCCTGCAGCAAGCTGGCTACGGCTACGCCGGCATCGTGGTGGCCGCCCTGGCGCAGTTGAATCCCTTGGCGGTGATCCTGGTCGCCTTTCTGCTGGGCGGCCTGACCAACGCCGGCTACAGCCTGCAGGGTCCGGACTTCCCGGCGGGGCTGGTGGGCATCCTGCAGGGGCTGATCCTCTTCTGCGCCCTGGCCGGTGAGCTGCTGGTGCGCTATCGGGTTCGCTTCCGCCGGCTGATGGTGGCGCCGGCATGAACCTCAACGCCACGCTGCTGGTGGTGATCGCTGCGTCGGCGATCTTTTATGGCACGCCGCTGCTGTTCGCCTCGGTGGGTGAGTTGCTGGCCGAGCGCTCGGGCGTGCTCAACCTGGGGGTGGAGGGGATGATGCTGGTGGGCGCGGTGAGCGCCTTCTGGACGGGGCAGCACCTTCACGGCCCGGACTGGGTGGTGCTGTCCGCGGCGGTGCTGGTGGCGGCACTGGCGGCCACCGCCACGTCCCTGATCCACGCCGTGCTGGCCGTCAGCCTGCGCGCCAACCAGATCGTCTCCGGGTTGGCGCTGACCATCTTCGCCGGCGCCGCCGGGCTTTCCTCGTACCTGGGCAACATCGGGCACCTGGGTGGGCATGCCAGGCTGCACGAATTCAAGGCGGTGGACCTGTTCGGGCTGGGGCAGACGCCCATCCTGGGACCGCTGGTGTTCCATCAGAACGCGCTGGTATATGCCTCCTGGCTGCTCGTCCCGCTGGCGATGTTCTATCTCTATCGCACCCGGCCCGGCCTGCACGTGCGTGCGGTGGGCGAGTCGCCCGAGACGGCCGACGCCATGGGCGTTAACGTGGCGGCCTACCGGTACGTCCACACCCTCATCGGCGGCGCACTGGCCGGGGTCGGCGGCGCCTACTTCAGCCTGGCCATCTCCCCCAACTGGGTGGACGGCATGACCTCCGGCGCCGGCTGGATCGCCATCGCCCTGGTCATCTTCGCCTTCTGGCGCCCGGAGCTGGCCCTGGTGGGCGCCTATCTCTTCGGCGCCTTTTCCAGCCTGGCCTTCACCCTGCAGGCGCGCCAGGTCCACCTGCCACCCGAGGTCTTCAACTCCCTCCCCTACCTGATGACCATCGTGGTGCTGGTCTTCGTCTCAACGGGCTGGGCCAAACGGCGGCTCGGTGCGCCCGCCTCGTTGGGGGTTCCGTATGTCCGCGAAGAGCGCTGATTAGACTTACTCCATCAAGACCGAAGACGTCCATCCCGAACAGGCGGCTCACGACGCCGTCGATCCGGACCGGTGGCTGGACAACGAAAACCCAGGCAGCCGTCTGCCGGAAGACGCCCGCCATTGGATCCAGGTCTATACCGAGCTCCTGGCGTTCAAGGACAAGGCGCTGGCCACAGCCCACCACAGCCTGGGTGGGATGTCGGAGGAAGAAGCCCGGGTGGAAATGGCCCAGACGGACCTGGCCGTTATGGAAGCGGAGCGCGACCGGCTCCGGCGCCACCTCGACTTCTGGAAGCAGCGCCACCTGGACCTCACCACCCCCACTACGACGTAAGACTTGACAAGACGCGACGGCTCATCTAGTGTCGTCGCACCTTGGATTCCCGCAGCCGGATTCTGACCGCCGTCCGCCCTGCTTTCGCTAAAGGCGCCCGCCCGTCGGTGCAGGAAGTATCGCGGGCAGCCGGGATCTCCCGAGCCACCTTCTACCGCCACTTCCGCAGCCGGGACGAGCTGATCCATGAGCTGGCCGTCGATCCCGACCCGGCGACTCGAGACCGGGTGCTGGAGACGGCCCTCGACCTGGTCGGGCGCCACGGACTGGCCGCCCTGTCAATGGACGAGCTGGGCGCCACGGCTGGGGTGTCGCGGGCGACGGTATACCGCCTCTTCCCCGGAAAACCGGCTCTGTTTCGGGAGGTGGTGCGGGCCTTCTCACCGCTCGAGGTTGTGGTCGAGACGCTGAGCGGGCTTCAGGCTCGCCCGCCGGAGGAGGTCATGCCCGCCATCGCGATGGCCGCCGCGCGCGGCTTGCGGGGCCGGATGGGCGTGCTGCGGGCCGTGTTCATGGAGGTCTCGGGCCACGGCCCGGACACCGCCGAAGCCATCGAGTATGTCTTCACCCGCGGCCTGAGCGCCGTCATCAGCTACGTCATCGCCCAGATGGCGGCCGGCCGGCTGCGGCAGATGCATCCCGTGCTCGCGCTGCAGTCGTTCATCGGCCCCATCCTCTTCCACCTGATGACCCGGGAGCTGGTTGAGGAACGCCTTGGCCTTGACGTCACGGTCGAGGACGCGGTCAGCCAGCTGGCCACTAGCTGGGTCCGGGGCATGCGCCCATGAGCCAGACGACCCAGAACGCCGTCGAGGTGCACGACGTGGTCAAGAGCTTCGGCCACCTGCGCGCACTGGACGGGATCAGCCTCAGCGTCCGACGCGGCGAGATCTACGGCTTGCTCGGCCCCAACGGCGCGGGCAAGACCACCCTGATCCGCGCCATCGTGGGCCTCGCTCGCCCGGATTCGGGCACGGTCACGGTGCTCGGTCGGCGGATGCCCGAGCTGGCGGTCCTGTCGCGGATCGGCTACATGACCCAGGCGGCCGCCCTCTACCCCGACCTGTCGGTCGAGGAGAACGTCCGCTTCTTCGCCACCATCAACGGCGCCAGGGACGGCGTGGATGATGTGCTCCGGTTCGTGGATCTCTATGATCGCCGCCGGTCGGTGGTCTCGACCCTCAGCGGCGGCATGCGGACCCGGGCTTCGATGGCCTGCGCGCTGGTGCATCAACCCGAGCTGCTCCTGCTCGACGAGCCGACGGTCGGTGTCGATCCCCAGCTGCGGGCTCAGCTCTGGGACCGGTTTCAGCAGATGGCGGCCAGCGGGACGACCATCATCGTCTCCAGCCACGTCATGGACGAGGCCGAGCGCACCCAGCGGCTGGGCCTGATCCTGTTCGGGAAGCTGCTGGCGGAGGGCAGCGCCAACGACCTGCGCCGGCGGGCCGGCGTGGACCGGCTGGAAGACGCCTTCCTCAAGCTCTCGGCGCAGACGCCCCACGCCGTTGGGGACGACGCGTGAGTCCGCGCCGGGTCCGCGCCATCACCGTGCGGATTCTTTCGCAATTCCGGCACGACCGCCGAACGCTGGCCCTGCTGTTCGTCGCCCCTCTGCTGATTCTCACATTGCTCGACCTCTTGCTCCGCGGCGGGAGTTCCCAGCCGGCCGTCGGCGTGGTCAACCTGGATAGCGGACCCCTGGGCAGCAGTATCGCGGCGCGCCTCGAGTCGTCCTCCCTGGTGAGCGCCACCGCGATGGACCGCGCCACGGCCGACAGGCAGCTCCACGATCGCCGCCTGACCGCCTACGTTCTCGTGCCGTCGGACTTTACCGACCGGGCCCTCAACCAGCACGAGCTGCGTCCCGAGATCCACCTCGAGGGCAGCCAGCCGGGCCCCAGCCAGCAAGTGCTGCAGGCCGTCAGCCAGGCGGTGCTGGCCGCCATCGGCGCCCTGCCCGTCCAGGGCGGTCCGCCGCGGTTCAGCCCACAGGTCAGCTATCTCTATGGCGGCCCGAACCTGGATACCCTCGATTACCTGGGGGCCGCCCTGATCGGCCTGGTCGTCTTCTTCCTGGTCTTTGTGATCACCTGCGTGTCCTTCCTGCGCGAGCGGACGCAGGGGACGCTCGAGCGTCTGATGGCGACCCCCCTCCGGCGCGCCGAGATCGTGCTCGGCTACATGATCGGGTTCACCGTGCTGGCGCTGATCCAGTCGGCCGAGGTGCTGATCTTCAGCCTCTACGTGCTGAAGCTGTACAACGCCGGGAGCGTCTGGCTGATCTTCCTGGTGGCCATCCTGATGGCGATTGCGGCGGTCAATCTGGGTATTTTCATCAGCATGTTCGCGCGGACCGAGTTCCAGGCCGTGCAGTTCATCCCGCTGGTGATCGTGCCTCAGTTCCTGCTGAGCGGGATCCTGGTCCCGGTGTCCAGCGAGCCCGGCTGGATGCAGGTGATCTCGAAGGTGCTGCCGCTCACCTATGCGGTGGATGGGCTCCGGAGCGTCATGATCCGGGGCGCCGATCTGTCGTGGGCCGCCGTCCAGCTCGACACCGAAGTCGTCTTCGGCTTCTGCGTCCTGATGGTGGTGCTCGCCTCCCTCACGCTGCGCCGTCGCGTAGCCTGAGGGAGATGCGTAGCGTTGACGTCCGGCCGGCCTCCCGTGCG
>VBID01000070.1 GCA_005880615.1 Chloroflexota bacterium
TCCCACAGGAGGAAGTCGGAGAGCCGTTGCTCGCCGCCGGTGCGGATCAGGAGATCCACGTCGGGAAGCAGCGTGCCGCTGCGGATGGCAGCGCGGGCCGAGTAATCGACGGCGATCCGCAGATCGAGTCGCGTTCCACCGCTCGTTGCCTGGTCGGCGTCGACGATGGCGTTCACGAGCGCCGCGGGCAGCCGATCGCGGCGACCGATGATCGAGAGCCGGACGGATTGGGCGACGAGCTCGGCGACTTCCCGGTGCAGGTAGCGCGCGAACAGCCGCATCAGCGCGGTCACTTCCGCCGGCGGCCTGCTCCAGTTGTCGGAGGAAAAGGCGTACAGTGTCAGCGCGGTGATGCCGAGGTCGGGCGCCGCCCGGACCATACGCCGCACGGCTGCAACGCCGGCGCGATGGCCGGCCGCGCGCGGCAAGCCGCGGCGAGTAGCCCAGCGTCCGTTGCCGTCCATGATGACAGCCACGTGAAAGGAAGTACTTTGTGTCATAAAGCGATTCCGCAAAAAAAGAGAGGGCACATCAGCGCGCGCGCGTCGCACGAATCAACGCTTCCATGTGATCGAGATAGCGCTCGAGCGCCCGCCGGCCGAGGGCGGTGAGTCGGTATTCCGTCTTGGGGACGCGTCCCGCGAACGACTTGAGGCACGTGACGTAGTCCGCGTCCTCGAGCTTGCGCGCGTGCACGCTCAAATTGCCGTCGCTGGTGTTGAGCAGCGCCTTCAGCTCGTTGAACGTGAGGCTGTCGCGCACGGCGAGCGCGCTGACGATCGCCAGGCGCACCCGCTCGTGAATCAGCCGGTCGAGCTCGGCGGGCGCCGGCTGCGGTTTGGTCTTCACCGCCCGCTCCGATTCTGCGCGCGTGAGTCGCGCCGTGTTGCTCTTAGCCACCATACCTCCTCGCAATGATGATGCCGAACACGATGTTCAAGCCCCCGAATCCCGCCGCCATGAACCACGGCCACAGGCCGGCGGGCGCAAACAACGCCACGGTGCCGAGCACCATGAAACACACCCCCATGATGGGCACGATCCGCACCGAGAATGCGCCCGCTGTCGCAACCGCCGTCCCATAGAGCAGCAGCCAGACGCCCGGCATCAACGCAAACAGACCGGCGCGGTGCAGGGCAATCGTCAACAGCGCTCCCACGACGATCGGCGGCAGAAAACTGAGACCGAAGCGGCGGCCCGGTCCCGACAGGAGCGGGTCGTTCGCAGCCCGGGCTTTCTGCACCATGGCGGCTCCGCCGACGACGACGCCCAGCACCGCCTCGCCCAACCACACGGCGAGCCAATCGGTATCGCGCGACTGGCGCACGGCGAGCCAGGTCGCCGCGAGCGCCGTGCACCCCACGACCACCATGCCCCAGCCCGGCACGGCCGTGAACGATCCGGCCCGCTCCATGGTGGAGCGGATGAACTGGAGATTGTCGAGAGCCCGATCGTGCAACGGCCGCGGAGCCGTCATTGCTCGAAGTAAAGCACTTTGCTCTGCAAAGTCAAGGACGCCGAGTTTTGAGCCGGCGCACGAGCTTCAGGCCCGACCAGACGGCGTCGATCGCCGCCACCTTCACGTCCACCAGACCCGTCGGCAACGCGACCGCACGGACGACGTCTTCGGTGATGTCGGTCTCTACTCCCGATGCCTGCTTCGGCCAGGAAATCCAGAGGCTGCCGTCCGGCGTGAGAGCCCGGAGCAGTGCGGGAATTCTGGTTTCGAGGACCGCGCGACTGACGACGAAAAGATGAGCGGATACCGGGCTTGATTCCCAGCTTGTCGACGAGAGGCCGGCCTGAGTATCCCGCCACGTCGTTACGGTGGGGTCTCGTCGGCGACCGGCTCAGGGCGGGAGCGCCGGCCCAACGAGCGCGCCAGAATCCCGATGCCTGCTCCCTGTCCCTGCCGGCGCGGCATGGCGCGATATAGAAGAATGACCACCACCCACGTCAGCCAGCTCGCACGTTCGCTCCAGCTCAGGGAGCGAAACATGAACCAGGGTTGCGTCACGGGTGCTGTCCACGGCAGCCAGTCCCCCTGAACCATCGCCAAGGAGCGGGCGAATACACGGTTCGTGTGGAATCCTTGCGCGCCGGGATGCGACAGATTCCACACGCACGTCACCTGGCCCCAGCCGTGGTTGTCGCTCGCGCCCACGACCAGGAGATCGTGCCCCGCCGCGAGCGCGAGTACTTCGCTGCGGCCCGCCGCTGGGAAACTCAGCGCCTTGGGAGCACAATTCACGATCTCGAATCCATCGACCCCTGCGATGACGAATGCGCCGAGGTCGTCGCGGTGATTGCGCCAATATTCCGGGAGCGAGGCGATGCTGATGGCGCCCTGGCGCTCGATCGCCGCGAAGATCCGCACCATGCGCTGCGTACTTCCGCCGAAACTGTCGCGCGGCAGCGCCTCGACCGGACCGATCGCGACGACATGCTGGCCGTACACGCTCCACTCGACGCCGGGCAATAGGTTGATCGAAGTAGGAGGTAGTGGGAGCGAGCCGTCATAGACGATGTTGTGATCGGTGACGTAGCTCGCCTCGAAGCCCTGTCGCTCGTGCCAGGCGGCGAGCTTCGCCAGCGTCCAGCCGGGGCGCCCATCATGCGAGGCCTGCGTGTGCGCGTGATAATCGATGATCGTCGCGCCGGAGTCCGTGGTCGTGAGCCGCGGCACGGGGCGGGGGAGGAACACCGTCGCGACGCCCATTACCAGGAGCGTCAGTGGACCGGCGAGCGCGCGCACGATCAGCTGGCGCCGTGTCCCTGCCCGCAATGCCCCCCAGGCAGCGAGCACCAAAATCCAGACCACCACCGCCCACGCGGCACGAGCCGCGCTGAAGAACGTGAGCGCGTCGAGCGTGTTGGAAAGCGGCGCGAGCGCAACGTACATGGTCGGCCGATCGAGATCGACATCACCGGGAGCGGAGCCGGTGATCGCATCGACGAGAGGTGGCAGCGGATGAAAAGCAGTGACGAGGAGGAGGAAGACCAGCGCGATCGCAATCGGGTGGCGGCGCAGCAGGTTCACTCGCAGATTCCCCGCATGTCGGGTCGGATGGAAGGTAGTGGTCGGCTGGAAGAGCTGCCAACACTTGTGCTCGGTCCGCTACGAGGCCGCACCGATCGCGACTGGGAACGCGGCCCCGAAGGGAAATGGACGCCGGCGCAGATCGTCGAGCACCTGGCGCTCGGTTTGACCTCCAGCGCCGCAAAGTTCGCAGAGCGCCGCAATCACGCCCCGATGGCGCGGCGGCCGCGGACGCCGGCCGAGAAGATCGCGAAGCTGTTCGTCTTCGGCTTCCGTTTGTTTCCGCCGGGCCGGAAGGCGCCGGAGCGTACGGTCCCTCCACCGCAGATGCCGCGCGTTGTGGCGGAGCCGCATTTCCTGGCGGGCGTGGCTGCGTGGAACCGCCTCGAGCGCGAGCTGCTGCCGCGCCGTCGCGCGGACCTGTTCGTCAAGCATCCACGCATGGGCGACCTCACGCTCGAGGAATGGATGCGGTTCCATCTCATCCACGCGCGGCACCATGCGCGGCAAATCCGCCGCCGGATTCGGTAGGGGATCGCCTGCCCACACGTCGCAAAGTGAAGTTGACAAGATCCGCAGCGCGGCATAGATGTGGCGTTGGATTGTCTGTCACCAGCCGTTCTCTCGCAGGGTCTTCTTCCCACGAGGGGAGGTTCACATGGTCAGGCGGTTCCTGAAGGCCGCAGCCCCGCTGGCGATGTTGGTTTGCGCGGCCATGGCACCAAACCCCGGCGGCAGCACGGTGGCCGCCACCTACACCGCAGCGTACGCGACCTACACGCACCGAATCCCATCGTTCGCGCGCAAGTACAACCTGCCGTGTTCGGCGTGTCATACCGCGTGGCCGGAGCTGAATGCCTTTGGACAGGCGTTCCGCGACAACGGCTACCAAATGATGAATGACCGCGACTCCCCCATCTGGCAGAACCCGTCCTACATCCCCGTGACATTCCGCGTGACGCCGAACTGGCACCGCGAGGGCGCTACGAAACAACCGGTGGACCCAACCCCCGGCGTGCCCAGCTGCGTGTCGGCGACGGGCGTAGGCTGCGTCCCCAGGACGCTGATGCAATCGGGCTTCGACCTGTCAGGCATGGATTTGTGGACGGCGGGCACGATATACAAGAACATCTCCTTCGTCCTGCTTCCCTCGGCCGACGCGAACGCGTCGTTCCACTTCGAGGCCGCGTTCGTGCGGTTCGACAACCTGGCGGACAATCGCTGGGTCAACTTGAAGGTGGGAAAGTTCGAGCTCGACAACCTGATCTCGGAGAAGCGGTTCCTGTTCCTGTCCGGCAACGGCGGCGTGTATCAGTCATACCATTTCCTGCCGGCCGGCGACGCGAACGACTTCGGATTGGGCGACAATCAGATCGGTGCCGAGCTGTCGGGACACTCGCAAAACAGCTACACGCGCTATGGTGTGGCGCTGTTGAGCACCTCGTCCGGGAACCCCGGTCTCGTGTCGAGCAACGCGTACGACACCTACCTCACGTTCAGTCACGCCATCGACGCCGGCAAGCTGGGTGTGGAGCGCCTCGGCGTCTACGCGTACCTGGGCCGACGGCCCACGTACTTCCAGACCACGGATTCCGGCGCAGCAATTCCCGGCACGGGGACGGGGAACAAGCCGTTTTATCGCGTCGGCCTCTCCGGTGACTTCTTCTTCGGCGACTTCGAGTTGCTGCCGCTGGTGATGCACGCGTCGGACGACAAGTATCTGGCCAACGCGACGCCCTCGAACGGCACGCTGCCCGCTGGTGCCCAGGCTGCGACCTGGAATGCCGGATTCCTCGAAGCGCACTACTACGTCAGCCCGCAACTCGTTTTCACCGGGCGGTTCGAAACGGTGCGGATGGCGCAGCAGGCCATTTCCGGCACGCAGAAGAACCTCGGCGATGTGGATGCATTCTCGGGGGGCGTGCGCTGGTATCCGATCATGTTCAGCCGCGCCGGGTTGAGCTGGCATACGGAGATCTCCGCGGTGAGGATGCAGGGGTCGGTCTTTGCCGGGAGCGACCGCGTGTGGGCCACCAGCGTGTTCAGCGGACTGGACTTCGACTTCTAGGGAGGGCCCGATCATGAGACCGATCATTCGGCGCATGGCGCGCATGGCGGCTCTGAGCGTTCTCCTCGGAGCGGGGGGAACGACTGCGGGCTGGGCGCAAGAAAGCCAAGTCGGCAGCATCACCGGCCACACCGACGCTGGGAAAAAGTTGTACCGTCGCTACTGCATCGGCTGCCATGGGCCCAGCGGCGACGGAGCCGGCGAGAATGCACCGTGGATCGATCCCAAGCCGCGTGACTTCACGCTCGCCGTCTTTAAGTGCCGCTCGACGCCGAGCGGGGCGCTGCCGACCGATGAAGATCTGTTCAACGCGATCACCCGAGGGTTCGTCACGACCTACATGCCGCAGTGGCGTCCCCTGACCGCGCAAAACCGCACGGATCTCATTGCGTACATCAAAACGTTCTCGCCGAAGTGGAGAAGCGGTAAGCCCGGAACGCCGATCGCGATCCCGGCCGAGCCGGCGCCCACCGCGGAAAGCATCCTGCGCGGTCGCCAGCTATTCCAGCGGATGGAATGCTGGAAGTGCCACGGCCCTGCGGGCCACGGCGACGGTCCCTCGGCCGCGACGCTTACCGACAACAAAGACCTGCCCATCCGGCCGTACGACTTCTCGACCGGCACGCGGTTCATGTGCGGAGCGACCAACCAGGATCTCTACCGCATCTTCATGACCGGCCTGGATGGCTCGCCGATGCCGTCGTTCGCCGACCAGCTGAAGCCCGCTGAGGCATGGGATCTCGTGCACTTCCTCCGGACACTGCAACCGATCGAAACCCGGGAGGCCGCGATCTGGCGGGACTGGTTGAACACGCACGCGCGTGAGCTGAAGCCGATTGGCCCTGGAGGAGGTGGACGATGATGCTTCGGATTTTCGCAGGGTCCATGCTGGTGGTGCTCGTTGGAGCTGCGGGGCGCGGACCATTCCCCGCGGGCACGATCAATGGCAAGGTCACGTATACCGGCACCCCGCCCAAGGCACACCCGATCGACATGGCGAAGGAACCAAACTGTGTGACCCAACACCCAACGCCGGTCTCCACCCAGGACGCGGTGACCGGCCCAGGCAACAGCGTTCGCTATGTCGTCGTCTACATTGCCGCCGGTGACCAGGGCGCCCCCGCGGCGACCGACACCGTTCATTACGATCAGAAGGGTTGCATGTACATTCCGCACGTGGCGGCAATGCAGGTGCACCAGCCGCTCGCGATCTTCAACGATGACCCGCACTCCCACAACATCCACCCGCTCGCTCGAATCAATCCGGAGTGGAACAAGTCGCAGCCCAAGGGAGCGCCCCCAATCCGGACCACGTGGGAGCAGCCGGAGTTCATTGCGGTCAAGTGCAATGTGCACCCCTGGATGCACGGCTATTTCGCGGTGCTCGCGACGCCGCATTTCAGCGTGACCGATACCACCGGTGCCTTTATGCTCGCGGGACTGCCGCCGGGCAAATACACGGTGACGGCGTGGCACGAGCGCTTTGGGACGCAGAGTCAAGAGGTGACAATTGGCGGAGCCGAGACGAAGACCGTCAATTTCGTGCTGACCGCGAAGCCCTACTAAGCCATGGGGCGGTTGTTTGCCGTCGTCGTGGCCGTAATCGCGCTGGTCTCCGCGGCGATCTTCGCGCTGCACATCTGGTGGCTGCCCCCCGACATCTCTGTCCACGGCGGCGGGATCGATCGTCAGCTGAACGAGACGATGGTCGTCGCTGGCGTGCTGTTCGTGCTCGCGCAGCTGGCGCTGGCCGCGTTCGTCTGGCGTGCGGGCGAGAAGCAGCAACCGCGACCAGTCAAGGTATTTCCGGGCGGCGCGACGCCGATGGTCGTCGTTGCTACCGTGCTGGTCGGCTTCGAAATCCTGGTGCTGACATTCGTGGGCTCGAAGCTGTGGGCGGGCGTGTACCAGACGCTGCCCGCGCCGGGTTCCTTACAGATCGAAGTCCAGGCCGAGCAGTTCGCGTTCTATTTCCGCTACGCCGGCAAGGACGGGAAGTTCGGCGGCATGCATCCCGAGCTGATGAACGATGCGACCGAGAACTTCTTCGGGCTGGATCCCGCCAATGACACGACCGCTCGTGACGACATTGTCGTCGCGAGCCTGGTGATCCCGGTAGATCAGCCCATCCTGCTGCAGATGCACGCGAAGGACGTCAATCATTCCTTTTACGTGCCGGAGCTGCGCATCCAGCAGGACTTCGTGCCTGGCACGGTGATTCCGCTGCATTTCACGGCGACGATCCCTGGGAAGTACGAGCTGGTATGTACGCAGCTGTGCGGGCTGGGGCACTATAACATGCGCGCGTATGTCGAAGTGAAGACGGCCGCCGATTTCAACCAATGGCTCAAGCAGAAGGAGGCCGAG